>CAZUGK010000015.1:24889-50397 GCA_964619815.1 uncultured Clostridiaceae bacterium | reverse complement strand
TCGGTCATGCAACTTGGGCAATTCTTTGGCACTTAAAGTGGGTAGTAACAGTATTACATCTCCTTCTTTGCAGTTTGATTGCCAGCTATACTCTGTGGCTATACTATTGTTCACTAGGTAATCTCTAAATTCTACTACCCTTATCCATGCGTATGTATCCTTATGCCAAGTTGTTGTGGTCGGGATACCACCCGCATGTATACACTGAGATACAAAATTTGTACAATCTGAATCATATGATGAATACTCAGCAGTATTCCAATCAGATGAATCTGGCCCCCAATAAATATAAGCATAATCAACAGCAGCATTTCCATCATATGTTGTAAGTATAGATAAATCACTTTCCTGGTTATTTTTTGAATTCTCAAAAATTTTATTTGATTTTACTAAATCTTCTTTTAGTTTTACAGCTTCATCTTTAACTTTGGTTTTCTTTTCTCTTAAAACATCCATTTTTCTATCTAACATTTTAGCATAATTAATATCTTTGATATATTCAGAATACAGTAAATTAGCGTTTTCGCCTTCTTCAAATATGTCTTTCTCTATAAACCATCTATCGTCAAATTTCTTAAGTATGAATATATGACTTTCACCTCTAGCTTTTTGTACAATTTCAGGTGATTTCTCAAATATCAAATCTACACCTTTGTTTACTATAACCTCACAAGAATTTCCTTTAAAATTAATCGATTCATAATCAACTAACAGTTTATAATCAATTAACCTTTCCTCAATTTCGTTATACCACGATGCTTTTAAGTCATTATTTAAATTTGCATATTCTATAAGCTTTTCATATTTGATTATTGAGTCATTATTTACCATGTTACCTTTACGTATAGATTCTAATTCATTTGTAAAATACAATTCAATTACGCTTTTTATTTCATCCTCATTATTTTCGCTTGCACTAACTACCCCAATGCTAGAAAAACTCAATGTAAGTACTAGCAACAACGATAGTATAACTCTTGTATTTATTTTCATATTATACCTCCTTTAAATATATTACTAACATTTACCTTTTTCTTTACATATTGTACAATTTATGCATAGGCTCTTTAAATATCCATACAATCAAAAGACTTTGCGAGGGTCAGGATATGAGGATATGCGAGAGCCTTTTGTATTTATCAGGCGATCTAATACATAACATAGCTCGTCCACCTCCTTTCGTTTACCAAGGGAGTAAATTTTCCCTTGGTATAGTTTAAGACGATATAGAAGTAAGTTTTGTTACAGATTATTGGTAAATTTTCCAATATTTATTTTGGAAAATATTGTAACATTATTAGCATCTATTTCGTCTTCAATAATGAGAAAAATATTATATAAACGAAAGGGGAAATTAGAATGTACAAGTGTTTCAAAATAGTTGTTTTTACTCTATTGATAGTCTTATCCCTTCAAGTAGCGGCCTTTGCAAACGCAGAGGCAAATCAGCCTTCAAAACCTACGGAAGGTATCGAGTCCACCGATCCCAAGCATGGCAGAAGTATAGATACAAATACTATCGAATCTATTCAAAGCGACCTATTTTATAACTATTACTGTTCTATAGACAACACCGGAACCGATTTATATCTTGAAGGTTCAACAGTATCTAATTATTTGTCAGACCAAGTAAAACTTACATTATATCTTCAAAAATGGAATGGTTCGCAGTGGGTTGATGTACAAAGCTGGTCTTTTACCAAATATAACGCTAAAAGCGTAACGGATGGGGCTAATGCAAATTATCAGCACGGCAACTATTACAGAACAAGAGCTGTACACTACATTAAATACGTCTCGCAAACAGAAACCCAAAATTCAACATCTTCATACATATATGTAGAATAGTAAAAAACGGGGTGTACTTTTTAGTACACCCTACTTCATTGATTTTGCAATCTCAATTATATCATTCCTGCTAATATTACCACTTATTTCACATCCAATATTACCATTATCCCATAACAGACCATTAAGATTTTTTTCATGACTTATCAAAGTATATTCTATTCCGTCAATAGTTAAATTTTCAATTTTTGTACTTTCATCCTTCTCGATATTCATAGTAACACTTGCATCATCTGAGTAACTCTGCTGCCTAATTTCAAAACAATCTTTTTTGTCACTATTAGCATTTTTATATAAGAAAGTCACTGTTTCCTTTTTTTCATTCTTATTTAATACATCAATACTGTCTAACTTGAAATCTTTGGGTATATATCCCGGGATAAACAGTCTAAAGTGTACTTTCTTTTGTGCTTCACCAATCCTCGGATCGTCAATATCTCTGCCGAAAAGGTAATCAGTATTATCGCCAGCAGTAGAGTCAACCTTTTTATAGATTTTAACAGTATTCTCCGTCATTACAACTATACTTTCTATAATCTTATTGGTAAAAGCTGCTACATGAGTATTGGGGTTTATATACAGTACTATTAAAAAGATAATTACCATACATGCGGTAAATGCTGACCTTAACTGCTTTAATATTTTTAGCTTTCTTTCTTTACTATGTTCCTGCCTTAACTGTGTTATTAACTGCCTCCACACCTCATCTTTTGGTGGGCGCGGCATTTCATCAATTCTTTCCTTTACCAGCTCTTTTATAAAAGAATCAAAGTCTTTAGACATTTTTATCTAATCCCCCCATAGCAAGATGCTTTTTTATCTTCTCTGCCACCTTGTGTTTTGCTCTATGCAGCTTAACCTTTACATTGTTTTCTTTAGTATCCATATATTCGGCGATTTGCTCATACGTAAAATCCTCAAAATATCTCAAATTAATGATTGTCTGTGTGTCAGCATCTATTTCATCAATAAGTGCTTTTAATTCCTGTCTAGCCTCATGATCCTCATATATTTTATCAGGAACATTAAAATCACCTAATTCTATAATATTATTTTTAAGGTTACCCTCTTCATCATAGATGGATATGTTTCTACTTCTCTGCTTACATATTTGCCGCAGCATATCCCTGCATATATTTTTAGTGATGGAGCAAATCCATATACTGAATTTGCTTTTATCGTTTAAAGTGTCAATCTTTAAAAATGCCCTTAGAAACGCTTCCTGCACTGCATCTTTTGCCAGTTCCTTATTTAAAAGGATAGCTATTGCCGTGTTATAGGCCCTATCGTAATTTTCCTGAAATAATACCTCAATGGAATATTCATAGCGTTCATTATCCTTGCCGCTTGTAAAACTAAAAAACATATTTCTAACCCCTCTTACCTATAAGACATATAATACTCTCAAAATGTTACACAAATTTAAAAATTATTTCACTGATATTATGATACTATTACTAAAAATTTACATAAAGCCCAGGACCTGTTTTGTAAAGAAACTTAGCACTAAATAGAATTACACTTTAGCTTGAATCCCGTATCTTAGGTCTAAAACTACTTCTTTACAGTCTTTACCTTCATATTCTTCCCGTCTGTGGTTATTATTACCGCTCCATTTTCATCAGTCCTATATACAATACTTCCGCTATTACTCAGTCTTTTCAATGTTTCCTCCGATGGATGCCCGAAATTGTTTCTGCCCACCGAAACCACACTTACCTTTGGTTTTACACCCATAAGAAACTCTTCCGAGGAGGACCTTCCGCTGCCATGGTGAGGCACCTTCAACACGCTGGACCTTATAATCCCGGCGGGCAGTAAAGCTTCTGTCTCCTTACCTATATCTCCTGTAAGCAGGGCACTGAAGTCCCCATAGGACAGCATTCCTACCAGTGAATTTTCATTTTCATCAGCCTTGGCTTCTCCCTCCGGAAGCAGAAAATCAATTCTTACCCCTCCCCCAAGACTCATATAATCTCCTTTTCCCAGCCTATAAATTTTTATCCCTTTTCTCCTGCCAAGCTCCAATAAAGTGTCACTGTTCCCCGAAATACTGTCAGTGCCGGCAGAAACCTTTGGCAGTATAAGGTTTTTCACCGGATATGTCTCTATTACCTTAAGCAGTCCCTCCATATGATCATCGTGCAGATGGGATACCACTATAGTGTCTATTCCCCATATTCCCTGATGCAGCAGTGCCGGGAGTGTTATCTTGCCTCCCACGTCATAATAATAATCTCCATTTGCGGAAGACCCGCCTCCATCAACCAATACTGCCTTTTTTCCGGGAGTAATTATGCAGAAGCTGTCCCCCTGGCCCACATCAAAGAATACCACTTTCAAATCCTTTGACGGCAGGTTATAGATTGAAAGTGCAGTAACAGCAGCAAGCAGATAAGCCAATGCATAATTTCTGATATACGCTCTGAAAAAGACATTATTGCAGTACGCAAGTCCCAGGCCCAAGCCTGCATAGTATAAGACGTAAAAATATATGGGCAGCTTCGGAATATAAAAACCAGCCATTGGAAGCTCAGAAGCCTTTTGAATAATATACGTAAGGAGGCTTATAAGATAGTAATCCACAGAAAAAACGTATAATGCCAAAGCTTTAGAGGCTATGCCGATGAAAACCCCCACAAAGCCGGCAACTGTTATTATAAAGGACAGGGGTACAGCAATAATGTTTATTATTATGCTTATGACAGAAATATAGTTGAAATAGTGTGCCAATACCGGAGCAAGCCCGAACCAAACAGCCAAGGACAGAGCTGCAGAACTCCTTATAACTGCCGGAATGAATCGGAACTTACTGTAAAAAGAAGGATAAATAAGCGCGATGGAATACATAGCACCAAAAGATATCATAAAACCGGGGTCATGTATGGCCATCGGCTTAAAAATGAGCATTGACATTCCTGCAAAGGATACTGACGACAGCAGGTCGTAATCTCTTCCAATTGCCTTTCCCGCCATTAATACTGCAAGCATTATCAAGGCTCTTACAGAGGGAAGCGGAGCACCGATCAGCAGTATGTAATAGGTTATTACAAGAATTGTTATTACCCCTTGAAGCCTCTTCTCCAATCTGAAGGGCATCAGTGCATACGTAAGCAGCAGCATCAGGAAGCCTACATGTAGTCCGGAAACAGAAAGTATATGTGATAACCCCGTCTTCATATACGCATCCCTTGTATCCTCGTCAAGGTCAGTCTTGTCACCCGTTATTATTCCCACAAGTATTGCCGCCTCATCTTCCGGCAAGGCTTCATTTATAGTATTTCTGACCTTTTCCTTGGATGAATGCAGCAGTGCGGCAAAAACCCCGGCGCTATCCTTTCTCAGCAGGGATACGTTATTGGCTTTTATTGTCTTGCTTATACCCTTGCTTATGTAATACAGCCTGTAATCGAAGTCTCCGGGATTCCTCCTTCCTGATATACTTGTACACTCACCTGTCACCGATATCCTATCACCAAAGCTGAATGCAGCTTCTGCATTTATTCTTAAGAAAACCTTCTCGCTGTAGTTAAAATGCTTTCCTTCGCTGACTACTGACTTGCATTTGGCCGTATACTGCAGGTAGTCTCCTTTTTTCACAGGATTATCAATGACTACGCATTCAAAAACTGCAGTTTTCCCGTCCAATGCATCAAGCCTGCTGCCATTGGAGAAAGCAAGGCTGTAATTCAGCATTCCTGCCAAGAAAACTGCAAGAAAAATAGCGGCTTTAAGGCTTGTCCTGTTTCTCCTGTTAATATACAAAATAACTGCAGACAATAAAAAACTACCCAGTATTATAAACATACCAGGTAATATAACGCTTCCAGCCAATATGCCGCAAAAGAACGAAAGGGCAAACCCTGCCATTTCATTTTTCCCACGGTTGATTTCAAAGCTTTGGTTGATTTCTGTCATACTTCCACATCCAAATTAAATTTCTTGTGGTTCACTATATGATTTCTACCAAAACTTTCTTTTTCCTTCTATATAATTACAATTTTATCATTTTTATACAAATCTCACTAAATGAAATAGCTCTTATTCTCTCCTGCTATTTCCATAATCCCGTTATATACCGACATTGCCTCATTTATATAATGCTCCAGCTTTATGCCCGGAAGAAAGTGAGTAAGCAGCAGCCTCTTTACGCCTGCATCCTCTGCAATTTGTGCTGCCTCTCTCGCTGTCAGGTGCATGGCCCTTATATGTTTTTCATCCCTTTCCAGCAGTCCCGCTTCACAAATGAAAAGGCCGGCATCCTTTGCAAATTCGACAAGGCTGCCATTTACACAAGTATCACCGGAGTATACGAATTTCTTTGAGCCTTTTTCTACACAAATTGCGTAGTCCTTATAACCATGAACCATTTCCATGAAGCTGATTTTCATACCACCAATAATAAGCTTTTCGTCGGGATTTATCTCTATAACCTCCAAGGCTTCCTTGTATTTAAGCCTCTTGAATTCTTCTGCAGGCTCTGCCGGTGCGTAAATCTTTATAGGCTTTTCCATTTGCCCCCTCATCAGCTTGATATCGGCAGCGTATCGAAGTATCATTATGTCGCCCATGTGGTCACTATGAAGATGCGAGAGAATAATAGCGGATATTTCTTCAATATCTATATACTGCTGCAGCCTGCTTAGAACACCATTCCCAAAATCCAATACAATTTTAGCAGCGCCGCTGTCCAGCAGAAAACCGGAACATGCACCTCCAGCCTTTGGATACGGTCCATTGTTGCCTAATACCGTAAGTTTCATGTTACCCCTCCGATAAACTGATTATAAGAGATATTAATCAATGATTTACTTTTTATAAAGGAAATTTACACTTTCCTATGCATTATAAAATAGATTATATACTATATAGTAATAATTTACCACTATTAGCTGAACTAAAAGAAATAGCTGCATTCCGCAGCTATTTGAAGTCTTAAATAAATCTTGTCGGTAATATTGTGTCAATCAGTCCAATTACCAGTGCCCCTATTACAGCTCCCAGCAAGCTTACTGCCATGCCGGGCACCAAATACTGTGCGAAATATATTACTGCTGCTGATATAAGGAAGCCTGATATCCCCCTGCCTAAAGGAGACGCATCAAATCCAAAAAGTTTCTCAATGAGAAAGTCTGCTGCTGCTATCACAAGTGCACCTATAAGTGCAGTTGTAAAGCCTCCGCGCATACTGAAACCCGGAACGAAATAGGCAGTAACCATAAGTACTATTGCAGCAACTACGAACCTGATAATAAACCCTATCACACCAGTACCTGTCGATCTTCTCTGCTGACCATTATTAGCTGTATCATTTCCCATTCACTTCACCTCCTGAGTTTAATTTAACCTCAGAAGAATAAATATATACTGCCATAATTTGTGTATTTGCTGATTTTTTTATTATACAGCACAGTTATGCAGTTTTTCGAATCAATTTCACCAATTGCCTATAACAAAAAGGCAATACAGCAAAAATTGCCATAAGGATAGCTGAAAAAGCCAATCTTTTGATGGACAAATTCCTTAAGGAATCTCCAAAAAAAACGTATATGAACACTCCAGGCAAAGAGCCGATCAAGGTAGCCAGCATATATTTGTCAGCTCTCGCTCTGGACATTCCTGCTATGCAGGAAACTACATCAAAGGGCAGAATCGGTACCACTCTCATTAAAAATATGCTGTAAAAAGAGTCCCTCGAAATATAACCTTCATACATATCATACTTATAACCCAGCATACGCTGGGCCCACCCTTTGCCAAAGCCTCTTGCCAGGCAAAAGGTGACAAAAGAACCTGCAGCAAGTCCTAAAAGAGAAAAAATAGTACCCATAAGCGGTCCGAAAAGCATACCGCCCAAGGCAGACAGCAGTCCGCAGGGTATAAACAATACCCCGCGTGCAATACATATTAAAATAAAAACTACTGAGGGCATTGCACCCAAGCTTTCTATTGCTGTTTTTACCTGCTGAAGTGATAACCCATTCATATACCTGAATGCCAGTACCGAAAGTACAGCAAGCAGCAGCAGTATAATAAGAGCAAAGCCCCTGAATAAAGCTCTTTTTCTATTCATTTTAATTGTTTCCCATCTATGATGCAGTATCTAAGATTGTTACGTACTTCTTCTGATTTTTTATTTCTTATATTATTACGCAAAATCCAGTCTTATTACTCATAGTATGGAACAAGATCCCAAATAATTTTTAAAAATGTTTATTTTTGCGTTATTTGCGCTTTTTGTGGTTGACCTGTTCAAAGGTGTTCTTTGTTCCTGAATAGAGCCCTGATGCCGTAAGGCCATATACTACTCCCTTAAAAATTCCTATCTGAATACTCTGCGGCTCCATGAAGAAAACACCAATGAGGGCACCGACTACAACAGCTACAAGAGCAGAAAATTTCTTAGGCAGTCCAAGCCCTTTTACAAGCTGCACGATAGCCAATATTATTGGAATTACTACTGTTTCATTAAGACTCATATTGCCACCTCCTTTCTTCTAATACATAATATGCTTGCTACTTAAGTTTTTGACCTACTTTGTCCCACAAGTATAAATATTAACTATTATTGAATTGAATTAATGGAAATGCTAAACTAAAAATGATTAATTAGATACGAGATGCGAGATACGAGACACGAGAACTTAAGAAGGGCTTCGAAGCGCATACAGAAAAACACTCGAGTCTCATGTCTGGAGTCTTGGGCAATTATCTTGGAGGTACAAATGAAAACTGAACTGTTGTATAATGATGATCCTTATTTGAAGGAGTTTGATGCTAAAGTTATCGATGTCATACCCTATGAGGATAAATATGGTGTAGTACTGGACCGTACTGCCTTTTATCCCGAAGGGGGAGGGCAGCCCTTTGACACGGGAAATCTGAATGATGTTAATGTGCTGCAGGTTGTTGAAAAGGAAGGAGAGCTTCTTCACATTGTCAGCGAACCGCTCCGGTCAAAGGAAGTTAAAGGAATTATCAATTGGACGAGGCGTTTTGACCATATGCAGCAGCATACAGGACAGCATATACTGTCTGAATGCTTTGAAAGACTGTTCAAAGGCAGTACTGACAGCTTCCACCTGGGTAAAGATATTGTAAGCATAGAGATCAATATAGAAAGCTTCAGCGACAGTGATGCAGAACATATTGAGACTATGGCAAATGATATAATCTACAGCAACCTGCCTGTTACGGCAAGGGTGGTTACCGATGAAGAGCTTAAGAGCATGCCCTTGAGGAAAAAGCCTAAAGTCAGTGAGAATATAAGAATAGTTGAAATTAAAGAGTTTGACTATTCGCCTTGCGGCGGCACACATGTCAGAGCAACCGGTGAAGTAGGGATGATAAAAATAAAAAGCTGGGAGAAATGCAAGGGAGGAATCAGATTTACCTTTGTATGCGGCAATAGGGCTTTGAAGGATTATAGCGTACAGAATTCCATCATCAGAAGCCTTGGAGAAAAGCTGTCAGTCCGAGATTGTGATATTTTGAATGCCGTAGGCAAGGTTCTGAATGACTGCAGAGCAGCAGAAAAACAGCTTTCAGCGGCTACCCAGGAGCTTATAAAATACGAAGCAGAACAAATCATAAAGGAGTGCCCGGTACAAGATGGCATAAGGCTGATAAGCCGAATTTTCGACGGCAGGAGTATAAATGATGCAAAGCTGCTTGCACAGCATCTGACACAAGTACCCGGTACTGTTGCACTGCTTGCCTGCAGAAATGAAAACGCTCAAGTAATATTTACCCGCTCTGAGGATGTTAACATAGATATGAACAGTATAATCAAAGCGGTATTCCCCATTATAGGCGGAAAAGGCGGAGGTAATGCCCGCACAGCCCAGGGCGGAGGCCCTGATACCGATAAGCTTGATGACTTCCTTAATACTGCTGCAGGTATGGTTAAACCATAGAAATTTTCTGTAAAAAGCAAAACCAGGAAGGATATAGTAACTTTTTGTAGTATTAATATATCAATTACTGAAGTAACTTTATTTATATTATATATGGAGGTGCACATAATATGGAAAAATTCAATATTATAGAAATCACAAAAATGGCTATGGATATGGAGAAGGAAGGCCAGGAATTCTACCGTAAGGCAGCTGCCCTTACCGGCGATGAAAGGATCAGCAGTATTTTCATACTGCTTGCTGAACAGGAAAAAAGACATGCTGAATTGTTCTCAGGCCTCCACAAGATTGTTTCTGAAACAAACAATCTGAGTGATGAATATCTGTACGATGAAAATGTTTCAGTATATATGAAAGCCCTTGTAGCAAATAAGGTCTTTAAAGAGTATGAGCTGGAAAGCATAAAAAATATGGATTCTGTGAAGGATGCTTTACGCATAGGAATAAATGCAGAGAAAAACTCTATACTCTTCTATAACGAAATAATCAAAAATACAAAGTCACCTGAAACTCTCGGTACTCTTACATTGATATTGGATGAGGAGAAAAAGCATCTGGTAGATCTTACAAACCTTCTCAATACTTTTTAGTATGGAATAAATAGCAGGGAGATGTTTGACCAAGCTTCAAACATCTCCTTTTTTACTGTCTGACATCTTATTCAGTTTGGAATTAAGCTTTTCACGCATTGCTATATTTTCACGTATCTCTTCCATATTTTCCAGCTTGTAATCAAGCTCCGCAAAATACCTTTTCATATACTTCTTGAGCTTTCTCTGTACCTCATCAACCAAATGCCCCAAATCATCAGCCCGGTCTATAGCCTCTTCAACATCCTTGCGGTGGGCAAGGGCAATCTTGTTGAACTCTTCAGCTGCTCCAACAGACAGCCTATAAGAGCTTACAAGGGGTGTGAGAATTTCATTCAAAGCACATATTTCTTTATGAAGATATTCATCCCTTTCATTGCCAACCATATTCTTCCCCCCATTCTCCGGCTCTCAGCCAAATGCAGCATAGCCTGTTTGTGTACATATTTATAAATCTATGTTATATTTATTTTTATAATGCAACTTTATTACACAATTTTGCGTAGAATGATAGCCGGGGTGTATATATGGATTTCAATACAGCAATTAGCCAGATACTGATACTATTTATTATTATGTTTATAGGAATAGCCGCAAAAAGAGCGAAGATCATCAACGAAGGCATGGAGGATTCAATGTCGGTGCTCCTGATGAAGGTTGCGCTCCCGGCTCTTGTAATCTCTTCCACCAATTTTGAGCGTAACAATGAAGTACTGCCAAATGTGATAAGCATTCTGTTAATCACATTAGCGTCTTATTTATTGACAATATGTTTATCCATGCTGACAACCAGAGCTTTGCACTTCGATAAAAAGTCCGCCAGCGTATTCTCTTCGCTAATAGTGTTCGGAAATGTAGGTTTTATGGGATATCCGGTTGCCAGGGCTTTTTTCGGAGAAATAGGCGTCTTTTATACCACAATTGTAAACCTTGTGTTTACAGTCTTTCTGTGGACTTATGGAATTTTACTGTTTGACAGGCAGGAAAAATTAGACTTTAAAAAGCTGCTGAATATCGGGTCGATTTCGACCTTAATAGCACTCATTATGTTTTTATTTCAGTTTAAGCTTCCTTATTCTCTCCAAACAGCCTTTGATCTGACCGGAAAAATGACTACTCCGCTTTCAATGATTCTAATAGGAGCATTAATTGCAGAAATAGATGCCGCAAAGCTTGTCTCAAATAAAAAGGTCTATCTTGTTTCGGCAATAAGGCTTATTCTTATTCCTCTGGCAACAGCTTATATTTTAAAGCTTATGAGCTTTAATAATATGGTAATATCAATTTGCACAATAATGGCTGCCATGCCATCCGGTGCAACAAATGCAATTTTTGCAAAACAGTTTGATTCCGAGCCATTGTTTGCCTCAATTGGTGTGTTTATAACCACATTGTTAAGTGTCGTTACATTACCGCTCACTGTATATTTGCTTACTAATTTCATATTATAGCTTTTTCATTTTTCTTTTTGCTTATCCTATATTTTCAACTCATGTAAATGTAAAATCCATAGAATACTAACATTGAAAGGTGGTGTTTTATGATGGCAGAAAATACCGAAACAACATATAAGACAATAGCAGGAAGAAGAACCGACAGGCGAAGCAAGAAAATTCTCGTACCTGAAGCGGAAGGTGCAATGGATAATCTGAAAAAGTCCATCGCCTCAGAGTTTGGAATAGATTTTGGCAGCAGCTACAAAGGCAACCTGTCGGCAAAACAATGCGGCAAGGTCGGCGGTGAAATGGTGCGAAGAATTATAGAGCAGATGAAGCATGAAATCGCCCAATCCCCCGATAGGTTTCGCCAGTGATAGAAAACAAACCGAAGCTCTAGCAAGATGGATTCAGCCTTAAAGAGGCTATTTGCCATAAGCATAGAAGTTTCGGTTTTTTTAAGCTTTTTTTCACCTTTGTACACCATTGCATTTTAATTTGGATTATGATATCATCTGTAGATGTGTGAGGCATATAAAAACCAGATATACTGCCGATAATAATATGGGGGTAGATGGGTGCTGGTGTGCCCTCTGGTCTTCAAAACCAGTGTTTGGGGTTGGTAGCCTCATGGGTGGGTTCGATTCCCACATACTCCCGCCAATTTAAAATAGCATATTCCTTAAATTTAGATAGATAGAAAAAGGGCTGACACTCATAGAGTGGAGTCCTTTTTTATTTTGGTATCCGAATTAAAACAACTTCTCTTCTATCTCCTCATTTAAAATATCTGTAATGAACATATGTCCGGGCGCATGTGTAATTACAATTTCCGGCTTTGCATTTTCAACGGCTGCTTGTGGTGTAACGCCGCAGGCCCAGAACACAGGCACTTCCCCTTTATTTATTATAACAGCGTCACCATAATCGGGTTTATCGATATCCTTGATACCTATTTCCTCTGGGTTTCCCGCATGTATAGGCGCGCCATGGACATTCGGAAATTTTTCAGTAATTTCAAAAGCCTTCTTCACCTGATCAGCTTTTATAGGCCTCATGCTTACTACAAAGGGTCCGTTGAATATCCCGGCAGGCTTGCAAGGAATGTTTGTCCTGTACATCGGAACGTTGCAGCCCATAGTTATATGCCTTACTTCTATTCCTGCCCCTATCAGTGCTTCCTCAAAGGAAAAGCTGCAGCCTATCAGGAAGCAAACCATATCATCCCTCCAATGCTTTACAGCATCGGTACATTCATCAATCTTAACGCCGTTTTTATAAATGAAGTATTTGGGTATATCGGTTATGATATTTGCATTATCAGCCGTCCTTTTTGTCATGAAACTTCCCGGTTCTGTAATTTCAAGTATCGGACATGGTTTGGGGTTGTTCTGTGCAAACTGTTTGAAATCCTCTGCATTCTTCTTGGGAAGTATCACAAGATTTGCCTGTGCATAACCTCCGCACATTCCGGATGTCGGTGTGGTGATCTTCCCCTCTCTTATCAGCTGTCTTACTTCCTTTGGTGATAAATCGTGATAATTGTTCAATTTCAATGCCCCTTTACATTAATTTTTGATTTAAGCATAAAAATAAATGACATTCATTGATTAGCATAAAATATTTATTCTATTTCCAATTATACCTTAACCATCCTGATAGTACCCAGCTGCTTAGTCCATTTGAGGTTCTTCTTATCGATTTCACCACTATATTCGTCTTGCCGTCTGTCATAGCTAGAATAGCAGCAGTTATTACAGCTACCAGATCTTTAGATTCATTCATATTTATCACTTCCTGATTATATGCTGAAAGCTTCGCTATAGTTAACCGATCTCTTCAACCATTACCTCATAGCTTACACCTTCAATTTTGAGATTATAGTGTTTTGATTGCAAAGGCTTTAATTGATAACTGTCCACATAGCTTTTTAATGTATTAATTTTATCCTCATACTCTCTTAGGATTCTATGGGCTTCCTGAACATCAATTTTCTCAAAACTTACCTTATCTCCGGGCTTTAATTGTGCCATTAAGGATATATCTGTCGAAATTACCGTGGCTATTTTTGTATATCCCCCTGTAGTCTGTCTATCCGCCATCATAACTATCGGCATGCCATGACCGGGAATCTGGATGGAGCCCAGATTTATACCGTCAGAAATTATATCCGCACCTGCTTTATGAGTGAGTTTAGGTCCTGATAATCTGTAACCCATTCTGTCCGCATCATTTGTTACCTCATACTCAGAATTGAAAAACTTCTCTATACTCTCCTCTGCAAAACAGTCATCCTGGGGGCCCAGAACAGCCCTAATACGGCAGTCCTTCTTATATTCCGGTATATATTGCAATGGTATAACCCTGTTAGCAAGCTGCTGTATAGAAACATTACCGTTCCTTAGATTTATTTCATCGCCGCTTTTTAGCTTTCTCCCTTCATAACCGCCTATACCACCCCTGACATAGGTTGAACAACTGCCCATTACAGTTGGAATATCCAAACCTCCGGCAAAAGCTATATAACCTCTTGTTCCTTCCCTGGAAACGGAAAATGAAAGCACATCACCTTTAGATAGACTCAGAGATCTCCACATTGGTACAATATAGCCATTTACTTTTGGAACCATGTTTGCACCGGTAATTGCAACCACCGCATCAATATTGAAGGATATTTCAGGTCCATTCAAGGTAGTTTCCAAAACGGCATCATATTCATAATTGCCTACAAGCAGGTTGGCTACCCTTAAGGAATAGTCATCCATGGCTCCGGCAACAGGCATCCCGAACTCTTGATATCCCCATCTTCCTCTGTCCTGCACAGTAGTATAAAGACCTGGATTGACAATTACAATATCTTTCATAATTTCACCTACTTATCCTGCTACTATTTTGATTTTATACTGATTCTTCTCTACCAAACTGCTTATACTATCATATTCATCTTTTTCAACTGGTACGAACCTAAGGTAGTCCCCAGCCTGTAATATTATAGGTATTTGGCTTTGAGGATTGTACAGCTTGATTGGAGTTCTTCCGATAAGCTGCCAGCCGCCAGGGCTTTCCATAGGGTATATACCGGTCTGCTTGCCTGCAATACCTACAGAGCCCGCAGGTATCTTTGTTCTTGGAGTTTTCAGCCTGGGCGTCTCTATTCTCTCGGACATTCCTCCTAAATAAGGAAAACCGGGGCTAAAACCCAGCATGTATATACGATAATCAACAGATGAATGAATCTTAATTACTTCATCCTCACTTATCCCGTTATGTTCTGCCACAAATTTTAGATCTTCTCCAGATTCACCACCGTATATGGTTGGTATTTCTATTATTCTTGGCTTTGGAAGATCGATGCTGTCAAGAGTCTTTTCGATTTCCATAAGCTTTTTTATCAAGTTATTTACTTCTGTTTCCAGAGGGTTGTATTGTATCATAAGTGATCTATAAGTAGGAATCATTTCATATATCCCTGCTATTTGATTCTTTTGAATTGCCAGATATAAATTTCTTACCTTTGTATTTACTGCTTCACTTATTTCATTTCCGAATTCAACCACCAGGCCCTTATCACCTGATATTAAATAGCGTCCTTTTTCATACATATTACTACCTCACCCTTGATTCATATTTAGAGAAGGTGCCAAAGGGCACCCTCTCATAAAGCTTTAGAACAATTTTCCTATGCCAAGCAATGACTTATAACCAGCATATGCTGCTAATACAACAACGATTATACCAGCCCACAGCAACCACTTGGAATGCTTGTAGTCACCTACTATATTCTTATTGCCTGACGCCAAAAGCATAGTACCCAATGTTACCGGGAGGATAAGGCCATTAAGTGAACCGGCAAGGATTAAGAGCTTTACCGGCTGTCCTATAGTAACGAAAATAAGTGTTGAAACAATTATAAAACCGATAATCCAGTATCTGTAGTTATTTTCTATATTCTTTGATAAGGATCTCATGAAAGATACTGAAGTGTACGCCGCACCTACGACAGAAGTTATGGCAGCTGCCCAAAGAACTACTCCGAAGAACTTATAGCCTAATATGCCTGCACCAAGCTTAAATGCGGAAGCTGGAGGATTTGCAGGGTCTAGCTGCAAACCTTTTGATACAACACCCAAAACAGCTAAGAATAAAAGAACTCTCATTACTGATGCTATTACAATGCCTGTTACTGAAGCCTTTGATATTTCCCCTACATTTTCCTTTCCGGTAATACCTGCATCTATTAATCTGTGGCCGCCCGCAAAGGTAATGTAGCCGCCCACGCTGCCGCCAACTATTGTTATCAACGCAACCAAAGAAATCTGTTGAGGTACAAAGGTCCTTACAACTGCTTCACCCATAGGAGGATGAGTTGCAAATGCAACATATCCTACTACCACAATCATCAAAAGCCCCAACACCTTTGTGAACCTGTCCATAGCATCGCCTATTTGCTTAGATAAGAATATTATGATTGCTATTACCGCGGATATTATAGCTGCTACCTTTATATCTATACCTAACAAAACATTTACACCCATAGCAGCACCAGCTATATTCCCTATGTTAAATGCAAGTCCGCCCAGTGCTACACATCCAGCAACAAAATATCCAAGTCCCGGTAATACCCTGTTGGCAATATCCTGACCTCTAAGCCCGGATACTCCTATAACTCTCCATACATTCATTTGAGCTCCGATGTCAATGATAATTGAAAGTAGAATAATAAACCCAAAAGAAGCCTTATATTGTTCTGTGAAAACCGCGGTTTGTGTCAGAAAGCCCGGTCCAATTGCTGAGGTAGCCATAATAAAAGCCGCCCCTATGAGGGCTGACCATCTGCTCTTTTTATCACCTATCTTTGACTCTGCTTGTGGTGTTGACATTGTGTTTTCCTCCCTTTATATGAATTCTTTTATTGCTTTGACTTGTATTCCATCAGTCTCTAACTTTTCTCTTATAAGCTTTACAAAAGCGACTGCCTCAGGATTATCACCATGAACGCAGATTGAGTCGGCATTTATGTATATATCAGTTCCATCTATTGAGGTGACCTTTCCTTCAACAACCATTCTTTTTACTCTTTCTATGGCCAGCTCCTTATCATGAATTACTGACCCAGGGAGTTTTCTGGAAACTAAAGAACCATCCGGATTATAAGCTCTGTCAGCAAAAACCTCTTCGGCAACCTTAAGCCCCAATTCCTTTGATGCCTTCACCAGCTCGCTGCCAGCTAATGCCAGAACTATCAGATTTTTATCCACATCATATATAGCTTTGGCTGTCTCTTTTGCCATTACAGCATCCGCTGATACCATGTTATAGAATGCGCCGTGAAGCTTTACGTGCTGTAAAGAAGTTCCTGCTGCCTGGGCGAATGCAGTCAAAGCACCAATTTGATAAATCAGATAATTTCTTGCTTCCTTTGGTGTAACATCCATTTTTCTTCTTCCAAAGCCGAGCAGATCCGGGTACCCTGGGTGCGCACCTATCCCTAGCTTTCTTTCCTTAGCTAAAGCAACAGTTTTTTCCATAACCATAGGGTCTCCTGCATGCCAGCCACATGCAATGTTTACGGAAGAAACATAGTTAAGCACATCTTCATCTAACCCCAGTTTATATGTTCCGTAGCTTTCTCCCACATCGCTGTTTAGGTCAACGATATTTCTCATGTTATTTCTCCTTTCGTTTCAATATTTGAACCAGCGGTTTATATTTCAGTATTTTTATTATATTCCCAATTATGAAATTGTGCAATATATTTAAAAAATTCGCTAGATATTTAATTAACAAAAGACTTTAAAAATATAAACAGAGTAAAAGCCATATATTCAATTAATAAATATATGGCTTTTACTCTGTTTTTCGCGCTATAAGCTTTATAGTAGTGGGAACTAACCCGATTTATTTATTATGCCCCAAGGCCTTTGATATGCTCCTGGTTGTTTTAAGCAATTCTTCTATAATATAAGAAATTTCCGTTTCAGTAAAGCGGTGATCTGGTCCCGCAACGCTTATAGAAGCAACCACACTACCCGAATCATTAAATATAGGTGCCCCAACCGCTGCAGTTTTCGGCTCCAGCTCCCCGTAGCTTATGGTATATCCTCTCTGCCTGTCCTGTTTTATTAGCTCCAAAAGTTCTTCCTTATTCACAATAGTCCCTTCTGCGACTTTAACTAAAGGTACAGAATCAAGAATTCTTTTTATTTCATCATCAGGTAAAAATGTTAATATGGCCCGAGGGCAAGCGCCTCCATATAATGGAGCATGCCTACCCGTCCTGGTATATAACCTTATATACTGCGTGCATTCGAGCTTTTCAATGTACATTGCCTCATCATTGTCCCTTATGATAAGCTGCACACATTCATTTACTTTATCTCTTAACTCTTCCATATAAGGCAATGCAATCCTTCTGATCTCAAGATCTTCACTAACCAATTTCCCATATTCCAAAAACCGCAATCCCAGTTTATACTGATTATCCTTACCCAATATACTCACCTTATTAATAAAACCATGGCTTTCTAAAGTAGAAATCATCCTGTATACTGTTGCTTTTGGTATGCCTGAAAGCCTTGACAGCTCACTCAATCCTATTACTCGTCTGTCAGAATTAAAATAGCTTAATAGCTTTAATGTTTTATCGAGACTATTGTTTAAAGCTTTGTTTTCATTCTCCATAATCATCACCTTATAATATTCTAATCCATAGATAATTATTTGTCTATCTGTGAGGCAACATGTTACGTACAGAAGAAACTTTTGAGCTTTATATTATATTAAGGAATTATCGCATAAGCGTTATTATTCCTTTGCTTACAATTCCAAATCCCATCTCTCTTCTGTCACATGCTCACCGTCCAGAGGAAAACATGCCTGTAATTCTTTTCCTTGCAGAAATCATTAATTAATTTCATCCGGCAGGTACAATATCACATCTCCCGGTGAATGGGCAGTACCAACAGAAATCAGCTCTGCTTGCCTTTCTCCCCCATGTAAACCAAGGTACTCCCTGAAAGTGATATCAGGCAGCCTCAGCTTTACCCCGGGCTTCATTACATTACTCAAGTATTTATAATCACTTTTCAAATCCAGCAGCTTTAATTCATTTTTTCCCCTGGATATCTGCTCCTCTATTTCTTCAAGCACTTTAGGTTCATAGCCCTGAATCTCCTGCATCATTTTTGTGATATCGGTAAGCATCTTTTCGTATACATCCCCGGAGGTGATGATTCTTGCAGTCTTATCAAACATACAGTTTCCCATCACATGGTCTGCATGATAGTGGCTGTTTACAAGAACAGAAGGTTTCCTGCCGGTCACTGCTTCCGAAGCTGCTATAAGGCCCTTTGCTGCATCGATATTAAGGAAAGCATCGAATACCACAGTATACTCTCCCATGTTGACAAAACCGGCATTGCTTCCTGTATCGGCATCCTTCTTCTCTATTGCCGCATATACCCCTTTGGCTACCTCCCATAGTGTAAAGTACTTGGAATTGACTTGCTCATTTACAATACTGCTCATCACCCTTTGTGGCTGTTGAAAGCTGATTTACAGGGAATTGACAACCTCAGAAATACCCTTTGCCCTTATTCTCTTTAGCGGACCTATTACCGATAGTGCCGTAACTATTGCTACAAGCACCAATATAATCACTATTTCCAATAACGGCAGGCTCCATTTTACATGAAAGCTTGACAGATAATTAATAACCAATGCCTTTTGCAGCAGTACTCCCAGTATGCTCCCTGCAGCACATCCGGTCAGGCTGTAGGTTGTTGCCTCAGCCAGGACCATCCTGTTCAGTTGTGCACCTGTCATACCTACCGCCCTCAGTATTCCAAAATACCTTGTCTTTGATGCTACACTTGTATTCATCGTATTTATAATGTTCAATATGCTTATTACTGCTATTACAGCAACAAAGCCATACACAAAAACCGCCATTGTCAGGAACATCTGATCGATTTCAGAATTTTTCTGACGAGCATCCAGAAGCTTAATCCCGTCACCTGTCATACTCTTCAATACCCCAACAGTTCCTTCGTCCTTTTTATTCTTAAGCTGAATGTCTATTGCTTTGAAGCCGGTTTCCCCCCTAACTTTTTCAAACACCTCTTCAGTTGTAACAAATGCAGTCAGTGTCAGCTCCGGACTGTTAAAAGGCACCTGCCTCAGTATCCCCATTACTGTAAGCTCCTTTTTCCCTTCGGGAGTGTCAATATATACCTTATCCCCAAGCTTCAGACTGGCAGTCTCAGTTGATATATTTTTTCTCATGTTCCATGCGACAGCAATAACTCCATTTCCCTCATTCATCCCGGCTTCCGAAAGTTCGCCCTCCAACAGGTCCGCCTTTGCCCATCTGAACTGGTTCTCATCATAGGAGATCAGCCAGGATTTTTCCGGTGGTACAAAAAGGCCATTGTCTTCCAACTTAATATTCTTAAAGTCATTTTTATATGCTTCGCTAAGCCTTGATGCATCAAAAGCTGCATCAACATAAGCCATTCTTCTCCCATAAACTCTTTTGATTCCATCCATTCCTGACAACCTTGCGTGTAGTTCTTCTCCCATGCCCTGCTCAGAAACCAGGGAAATATCAGGAGTATAGGGCTTTGTGGTTTTTAATGAAGCATACATGAAATCAATAAATACATTAAAACCCAAAAACATTATTATACTTAGTGCAATGGAGCATGCCATCAGAAAGAGTGTTTTCTTCTTCATGAAAGCACTGTTTATTCCCATTGCAATTTCTGCACGCAGGAGCTTTGACAAAAGGCCTTTCTTCTTGCTTACAGATATTTTCACCTCATTGCTTCCCGATACGGCATTAATGGGTGAAACTCTTGCCGCCTTTCTCGCAGGCATAAGGGATGCCATAAAAACAGTAAGGAATCCAATGACTATTCCAAGTAAAATTCCAATAATGCTTATACTGAACAATGGAATTTCTCCAAAAATTGTATTGTTGAAAAACTTCAATATGGCAGAGCAGACAAATGCCATCAGCATACCTATGGCTATACCCAGTGGGAGTGACCAAAGAGTTATGGCAAGCCCCTCTTTTTTTACCAGCTTTTTTATCTGTGCTTTTGATGCGCCTACACACCTTAAGAGTCCAAACTGTCTTACTCTCTCCATGACTGAAATATTAAAGGTGTTATATATCATGACTACACCTGCCACAAGAACTAAAATGAACAGAACAGTCCCTACGGTATACAGCCCGACTGCCGCTTTATGCTCGCTCTGTCCCATCACTGAAAGTAAATGAGTATTCAAGTCTATTCTATTGTCAGCAAGGCTCAGCTCTTCTTTTATATCAGCTACAGCTCTGTTGATCTTCACCTTATCCTTGAACTCTACAAAAAACAAATCTGTATTTATATAGGCAATACTGTCTGCAGCTGAAGCAGACAGCATTACCCCCGGTGCTCCCGCCGCCTTCATCGTGCCAAAGTCATTGTATATTCCGCTTATAATGTAATCGCCTTCAGTATTGTTCTCAAAGGCTATACGGACTGTCTGGCCTGGTCCGGCACCTTTAAGCAGGCTCTCTGCTGCCCACTTTTCAAGCATTACTTCATTCTTTTTTATAGGAAATTTACCTTGCAGGATATTGATATTCATATTTTCTGCAAAAGCTTCATCTATTGCTCCAAGCCTGCAATCAGTGCCGTTTATCTTTCCTTTTCCAAAGTCTCTCCATCTCCCGGAATTGTGGACATCAATGCGGTTTTTTATAATTGCTGCTTCCCGTTGAGATGCATCTATAACAGCAAGATGATAGTTGCCATAAGTATGAATTACCTGGAGTTTTTCGAACTTCAGAAAAACATCCACCATCGAAAATATTCCTGTTACAAGCGCCACAGATATTGCAACGCTTAGGACAGCCAAACCCGTCTTTTTGCTGTGAGCCTTAAGATACTTTTGCGCAAGCATCAGGTAGCTTTTCATCGTCTGC
Source organism: uncultured Clostridiaceae bacterium (assembly GCA_964619815.1). Lineage (GTDB taxonomy): Bacteria > Bacillota > Clostridia > Lutisporales > Lutisporaceae > BRH-c25. Next base: position 28,631 of record CAZUGK010000015.1, on the reverse strand, counting down.
CACCCCCGAGCTCTGTTACCTCTCCATCCTCGACCCTGAACACCCGGTCAGCATAAGAAGCATAATTCTCATTGTGGGTTATCATAATGAGCGTCTGCTTGTATTTATCCACCGACAGCTTCATCAAGTCAATAACATCCCTGCTGTTCCTGCTGTCAAGGTTTCCGGTCGGTTCGTCAGCTAAAATAATGGCAGGCTTCGCCGCAAGGGCCCGTCCTATTGCTACGCGCTGCTGCTGCCCTCCCGAAAGCTGACTGGGAAGGTGGTGCTTCCTCTCAGTAAGTCCTAGTGTATTGAGAAGCTCATCAATATACCCCTTATCAGGCTTTTTATAGTCCAAGAGCAGGGGCAGTACCAAATTTTCTTCAACATTCAGCTCCGGAATCAGGTTATATGCCTGAAAAATAAATCCGATGCTGCGCCTTCGGAAAACTGCCAGTTCTTCCTCCTTCATACTAAAAATATCCCGGTTATCCAGAAACACCTTTCCCAAGGTTGGATTGTCCAATGCCCCGATAAGGTTTAGGAGAGTGCTTTTCCCCGAGCCCGAAGGGCCGACAATAGATACAAACTCCCCTTTTTCTATGGAAAAAGAAGCATTTTTCAAGGCTTCCACCTTGGTTTCGCCCTTTCCGTAAGTTTTTGAAAGATTCACAGTCCTTAATATTTCCATTCTTCACACCTCAATTGTTATTCTGTGTTCTCTTGAATAAACACAGAATAACATACCAACCTTACTCAAATATTTATTAAAGCTTACAATTCTGTAAGCTTGGAAGGTGAATCGTAAATTTAGAGCCTTTTCCCAATGTGCTTTCCACCGCTATGAACCCCCCATGCATTTCAATGATTGTCCTGGCCAGGGTAAGTCCTATACCGGTTCCCTGCTTGTTCTGAGAAAACCTGCTTCTGTAAAATCTTTTGAAAATATGGTTAATGTCTTCAGGATGTATACCATCTCCATTATCCTCAACAGTTAACTTGACTATCAGCGGTGTTTCTTCCATTACAAACCTGATATGGCCACCCGGGTTTGTGTGCTCTACTGCGTTCTTGAGCAAATTGCTCAAAGCCTCTAGCATCCATTCCCTGTCACAGTTATATAAAATGCCGCTTTTCCCCTTTACTTCAAAGTTCTTCTGCTCTAACTGCAATCTGGTTTCAAAGCTTTCTACCGCTTGGTCGATAATATCCCTAATGCTGTGGTTTTTCCTGTTGAGTTCAATAATACCCGCATCCAGCCTTGCCAGCTTCAAAAGATTGGCTATCAAGACCTGCATACGTTCAAGCTCTTTGCCGCTCTTATCCAGGAATTTTGATATCACTTCATTGTGAGCATCTTCATAGCTCATTATTTCATTGTACATAGCAAGAGCAGACAAGGGTGTTTTCAGCTGATGCGATACGTTTTCAAGCATATCCTTCATAAAAGCCCTGTTCTGCTTTTCCTTCTCAATATGCGCATACAGCGACGACGTCATAAGGTTAATTGATGTTGCAAGCTTTGGCAAGCTGCCTTCTCCGCTATCCTCGAGCCTTGCAGTGGTATTGCCATCCATTATTCTGTTTATATCGCCGCTATACCGGTCTATTGCTTTAAAGTGCGACTTTAATAATAAAAAGACAGCAAGCAAAACTGCGATGCCGAGCAAGACAGTAAGCACAAGGTATGCCGCCATACTGTACTTATAAAAACTGTTTGCCTGCGGAACCAAAAACAACTCCGTACTATCCCGGTATCCTGCTTGTTCAAGCAAAGCCTTTCCTGCTTCAAGGTCGGATAAGGATTTTTCTGCCGTAAAAGCAGCCTGTATATCCAGTGCCAGCTCCGGATGTGCCTGCTCCAAATACCCGGCAAGCTCATAGTCATGCCTGATCATAGCGTTTTTAAACCGCAGCGCATTTATATATGCGGCAGCCTGGAAGGCTGCAATCCCAACCATCAAAAGCAGCACCAGCTGAATCACAAATTTCTTTACGCTCCTATTAACAAATAAATTCATAGCTTACCCCTCAACTATATTCCATTTATACCCCATCCCTCTTATCGTCAGCAGGAATGAAGGGTGCTTCGGGTTTTCTTCGATTTTCTCCCGCAGCCTGCTTATATAAACAGCAAGTGTATTGTCATCTATAAAGCTTTCATTTGAATCCCACAGGCTTTGCATAATCCGGTCCCTTGACAATACCAGCCGCGGATTTTTCATAAACAGGCACAGCAGCCTGTACTCAGCAGATGTAAGCTCCAAATCCTTTCCGTTCTTTATTGCTCTGCCCTCCAAAAGCTTTATCACAATGCCGTTTGAGCTCAGTTCAGTCTTGTCATGCAGCGAACCGGTACGCCTCAATATTGCATTTATCCTTGATATAAACTCATTCAGCTTAAAGGGCTTTGAAATGTAGTCATCCCCGCCCAGGTCAAGGCCCATTACAATATTTACCTCTTCATCGGAGGCTGTCAGGAAAATAATCGGAATATCAGACAGCTGCCTTATACTTTTGCATATGTCAAAGCCGCTGCCGTCCGGTAGCATCAAATCCAGTACAATTAAATGATATTCACTTCTGTTGAAAAGCTCCCTGGCCTCTTTCACAGTCCTTGCAACGGTCACGTCAAAGTCATGCTTGGAAAGTGAGAATTTCAGCCCCTCAATCAAGCTCAAGTCATCTTCAACCAATAAAATCTTCTTCATATTCATTCCTCCATGGTATCCAGACATCACGTAATAAGTATATCATTGCCATATACTTCTAGTAAATAAACTCATGTATAGTCCGCTGTCGCAGAAAGCCAGCAGGCTGAAATTCCAAAATAAAATTCTTATATTGGAGCATAATACTATCAATTGGATATGAGAGGTGTTCATAGTGGATTACGGAAGTTATATAAATATAATATATTTTGTGGTTACTCTGGCTTATGCTTTGGCTGTTATAGGCCGGCGCCGCATAACAGAGCTCATCCCGGTTTCAGCGGTATCAATAATTGTAGTTGGCATTTTCAATCTGTTTGGAATAAGTTTGGGGTTGTTCAGATATAACAGGCCTGTTCTCGGCATCTTTGGAATCCCTCTGTTTCATCTGCTATGGGCAGGAATCGCCGGAATAGTATTTATTGAATATATGAAGCCGCGTTTCAGCCACAATCTTTTGATACTGATTTACTCTACCGCTCTGGTTCAGGTTTTGGCCTATATTTCAGAGCTGAACGGCAATTTTCAGAGGTTGGGAGGCTATAACTATTATCATAATTCGGTCTTCGACTTTTCAGCCTTTACCATCATCCTGCTTCTTTCAGAAACTATATACAAGTTCAAAGTCTACAAAATAAAGAATGTAAAATAAGAATCAGGCTGGACCTGATTCTTATTTTACATTCTTTATTTTAAATTAGGATGCAGCTTGTATTCCTCAGCCATCTCAACCAGGTCGTTCAACAGATAGTCTCCGCTGGCCACTCTATCCAGGCCCTTTCTGTCCAAAGCAAGAGTGAAAACCCATTCTTCCACCAATCCGCCGCCAATATCATCTACATCAAGGTATTCAGATACCGAAACACGGCTTACTTCCTGACGTTTTGACAGAGGTTCAAGTATCTTCCTGCAATCCATGAGCATTCCTCTTACAGTCATATCTGCTGTGTATGCGTCATTCCCGTTAAGCTCAATGGCAACAGCACTCTCCTTACCATTGTTTTCAATGCTTACACTCTTTATTCTGTCTTTCCCGCCATTACTCTTAT
>CAZUGK010000015.1:0-24879 GCA_964619815.1 uncultured Clostridiaceae bacterium | reverse complement strand
ACCCAGCTGCTTTTTTATTATATACTCTGTAAAGCCCTTCAAATCCTCCGGTGCCTGTTTCTGCTGCGCCGGTGCCTCCACCGAAGAATCAGCATTATTCTGCGGCTGTACATTCCGGTCGCCGGGGCTTTTTGGCCGGCAGCCTGAAAAAACAGTCAAAGCAGCTATAAGCACTACAATTATAAGCAGTAAAGCTTTCTTATTCTTTAGTTCCTGCAATTAATCCACCTCCGTATTTCAGCTTTATTATACACGGAAATGCTTTGCCCCACAACCTTTGCCCGTATATGTACCAAATACTTTTTCAAATTAAAAACGGCAAGACTTATTAGTGTCTTGCCGTCCCATCCCAGTCTGTCCGCTATTTCTGAGCAAGATCCTTTGCTCCCAGAATTACATGAGCAAGGCCAAAACCAATCAAACCTGCTCCAATCATAGGAAGCATATCTGATTTATGCATGCCGCGCCTTTCCATATCCATTCCTCTCATCATTGTACCTGCAGCCATTACAGAACTTCCAAGCAAAGTCGGTATCAATCCTTCACGCATATTATCCCTCCTAATAGGTGAATTTTATATCAGATGCTATCTTGCGAGAGATCATAGCTTTTATAATCTAAACTGCAATATTTATGTTTTGCAAATCTCGATATTTCTATCCGTCATTCAAGCGCACAAAAAAAATATAAGGTCATTGAAAAAACTCAATGACCTTGTACTGGCGATATTATCTTCTGAAATCTCTGTTGTTGTTTCTCTGTGCCTTTTTTGCTTTTCTGCAATCAGGACATCTCTGAGGTTCATTTTCAAAACCCTTCTCTTTGTAGAAAGCCTGCTCGCCTTCTGTGAATACAAATTCTGCTCCACAGTCTTTGCAAGTTAAGTTCTTGTCTGCCATTTCCATACCTCCTATTACTTATTAGGATTTAACAACATTCAAACATTATGCATCCTCCTAATAGACAGCAGGTAATGGTTCTTATTTGTTAAATCTCATATTTAATTAAATATAACATTGTTATTTTACATTGTCAACACTTTTTTAGAATTTTTCTAAAATTTCTAAAAATTATTTTTCACGCAAGAATGTCAGAGTAAACCAGGTAAGAGTGCCAAAAGCCAATATATTTATAATAAAGCTGGCAATTGTGTTCCAGTGGATATATTCTGCAACCCCTGTGCTTACGATTGATATTTCAAGCAGTATATATAATATTGAGCATACAAGTATGTTGGCCGCTTGCAGCCACTTGCTATTTGGGACATGCTGACAAAAGAGCACCCCCATGGTAAAAATCGGGCCGAATTTGTAAAATGCGGAACAGGTTGCCCAAGGTATGATGATGTCATAAAAATTATACAGTCCCAGCTTCTGCCCTCCGTAATCAACCAGGCTCCCGAGCAGCAGCGACAGTACCCCGCCCAATATATTCTTTTTTAAACTCTTATTATCTGTCAAAAAGAAAAACAGAATCCATGATGATATGAAACTGATCACCCAAGGCATAGCATATCTCCTTAAAAGCTGATTCATAACAATTATTATTTGAAAAATTCAGTGATTTATGCCCCAGGTCTCTTTTCATCTAAAATTAAGGCCATTGAACAAATCAATGACCTTTTTATTTACGGTATTATCTTCTGAAATCTCTGTTTCTGTTGTTCTGGGCTTTTTTTGCCTTTCTGCAATCAGGGCATCTCTGCGGCTCATTTTCAAAACCCTTTTCCTTGTAGAAGGCCTGCTCACCTTCTGTGAATACAAAAGTCTTGCCACAGTCCTTACAAGTGAGATTCTTGTCTGCCATTTCCATACCTCCTATTACTTATTAGGGATTTAACAAATAACGGACATTTTCGCCTAGCAAATAATAGGAAAAATGGTTTAGTTTGTTAAATCTCTGCTTTTAAATTAGGATAACATTACCCTAATGCATTGTCAACAGTATTTTATGTAATAATTTGTAAACTGCGCCTGATTTATCTATACATTTTTCAACACTCTTAATTTTTATGGGATAACTTTATTTTCATGCTTTTCCTGCATATATATTTTATTGACTATTATCATGCTTAAAGCGGGGTAATGAGATGTATAAAAGTCTAATACTATTTGTACTCGTTGTTCTTATTGTATTTATGTGCTCATATATCACATACAGCGTAGAACCAGATGCTGCTGCAGCACAGCCGGCCAATCCGCCCGTTATAGAAGCAACTCCTGCACCGGAGCCTGCACCTGCACCGGCACCTGATTCTTCTCAGTCTCATCAGGCAGAAACAATACCTTCACCCACGACAGCCCCCCCTGCCGAAGCAGTCCCTGCCCCAACACCGGAACCGTCTGCTTCAACTGAGCCGGATAGGCTGCAGCAGGCTGCTTCTGACTTCAACAAAGCTATTGAGTCAATTATAATGAAGAGAATTAACTCTTTCTATAAGAACGGAGGTAAAGGAATTATAGGAATATATATAAAAGAGCTTAACAGCGGCTTGGAATATTCATATAATGCAGAAAAAACAAATGCGGACAACCCGAAGGAAGGCTACTTCAACTCAGCCTCAACCTGTAAGCTGTTGTCAGCTGCAGTTATATACTATATGAACAATTGCGGCGAACTGGAGCTCGACAAGACTTATACCGATAAGACAGTCAATATTAAATACAATCTGAAAAAAATACTTCCAAAAATGATAAGCCACTCCGTTAATGATTATTTCAATATAACTCTCCGCCATTTGGGTTCCAGGCAGATAAATGAGACTTTAGAAAAACTGGGTGTGGAAAACAGCCTGGTATACAGTGAAATAATGCCGGCTCAAGGTTCATCCATCAAAAATAATATAAAGAGATATGGAATATCAAGATCTCCCCGGACCACGCCAAAGGATTTGGGACATGTACTTGATCTGCTATACTGCGGCAAAACCTTCGGAGCGGAGAATGATAAACTATTTTTGGAGTCTCTGAAGAACAATATATATTCAAACAGGCTTCCGGCAGGAATAGGCTACAGGTCTGTCGTTGCACACAAAACCGGCACCAGCTCGGGTGAGGGTGTTTACAACGATGCAGGCATAATTTTTCTCAAGGATAATCCTTATATAATGGTGATCATGAGCAAGGGCAGCGGCTCCAATGTACAGACCCTTTACCGGACTATAGCAGGTGAGGTTTACAACTATATGAAAAAGAGGACTGAGCTTCAGTCCTCAATCCCCCAGTGAGTCTTTGCTTCCTTCTCCAACTCAGCAAGTCTTGTATAATAATCAGGGAACTCCAGCAAATGGGCATATGCAATTTTGCCTGTGAGTATGGGATCATCGTTTGTTACGTTAGCCTGTGGGAACTTAGTGCCATGCTCCAGCTCCACCTCAAGACCTTTTCTGAACTGCTCAAGGTCAATTTTGTTAAAATCTATATCGATCTTTTTTCCGATTTCCAAAGCTTCCTCTTTAGTAAACTTCTTTTGTCTGTTCCTCATCGGAGGTTCCTCATAAGTATCATAAGCATGCCTTATTTTCCTCCAGTATGGACAGATGTAAGGGCACATAAACCAGCCTCCCAAACTGTATTTATATCATTATATTCGATCGTTTCCTTTTCTATCATATGAAAAAGCAGTTTATACGAAATTTATCAAATACGTATAAACTGCTTATAATCAAGCCTAGAATAGTACTCTGTTGTCTCCCACACGTTTTGTAATCTTGTTCTGGTCAAAATGGTCCAGAAGTGCCATTGCATATTTTCTGCTGGTACCGAGAATGTCCCTGAACTGTCCAAGCTGTATTGCCCCATTCTCCTTTATGTACTTTCTTAGCAGCTCTACTGCTTCATTATAAGCTCCTCTTGAAAATGCAATGTCCTCATCCAGCTTCACAAGCACGCCCATATCGATCAAAGCGTTATATACCAGCTGCCACTGGTTCTTATCCAAGCGGTTTGCATCAGCCAGTTCTGCCAGCTTCGGCGGGTTAAACCGATTCTCTCCGTACCTTTTCTCTATTATGTCCTTAATCTGCTCCTGCACTTTATTGAACTGCACCTTGAAGCCGCTTAGAGCAGCATATTGATTCTCAAGCTTTATGATACCGTCAGCCTCAAAATAAGCAAAAATCAAATCTGCCAGCCTTGGTTTTATCCCCTCGAAAACCTTTGTTCTCAGTTCTTCCTTTGGCATTCCGCTTTTCAGAGGATTCTTCCTGTGATATGCTTCAAGGAGTTCTGTAAGTTTGGTTTCCACATCCTTCAAGTACCTGGTATGCAGTACATAAGTCTCATCCCCGAGCTTGAATTCGCGTATTAGCTTTTTTTCCAAAAGTTCGGCGGCTATTTTTCCGTAAAGCTCAGTGCTTATATTCCCTACTGCCTTAATAATGGTCTTCCTTTCGGGATATTTGTCACTGTTTTGAATAAGGTAGCTTTCAACCACTTCGGCCGGGTTGCCATGTTCCTTTATCTTCAGTTCCTCTATTACATCCTCTTTAAAGCGCTTTCTCTTGGGAGGGTTGGGCTCCAATACCGTACCTCCGCCTATGGTAAGCATTGGGGAATATGTCCTGATGACAAAACGGTCTCCCTTCATACAGGCCGTCTGTTCCTCCAGCCTTAGCTGCACAAAGGCGCTCTCGCCCGGTTTAAGCTCCTCCCTATCCAGAAGCACCACCCTGCACATTATTTCAGAGGTTCCGTGGTAAAGCCTCAACCTATCCCTATTATCTATCGGTTTATCTGCACCGGGAAGTATTTCAAGCCTTGCATCCAGCATCATGGTAGGTTCCATGCATCCGGGTTTTGCCAGCACATCTCCCCTCTGGATTTCATCAAGTTTAACATTTGCAATGTTTATTGCCACCCGTTGTCCTGCATAAGCAGTGTTAATGCTTTTTTCATGTACCTGTATTGAACGAACTCTTGTCTCAATCTTTCGTGGATATATCTCTATCTTGTCGTCAACCTTAATACTACCGGAGATAAGCGTACCTGTCACAACAGTACCGAAACCCGTTATAGTAAAGGATCTGTCCACAGGAAGTCTGAATACCCCATGAGTATCCTTTTCTTCCACCACTTCAGTCACTGAATCTACCTCCGCAATAAGCTCCTTAAGCCCATCCCCCGTTACTGCCGATACGGGTATTATCTTTGCTTCCTTAAGGAAGGAATCAGCTATCTCATCTCTGATCTGTTCGGTTATCATATCAAGCCATTCCTGGTCCACCATATCTTTTTTTGTCAGTGCTATTATACCCTTCTTCACCTTGAGCAGCGAGAGTATATTGAGGTGCTCCCTGGTCTGTGGCATTACTCCTTCGTCGGCGGCTATGACAAGTACGACAACATCAATTCCTCCGGCTCCTGCCAGCATGTTCTTTATGAACTTCTCATGCCCCGGGACATCTATTATGCCTGCTCTTCTCCCGCTTGGAAGGTCAAAATATGTAAAGCCCAGCTCAATCGATATTCCTCTTTCCTTCTCTTCCTTGAGCCTATCAGTGTCCCTTCCCGTTAAAGCCTTTATAAGGGTCGTCTTTCCATGGTCAATGTGACCTGCTGTTCCTATAATTACGTTCTTCAAGCCTGGCCCTCGCCTTCACTTTTATTACTTTCTAAAAGCATTGAAAAAGCCCATTGAAGTGCCCCTTCTACAGCTTCAAACTCATCATCCAGAATCGTCCTTACATCCAAAATCAGCCTATCCTTATATATCCTTGCTACCACAGGAGTCTTATACCTTCTGAGCTTTTCCTCCAGCTCCACCAATGATACATTACCTGGTTTTACTGCAACAGCTTTGGTATGCATTTTGTGCAGGGGCATCGAACCTCCGCCGACCTCGGAAAACTCATCCTCTATACTGACCTCTGAAACAGCGCCTATAGATTTTTTCAGCCTTGCCGAGAGGCGTTTCGCCCTTCTGCCAAGCTCTTCAACGCTATATGTGAGCATCCTGAGCACAGGTATTTCCTTCAGTGCAAGTTCTCTATCCATATAAAGCCTTAGGGTACCTTCAAGAGCTGCCAAAGTCAGCTTGTCAATCCTTATCGCCCTGGTAAGGGGGTTAACCCGCATTTTATCTATGTATTCCTTTCTGCCTACTATTATTCCCGCTTGGGGTCCCCCAAGCATTTTATCTCCGCTGAAGGTTATCACGTCCATGCCTGCTTTAACAGCATGCTGAACTGTCGGCTCGTACGGCAGCCCGAACTCTGTCAGCTCCATGAGCATTCCGCTTCCAAGGTCCTCTATAACAGGAAGCCCCAACCTTCTTCCAAGCTGAACCAAATCCTCAGATTCAATCTCGCTTGTGAAGCCGAGTATTCTGTAATTGCTGGTATGCACCTTCATAAGTGCCGCAGTATTTTCATTTACAGCCCTTTCATAGTCGGAAAGGTGTGTTTTGTTTGTCGCCCCAACTTCAACTAAAGCAGCACCACTTTGCTCCATTACATCAGGCACCCTGAAGGAACCTCCTATCTCAACAAGCTGCCCCCGGGAAACCACTACCTCCCTTCCCTTGGCTATAGTACCGAGCACCAGCATAACTGCAGCTGCATTATTATTGACTACCATCGCGGCCTCTGCTCCGGTAAGCTTGCATAACAAAGCTTCAACATGAGAATATCTTGAACCCCTTTCCCCTGATTCCAGATCCATTTCCAGGTTGGAATACCTGGAGGCAATATCCCATAATGTATCCTTGAGCCGGCTGCTTAGCGGTGACCTTCCAAGATTTGTATGCAACACTACACCTGTTGCATTAATAACATTGACGAGGTTGCTTTTCATCATTTCATTTACCTTTTCAACAATGCCGTTTATTATATTGGAACCGCTGATTGCAGCCAGTTCCTCCTCTTTCTCCACAGACATGACATATTTTCTGTATTCCTTCAAATATTCCCTTATACCCTCAACCACTGCAGTCCTGGGATATATAAAGGTAAGCCTTTCAATGGCTTTTTCCCTTAACAGCTCATCAACAGATGGTATATTGCTAAGTAATGCCCTTCTATCCATCATGCTCTACCTCCAACATTATAGATACGAGAGTTTACGGGCGGGCATGGAAACCCGCCCCTACACGCATCCCGTATCTCGTATCTAAATCACTTCAATTGAATGTTCACCTTTAGCCTTTACCTTCCCCACAACATTGAAATCCGTCTTATTTTTTGTTCTCAATTCCTCCATGAGCTTCTCAAAACGTTCTTCGGGCACTGATATAAGAAGCCCTCCTGAAGTCTGTGGATCATACATTATGTCCTTTATTTCCTGCTTTATATTGTCAGCAAAATTGACATGCTTGCTCAAATATCCTTCGTTATTGTATTTGCCGGCCGGGATTATTCCCATCTTGGCAAATTCAATGCTTTCCTTTATTATAGGGAGGTAATCCGACCATATTTCAATAGAAACATTGCTTGCCTCCGCCATTTCATAAGCATGGCCCAAAAAGCCGAAGCCTGTAATGTCGGTACAACCATTAATTTCCACTCCTGTCATAGCTTCACAAGCATCCTTGTTCAGGTATGACATACATTCTACAGCTTTTTTATATGTGCCCTCTTCAGCCAGATCGGCTTTAATTGCAGTATTGATTATACCAATTCCTAAAGGCTTGGTCAGTATCAGCATATCCCCGGGCTTCGCGCCTGAATTGGCCGCAACCTTGCGGGGATGTACCATGCCCATCACTGACAGGCCAAACTTAGGCTCATTGTCATCTACGGTATGTCCTCCTACAACTATTGCACCCGCCTCCGCAACCTTGTCTGCTCCCCCTCTGAGGATTTCCTTAAGGATTTCCATTGGCTTGTCTACGGGAAAACATACTATATTCATTGCGGTTACGGGCTTGCCGCCCATTGCATATACATCACTCAAAGAGTTTGCCGCTGCTATCTGTCCATAGGTATACGGGTCATCGACAACGGGAGTGAAAAAATCCGTAGTAAGAATTACAGCTTTGTCTTCATCTATCTTATATACGGCAGCATCATCGGATGTTTCAATACCTACTATTAAGTTTTCATCATTAAATTTTGGCAGCTGACACAGAACCTGTGCCAGGGTATCAGGACCAATCTTTGCGGCTCAACCGGAGCATCTGGTCATTTGAGTAAGTCTTGTTTTATCCTTATTATCCATTATGCCGCCCCCTTTCCACTTAGATAATTTAAATATTCCCATTTCCATACCATTATATCATAATACAGAAAGAATGCATATTGACTAATAGCTGCAAGCATTAATCAATATGCATTCCCATTTCTTCTGTCATATATATGGCTTAGCTTTACTCTACCGTTATATTATCCTTAATGCTGCTGTATTTGGCATCGCCTATGCCCTTTACGTTCTTAATCTCCTCTATGGACTTGAAGGGCCCATTACTGTTTCTGTATTGTATTATTGCCTTTGCCGTTGAAGGCCCTACTCCGTCAAGAGTATCAAGCTCAGACTCAGTGGCAGTATTAATATTTACCTTGCCCGGAGCATTCTGGATTGCATTTTTTATCGTAGAAACTCCAGGCATAGCCTTACTTGTATTTTGCGGTTTTTCTCCCTTTTTAGGGATGTATACCATATCCTCATCCGCCAGTTTATAGGCTAAATTGACAGCATTAAGGTCAGCTGAGTCTAAGGTTCCCCCTACCATTCCAATTGCCTCGTCAAGCCGGGTACCTTCCGTGACCTTTACTACACCGGGACTATTGACATAACCGCAAATATATACCGATATTTCTTGCGGCTTAACTTCAGTCGGTACTGCTGTCGGTACAGGAGCAGCTTCCTTAAGTTCAACAGCCTCACCAAGACTTATCTCTGCAGCTTTTTCCTGTCTGATATATATGGTACCGCTAATAATGACAAGTACTATTACGATAACTGCAAGTACGGATTTTTGAGTTCTTGTAATATAAATCATAGCCTACCTCCATCAAATAATTGCATAATGTGGTTCATATTATCCATTTCGACATCTGTAATTATTTTCCTTCTTTTTCATATTATAATATATTTTTCATATATTCCCATGCAATAATTGCAACAAATTGCTGATAAAGGGGTGCCTTTGGCGTTTTTTTTTGTTATACTAAAATGGTCAATATTATGGTAATTGTATGGGATGAACATTCTGAAAGCAGTACAAGCTGTGAACGTTAAATATTAAGGAGGAATTGATGAAAAGATTTATTATACATATCGTGATATTAAGTTTAATCATGTCCTTTATCCCGGTTTATGGAGACGAACCTGCGGTTACTGCTCCATCAGCCATTTTGATAGACGGCAAGACAGGAAAGGTGCTGTACGAGAAAAATGCAGATGAAAAGCATTACCCGGCAAGTACCACAAAAGTAATGACAGGGCTTCTGGCTGTTGAACATGGGAAGATGGATGACATAGTTACAATAGGGAAAAATCCTCCTCTTATAGAGAGAGGAAGCAGTCAGATATACCTTATTACCGACGAACAGCTGACTATGGAACAGCTGCTTTATGCAATGATGCTGGAATCCGCCAATGACGCTGCCGTAGCCATAGCAGAGCATATTTCAGGTTCTGTTGAGGAGTTCGCCAAGTTGATGAACGCAAAAGCCAAGGAACTGGGTGCTACAAACACAAACTTTGTTAATCCAAACGGGCTTCATGATGATAATCATTACACAACGGCAAGGGACCTGGCAATGATTGCCAAGTACGCAATGACCCTGGAAAAATTCAGGAATGTTGTAAAGGAAGTCAAGTACACCATCCCCAAGACAAACAAGCAGGAAGAAAGAAACTACATAACAAACAGCAACAAGCTTATCTGGAAAACCTACGATAAATTCAGATATGAATATGCTACAGGCATAAAGACTGGATATACCGTAAAAGCGAAGCAGTGCCTGGTAGGCGGTGCGAAAAAAGGTGATATAGAGCTTATATCTGTAGTAATGGGTGCCGAAGGCCAGAATATATACAGTGATACTATAAACCTCTTTGAGTACGGTTTTGCAAACTTTCAAAATGTGGATGTACTGAAGAAGGATCAAATAGTGACTACAGTATCAGTAAAAGACAAAGAGGAGAAAATAAACCTCCTGGCTGCTGAGGACTTTTCCCTGGTTCTTTCCCAGGCCGAAAGGGACAAGGTTAAAACAGAGATAAAGACTGATGAAGACCTGAAGGCACCTATAAAAAAAGGTGAGGCACTTGGAAAAATGCTTGTTTATGTAGATGGAAAGGAAGTAAAAAAAATAGACCTCCTCTCCTCTGTTGAAATAGCCTCCCCCAAAAGTTTCGGTTCCGGCTTATGGTGGCTTTGGATAATCGTGGCCTTCCTGATATACCGGACTATAGTTACAATATACAAGGTAAAGCGAAGAAGATATAGAAGCATCACATATATTAAAAGATAAAAAAATAACGCCCTTCGGCGTTATTTTTTCATTCTATCCAATAAAGGCTATTGCCTCAATTTCGATAAGCGCATCCTTAGGCAGTCTGGCAACTTCTACACAGGACCTGCCAGGCTGTTTCTCGGTAAAATACTGTCCATAAAGCTCATTTACCTTTGGAAAGTCATTCATGTCCTTAATAAAAACAGTAGCTTTCAGTACATTTTCCAGGCTGCTGCCGGAAGCTTCAAGCACTGCTTTCAGGTTTTCAAGGCACTGCTTTGCCTGAGCTTGAATCCCGCCCTCAGGAAATGCTCCTGTAACCGGGTCAACTCCCAGAGCACCGGAGGTGAATACAATATCTCCATACTTTACTGCCTGGGAATAAGGTCCTATTGCAGCCGGAGCCTTTTCAGTGCTTATTATTTCTTTTACCATTCTTATTCCTCCCTTAGGTCTATTCTTCTGTTATACATAACGCACAAATATAATACATGTGCTTATGTTACCTTAATTTATAACTGCAGAAATCCGGTCAACACTGTTCAAACCAATTTCTGCAACCACTATAATTTTATAATAAATGGGCTCTTTATACAACTAGTGCTTTGGAACCCTGCGGTCAAATTCCTCCATAAGCCAAAGCTCCCTATAGCCTCCTTTGAATTCATAGCAGTAAATCTGGGTTTTGCCGTTTTTCTCCTCCAGCTTTATTCCCTCTTTCATCTTCTGGGTATTAAACCACCATTCAAAGCGTGTATCACGCTTCTTCGAGCCATCTGCCTGCTCATCATACTTAATAAGCGCCTGTCCTTGCCTTTCTCTCAGTACAATCATTTACATTCCTCCAATATTATATTTATTGGCGTAATTTCCCCATACACCATAAATACAATATGCAGAGTCACTATATATATTACCACTTATTTTAACATTTAACAAAAAAATCACTATTAATACAAAAGTGGTTCATAACGCTTGCTGCGTATATGCACCACTCATATCTATTCGTTTACTCTTATTTCGTCCAAATAATTATAGACCGTATACCTTGATACGCACAGAACCTTTGCAACATAGTCAATTGCTCCCTTTATCAGGAACACCCCTTTATCATCCAGAAGCTGGACTATATTAACTTTTTCCTCCTTGGATATAAAGGCAACAGGCTTTCCCACCGAATCCAAGGTCTTGTTTACAATGCTGCTCAGCATTTCATTTACTGTGGTACCATAGCTTTCATCAGTGTCTTCATCTATATCTGAATAGTCTATTATATTAGTCAGGTCATTAATGATATTTTTTGCTATCGTAAGCTCTGAAATATCATAGTTTATGCACAGAAAGCCAATAAGCTTTCCCTTTTCATCCTTGATAAACAACGAGGATGACTTCAGCAGCTTGCCATTCTTGGTCTTTTTGCTGTAGTTCACTCTGGGTTTATCAAACTGACCCCTGCGGAGGTCAGCCAGTCCGTATTCGCTCATAGGGCTTCCAACAGTTCTTCCTGTTATATGCCCATTAGCTATTGCAATAACCGAGCTTTGCGGATTCCTTATATCGTGAAGTATGACCTCACAGTTTTTCCCAAATGTATTGGCTATTCCTTCTACTAAAGGTATCATACTTTTCAGTATAGGATGCAAATCATCTTTCATAATAACACTCCTAAACGATATCAAATTACAAATATAATCTATTCATTCTCCACAAGAATAGACTTAGCATCCACCCAAAGTCTTTCCAGGTTATAGAATTTTCTTTCTTCATCATGGAATAAATGAACAATTATGTTGCCAAAATCGAGTAATACCCATCGGCCATTCCTGAAGCCTTCCTTATGGTGCATTTCATATCCGGCAAGATCCATTTTTTCTTCCAGTTGGTCGCTCATTGCCTGCACCTGTGTGGTAGAGTTTCCTGTAGCAATTATAAAATAGTCTGCTATGGCTGAAAGTTCATGAATATCCAATAGCTTTATATCCTTTGCTTTTTTCTCCTTTAAAAGTTCAATCGCCTTGTTTGCCATTTCTGTCGATATTGAGAACAATTACATCCCTCCGTTTATCCTGTCTTTTCCTATAATAATTGTTATATCATAACCACTGGCATTGTCAATATCAGTCTCTACAATATTTATGTCCGTATCCTCAGTTATCATCTGAAGTTTCTCTTTATCGCCGCTCCTGTCTATGATTCTGGTATACCCGTAAGTCATATCTTTAGTATCACCAATTCTTATATTTGAATAACCCTTATCCTGCAGCACTTTTTTGAATTCTGTAGCAAGCCCGCTTTTCTTCGAGCCGTTCAATATCTGTACCTTTATGTCTTCCCTGTCAATTGCTTTATTGCCCTCACCGGCAGTCTGTACATCGCTCTGCGAAGAAGCTGTTTCATCTTCCGGCGCAGCAACTCCAAGGTCTGCTCTGATTTGTCCCATCATTTCCTTAAGCTTGGCTTCATCATATAGAAAATATGATATCTTGTTCTTATACGCGTCAGTTCCGGGCAGAGTATAAAATTTTATATTCTCCATTTTTATATCTTTTATATGCATTGCATAACCTGCAATAGTCGCATTATCCATATTTGTCTTAACACACTTGGACATTGCATCAACTATGCTGAGAGCTTTAGGTATCACCTTGGGACTGGTAAGCTTGTCGATAAAAGCCTTAATAAGCTGCTGCTGTGCTCTTATCCTGCCCAGGTCCTGATCAGCATAGCCCTTTCTGAACCTCGCGAACTTTACTGCGTCCTTTCCATTGAGTACTTGCTTACCCGGCTTTAAATGGATATACAAGTTCTGAGCGGGATCCTCATAATCCATACCCGGAGGCACAGTTACCTCCACTCCGCCTAATATATCTATTATTTTTTCAGCCCCTTTAAAAGTCACCTTCACGTAGTGATGTATAGGAATTCCCAGCATATTTCCTACAGTCTCCATAGCCAAAGCCGTACCTTCTTTTCTTGCTGCGGCCGAATTTATTTTGTCAAAGCCGTAGCCCGGTATTTCAACTCTCGTATCTCTAGGTATGGAAAGCAGCGTTATTTTTTGATTTTCCTTATTATAGCTTGCGACAATCATAGTGTCCGATCTTGCTTCATCGATTCCCAGGAACAAAGTATTTACTATCACTTCTTCCTTGGGGTCTTCAGGCTTAAGCTCAGGGTTTTCTTCTATAGTCTTTTCAAAATGCTCATCTGTCATATTTGACTTATATAAATAATACACTCCTCCGAGTATAACAAAAAAAACCAAAAAAGAAGCCAAAAAAATAGCTAAATACTTTTTCAAAATCTAAAAACCCCATTTCTTACTAAATTATTTCTTAATATCAAAAACAGCTTATGCTTAAACTGTCTGAAGCTCTCTGATCAGATAATTCCTTGATAAAACAGTATCTACATGTATAAGTCCATTTTTTGATATTATGTATTGAATTGATGAATCAAATGCCGATAATAGAGCTTTGTCCAAATCGATGAAGGCTAGTCCTCTTATTTCGTCCACTCCGTCAAAGCATCTTCCGGGCTCTATGGAATCTGAAAGATATATGATTTTCTCAAGAATAGACATATTTTCTCTTCCTGTAGTGTGATACCTCACTGAGTTTAGTATATCCTCATCCTCAATTCCGAAAACCTTCCTGCATATATGCACTGCTGCCGGGCCATGCAGCAGTTCCTTGATGTCTAAGGTCATACCGTCAGCCTTAATACCCTCTTCAGTAAGGCAATTCAGTAAAAACTGCCTGTCAAGCTCCCTTGCGCAGTCATGCACCAAACCGGCGATTTCTGCCTTCCGGGCATCACATCCATAATGTGCTGCAAGCTTTACTGCGGTTGCACTTACATTAATGGAATGAATATACCTCTTAGAAGAAATGCTGCTTTTCAGATGTTCCATTATTAAGTTCAAATCCAGCAAAAATTTCACTCCCTGTAAAGTCCGTTTTTGTCCATATACTCCTCTACCGCTTCAGGAAGCAGGTATTTGACAGACTTTCCGCATCTGCACCTTTCCCTGATATCAGTAGATGATATTGCCAGTAACGGGACCTCAATACATAAAATTTCTCCATTATACTTAGACGAGATTTCCTCTATTTTTTGTTCCAGCTCCTGCTTATTAAACCCGGGCCGTGTTACAGCAATAAACGTGCATAAGCCCAAAAGCTCCTGAACCTTATACCAGGTCAAGAGCTCCAGCACCGCATCTGCTCCCGTAATAAAGTAAAGCTTAGAATTTTCCCCGTATATTCTTCGTAATTCCTTCACTGTATCAACAGAATATGTCAGCTCTTCCTTATCCACTTCTATGCGTGATACCTCAAATTTCGGGTTTGAAGACGTTGCAAGAACAGTCATAAGGTACCTGTGTTCCGAGTCGGTTATAGCTTGTGACTGTTTATGAGGCGGATTTCCTGCAGGTACGAATATGACCCTGCTTAGGTCCAGTTCCGATCTTACTGTTTCTGCCGCCACAAGGTGCCCATAATGGATCGGATCAAAGGTGCCGCCCATAATCCCTATTCTGTTAAGCTTACTGTCATCCCTCTGCTCGCTCATACAAATACCCCTGATATTTTTTTGAATTACGTCCATTATACAATAATATGCAGAATTTTTAAAGTTCTTCCACCTATTTCTGATAAATATCTCCCATGCTATGGATCAAATTACCATAAATAATACCTCGAAAAGTTATAATCGACAGCGAATAGTATATTGTATTCCAAAAGCCATACATAATCTACAAAGCATTATAATGCGCAATACAGATATTAAAAGGAGAGTGAATTGAATGAACAGAAGAATATTAGTTCTTGTAATGGCAGTGATACTTGCAGTCTCAATTCCGGTATTTGCAGATGAAACGGCAAATACTACAAACCCGGGAATAAAACCTGACAGTCCCCTTTATATTCTTGACAGGCTGGCAGAAAAAATACAGCTTGCTATGATAACAGATGCACTTAAGGAGGCTGAAGCTTTGGCTGCTATAGCCCAGGAAAGGCTTGCCGAAAGCAAGACTATGGCGGAGGAAAACAATGTAGAAAAGGCAACTAAGGCTATTAATGAATACAAGGAGCTTATGGAAAAAGCCATTGATGTTATAGACGCAGCTGCCAAAGATGGAAAAACTGTTACCAAGGCTATCGATATGTTAATAAATTATGATGTCGATGATGAAGAAATACTTGATAAATTAATGAATAAAGTGCCTGAGCAATACAGGGAAGAACTTAAGAAAGCTATAGAAGCAATTCCGGAAAACGATAAAGCTGAACCGGAGGATAACGAGAAAAAGGAAGAACAAGCCGAAAAGGTCAGCGCTGCAAGTGCAGTACTGACAGGAAAAATCGAAGACAAAGCCTTGCTTGAAAAAATCCGGAAGGCAGGACTTAACAACAGACAGATTGCAGCTGTTGTATCAATGTCAGAGCAGTCAGGAAAAGACCTGAACGAGGTACTTGACCTTTTCCTTGCCAATTCACATGGTATAGGCAAAACCATACTGGAACTGAACCTGGCTCCAAAGGATGCTATGAAGGATATTAACAAGACCTTCAAGGAATTAAAAAAAGAAATCAAGTCCGGCCTCGTGAAATCCGAAGAAATCGATAACGACTCAGAGGAGGAAGACATCAAAGTTATTGAAGTCAAGGAAGATGAGGAAAAAGACAATGCAAACATGAATGATGATAACAGCAAGGATAAGAAAGAAGCAGCAAAATTAGAAAAGAAAAGCGAGAAGGCAGCAGAAAAGCTGAAAAAGAAAATAGATCAGACAGAGAAGAAATATGAGAGAAAATTCGACCAGAAGTCAGATAAAGCTGGCCACGATGATGACGATGATAGCGATGATGACGGCGATAAGGATGATAAAGAAGATTAGCCTTAAATAAAACAACCCCGCAATGTGTAACCACTGCGGGGGTTGTTTTTATTAGCACTTTTTTCCCCTGATAAAGCTAGAAAGTGCGTCAAGAGCCAATTTATAGCCGTAATGCCCGAAGCCTGAGATTAAACCAATACAGGCAGGGGCTGTTACGGATATTTTCCTGTATTCCTCTCTGGAATTGATATTTGAAAGATGTATCTCTACCGCAGGCAGATTCACAGCCTTCAAAGCATCATAAACTGCTATGCTGTAATGGGTGTAAGCAGCCGGGTTTATGACAATACCGTCGAAGCTTTCATAATAAGCCCTGTGAATATGGTTTACCAGCTCACCCTCGATATTGCTCTGAACTACCTCTACACTTATACCAAGCTTTTCTGCCTCACTTTCAATAAAGCTGCATATGTCTTCATAGCTTGTATGCCCGTATATTTCCTTCTCTCTGACACCCAGCATATTCAGATTTGGACCGTTTATAACCATAATCTTCATGGAGTTACCTCCCAGCTTTATTTAAAAATATGTCTATTATATTTTCTACTACTTCCGTGATTTCTCCTTCATTTTTGACTGTGAAATCACTGTACCTCTTATATAAATCATGTCTCTCAGCATACAGCTGCACCAGCCTGTCTGCCCCCCCTGCCAGCAGCGGCCTCGTGCTTGCATCAATATCTCCGGTAATATCACTTACGGACCTGTCAATATAAAATATAATCCCGTTTTTCTTCAGGCTTTCCATATTTGAAGCACGCTTCACCGTTCCGCCTCCTGTTGCTATTATGGAAGTCTCTTCCTTCTCCAAAGCAAGCACCGCTTCAGTTTCCAGGTTGCGGAAATACTCCTCCCCATGGCGGAACAGTTCACTTATAGTACACCCCTCCTGTCTTTCAATCAAGCTGTCTATATCTATGAATTTCTTTCCAAGCCTTTCAGAAAGCAGTTTTCCTATAATCGTCTTACCGCAGCCCGGCATTCCTATCAACACTATGTTTTTTCCGTTATCAGCCATTTTTTTCACCCGTATCTGCCCTATAAAGCAAATTCTTTATATTCTTATATATGTCATCCACCTGCTCTTCAGATAATCGGATTCCGTTCCAGATTTCCTGAGCTGCAACGGCCTGGCCGACAAGCATGTAAAGCCCGTTTACGGTTTTCAGCCCGTTATCCTTAGCCTGCTTGAGGAACATAGTTTCCTCAGGATTATATATCAAATCCACTGCAGTACCGAACCCCTTAAATATATCTTGGGAAACCGGTGATGCATCTACTTTGGGATACATTCCGCAGGGGGTACAGTTTATTATCAGGTCCCCCTCCATGCTTGCCAGTTCATCATAGCCTATTGTCCTGATTGAATACCCGCTGCCGTTTGCTCCATCACCGGGATTTCTGCTGACATATGTAATGTTTTTTGCTCCATTGTCCGTCAGGTATTGAACAACTGCCTTCGAAACTCCGCCGGTGCCTAATATGACTGCACTTTTACCCTTCACTTCTATCCGGCTCCTCGCAAGAGACTTCCCGAAGCCGTTGTAATCAGTATTATATCCTGTGAGTACGCCATTTGCCATGGATATGGTATTCACCGCCCCGATTTTTTCTGCTTCGGCTGAAATCACATCAAGGTAAGGCATAATTTTTATTTTGTATGGCACAGTAACATTCAAGCCTTTAATATCCTGCTTCTTATATTCCTTAACTGCAGCTTTCAGCTCATCTTCCCTCAATTCGAAAAGCTTGTATTCTCCTGCTATACCAAGCTTTTTGAATATCTCACCGTGTATTTGGGGAGAAAAGCTGTGTCCCAGCTTTTCTCCGATTAATCCATAAATATTTTTCATCATGCGCAGCCAACCTCGCTCCTATAATTACCCAGCAGCCTGAAATATGAGCTTTCCTTCTCTATGTCTGCCAGAACATCTCTGGTACTTTCCTCGTTTACATTTCCGCTGAAATCTATATAAAAGAAATATTCCCATGCTTTACCTTCCAAAGGCCTGGACTCAAGCTTCATAAGATTGCAGTTGCCTTCTGCAAAATGCTTGAGTATTTTGTAAAGAGACCCCGGCTTATGAGCTACGCTGAGAATAACGCTGACTTTATCCGCTCCGACCTCCAGCTTTTCTTTGCCTATAATTACAAATCTGGTGCTGTTGTTCCTGTTATCCTGGATATTTGGGCTGATTATGCTCAGCCCGTATACTGAAGCCGCCTTTTTACCCGCGATGCAGGCTTTGGAGTTCACGCCTTCCTTTGCAACATGCTCTGCACTGCCTGCAGTGTCGAAATAAGGTACCTGCTTCCATTCAGGATGCTTTGACAGATAGCGGCTGCATTGTATCAAGCCCTGCTGGTGGCTGTATACCTCCCTTATATCAGAAAGCTCCGTACCTTCAACCCCTAATAAGCTGTGCTCCACCTTAAGGCATTTTTCACCCACTATATAAAATTCATATTCTCTGAGTAAATCGTATACATCATTGATACTTCCAGAGGTAGAATTTTCTATGGGCAGTACACCATACTGCACTTTTCCTTGCGCAAGCGCTTCAAAAACATCCCTGAAGGTACGGCAGCTCACTGTCTCAACCTCTTCCCCGAAATATTCAAGTCCTGTCTGGTAGCTGTAGCAGCCCGGCACTCCCTGGTAACCAAAGGACACTGCCGGTTCAGCCCCTTCATGCCTTGAAGGCCCCTGCTTTTTGCCTATTATATCTCCTTGGAGCCTTCTGCTTAAAAACATAAGGTTTTCTAAAAACTGTTCGACATATTTTATGTCAAAATCAACCTTAACCTCAGCTGCAAACCTTTCTATAATTTCCTTTTCCCTGACCGGATCATATATTTTCAGGTTTTTTCCTGCTTTATACTCTCCAACCCGGGAAGCAAGTGCCATTCTCTCTATAAATAAGCTGACGAGCTTTTCATCAGTTTCATTTATCTTCTGTCGCAAGATTTCCAGTTCTTCCAATACAACCACATCCTTTTTAAATTCATTTTCTCTCACCCTGCATTATCAGGTCCAGCAGTGCAATGGCAGTCACAGCCTCAATTACAGGCACTGCTCTCGGCACAATGCATGGATCATGCCTGCCCTGCACCTCTATTTCAGTATTTGTTCTATTCTCTATATCTATTGTTCTCTGCAGCCTGCCTATTGAGGCTGTAGGCTTGAAGGCGGTCCGGAATATCAAAGGCATTCCGTCGGTTATACCGCCAAGTATTCCCCCATTGTTATTGCTGTAAGTTCTTACCTTGTCTCCATCCATATAATACTCGTCATTTGCCGTGCTTCCGTGCATTTTTGATATATCAAAGCCTGCCCCGAATTCCAGGCCCTTTACTCCCGGAATGGAAAATATAAGATGCGCTAAGGTGCTTTCTACCGAGTCAAAAAAAGGTTCTCCAATTCCCGGTTCCATGCCAAGTACTGCAGTTTCTACAACACCGCCTACCGAGTCTTTCCGTTCCTTTGCCCGGGAAATAATCTCCTTCATGGGAGCTTCGATGCTTGAGTCAAGTACCGGGACAGGCCTGCTTGCCAATTCCTTTAATATGCCTGCTCCAACATTGACAGCATCAAAGAGCTCATCCTGCTCCTCACCTATGCTCCTTATATGACTGCCTATGGTTATTCCCCTATTCTCCAGAAGCTGCCTGCATATTGCCCCGGCAAATACCAGCGGGGCAGTAAGTCTGCCCGAAAAATGCCCTCCACCCCTGTAGTCGTTGAAGCCGCCATATTTCACATATCCTGTATAGTCACCGTGTGAAGGCCTCATTATATTCTTAAGCTTTGTATAGTCTCCGGATTTTTTGTCTGCATTATATATCACTGCGCATAGAGGAGTACCCGTAGTCCTTCCCTCAAAGCAGCCGCTCAGAATTTCAAATTCGTCCTCCTCCTTACGGGGTGTGGAAAGTTCATTATTGCCGGGAGCCCTCCTTTGCATTTCCTTTCTTATATAATCAAGGTCCAGAAGGATTCCGGCTCTTAAGCCGTCTATATTTATTCCAATCGCTTTCCCGTGGGATTCCCCGAATATTGATATTTTTAAATTATTACCCCATGTTCCGCTCATCAATTTTTCCTCCTAACGCCTTATAGTGGTCCCAAAAATCAGGATATGACTTTTTCACGCTGGAAGCACCGCTTATTGTTACCGGTTCTTCACACCTTGTGGCTGCTATAGCCAGAGCCATTGCAATTCTATGGTCGTTCCAGCTGTCAACACTTCCGCCCTTGAGTCTCTTCCTGCCGTCAATAATCAAGCCATCCTGCTTTTCCGTAATGTCGGCTCCAAGCTTGCCAAGTTCGCTGGTTATGGCCCTCAATCTATCGGATTCCTTAAACCTCAGCCTCTGTGCGTTTATAATTTCCGTCCTTCCCTCTGAGAGTGCTCCGAGTACTGCAAGGATAGGAACCAAATCCGGACACTGGGACGCATCAATAACAGTTCCTTTCATATCAGAGGTCAGCACCTTGACAGCAGCACCCTCTGCAGTTATTCTGCCTCCCATTTCGCCTATTATATTCAACACAGCTTTATCACCCTGTAATGAACCCATATCCAGGCCCTTGCACACCACATCCGACCCCAGCGCCCCTGCTGCAAGCCAAAAGGACGCCTGTGAGAAATCTCCGGGAACAGTATAATCAGTCGCTCTATACTTCTGATTACCTTTTATAAAAAAGTTTCTGTAACCATTGTTTTCTATTTGAATAAAGAAATCTTGCAAAGCCTTCAAGGTCAGATCTATATATGGCTTTGACTCCAGCACTGTGGTTACCGTTATCTTTGAGTCACCCTCCAAAAGCGGCAGCGCGAACAACAAGCCGCTTATAAACTGTGAGCTTATATTTCCTGCAAGGCTGAACTCTCCCGGAGTCAGTCTGCCATTTATGTGAAGCGGCAGCTTTCCGCCTTCGCTTTGGTATTTTATACCATGTTTGTCGAAAATATTAAAGTAAGGCACTAATGACCTCTCAACCAATCTTCCTTCCCCGTAAAAGACAGCGGGCATTCCGGTCAAAGCAGCAATCGGTATGATAAATCTTAAGGTAGACCCCGACTCACGACAGTCTATCCTTGAATTTTTCAGTTCAAGAGCTGCACTTCCCTTTACCCTCAGCGAAGCTGCTTTTTCCTCAACCGTTATTCCGAAGCTTCTCATAGCGTCACAGGTTGCTTCAATATCCTGCGATACTCCGATATTATTTATCGTGCTTGTTCCATCCGAGAGTCCTGCACATATAACTGCCCTGTGGCTTATACTTTTTGATGGAGGTATGCAGACCTCCCCGGCAAGACTGCCCGGATATATTGTTACTTCATTCATCAACATATCCCCCTATATGAAAGCTTCCAGTTCTTCACCCTTTACCTTTCTGATAAAGGCCGTTCCGAGCTTGTTTAACAGAACAAGCTTTATACTGTCTCCAATGAACTTTTTATCCAGCTTTATCGCATCAACCAGCTCCTTCTTATCCGCAACCGGGATCTCATATGGAAGACCGTATTTTTTCAGTGCTTCAGCTATAGCTTTTGCAGTACCCCTTTCCGTCAAGCCCATTTCCTCGCTCCGTTTTGTAATTTCTGCCATGCCCATTGCAACAGCTTCTCCGTGGGTATACTTCCCGTAATTATAATATTGCTCTACTGCATGCCCAAGGGTATGGCCAAAATTAAGAAGCATTCTTTCTCCTCTGTCCAGCTCATCCACTTCCACCACTGCCGCCTTTATTGAACAGCATATGTATACCAGTTCATCCATATCCTTAATGCATTGCTGCAGGTTTTCATAATCCAAAAGCCTGTCAAACAGCTTCTTGTCCTTTATACATCCATATTTGATTACTTCAGCCATTCCGTCCCTCAGGACCCTTTCTTCCAGCGTATCAAGAAATAAAGTATCAATAAATACAATTTCAGGGTGATAAAAGCTGCCCACCAGATTTTTCCCCGAGGGCAGGTCAATTGCAGTTTTTCCTCCTACGCTGCTGTCTACCTGAGCCAGCAATGTTGTAGGAACCTGGATATACGTTATACCCCTCAGATAGGTAGCTGCGGCAAAGCCGGTCAAATCGCCCACAACACCGCCGCCAAATGCAATTATTATATCTCCCCTGTTTATATTGAAGCCGGCAAGTGCATCATATATTCCTGCAAGAACCTCCATTGACTTGCTTTTCTCGCCCGGGCGGACGGATATAAGTGTGCAGTTCAGTCCTGCTTCAGTTATACCCTTGCATAATGAGGCTCCATAGAGCTTATTTACATTGTCATCGGTAACTATTGCAGCCTTTTTGCCCTTATGCTTCACTGAAAGATAATTGTAAAGCTCTTCCTGTGCGTTTTCCCCAATTCGTATTTCATATTTTGCACTGCCGCTTTTTGTTGAAACCTCAAGAGTTCTCATCTATCCTATCTCCCTTTTCCCTCTGATTGCATTTTCGAACAATATTCGAAGGCTGCCTTCGTCCTTTTCATTTACAGCATTCTTCAATTTATGCAATATATTCTCCATATCTTCTATTCTATCAATAATATTCATATTATTCATCCAGAATATTTGGGTCCAGAGTTCCTCGTTCAACGCTGCTACCCTGGTAGCATCCTTGAAGCTGCGCCCGGTAAAAGGGCTTATGCCCTTCTCATCTATTATAAGGTTTGCGAAGGATACAGCGACAATATGCGGAAGCTGGCTGGTAAAGGACATCATACGGTCATGAGCCTCTGCTCCAATCTTCGTCACACACTTGCAGCCTAATGCGGCTGCCATTTTTTCTACAACCATTATTCCCTTTTCGCTGTTTTTATTATGTGGTGTGATAACATAATTCGTATCTGTAAAAAGCCCTCTGGATGCAGCATCAAAGCCTTGAAACTCGTTACCCGCCATTGGGTGTCCACCCACAAATTCCACGTTTTCAGGCAAACTTTCCATTGCAGCAGCAATTATCGGCTGCTTTATACCACAGGTATCGGTAATTATTGCTCCCGGCTTGAAACAATCAGCCCACTTTTTTATAAACTCAATTGTATCCCTAGGGTAGAGAGCAATTATTACCATATCAGACTTGCATAATATTTCTTCGGCATCGCAAGCGCCTTCATCTATTACCCCGCAGCTGGCTGCTTTGTCCAATACTCTTTCATCTATATCGATTCCGAGCATTCTTCCCGCATTAAGCCGCCTCAACGCCATTGCATAGGAACCGCCAATAAGCCCCAAACCCACTACTGCAATGTTCTTTCTAAAGTTGCCTTCTTCCAATTTAATCTCCCCCTTAATCAGAAAATTTGAACTGTATTATTCTTAAACAATTTTTCTAATTGCTCCCGCCATAGCGGTTACTTCCTCCATCAATTCCTTGAACCTTTCCGGCTTAATGGACTGCTGCCCGTCGCACTTGGCATTTACAGGATCATTGTGTACCTCTATCATAATTCCGTCAGCACCTACCGCTACCGCAGCTTTTGCGAGAGGCTCAACCATCCACCACAAGCCCGCTGCATGGCTTGGATCGACGATAACAGGCAAATGGCTGAGTTTTTTGATTGCAAGAACCGCACTAAGGTCCAGGGTATTTCTTGTATAGGTTTCAAAGGTTCTTATTCCTCTTTCACAGAGTATTACATTGCTGTTTCCTTCAGACATGATATACTCTGCCGACATAAGCAGCTCTTCTATTGTTGCAGACAGTCCGCGCTTTAAAAGTATAGGCTTCCTGGTCCTTCCAAGCTCTTTAAGCAGTTCATAGTTCTGCATATTTCTTGCCCCTACCTGGATAATGTCCACATCCTCCACGAATCTTTCTATCATGTCAGCCGACATTATTTCAGTAACAATGGGAAGTCCGGTTTCCTTCCTGGCAAGCTTCAAAAGCTCAAGCCCTTCAAGCTTCATCCCCTGGAAGCTGTATGGAGATGTTCTGGGCTTGAATGCACCCCCTCTTAAAAAGCCTGCTCCGCAATCCTTCACTCTTTTAGCCAGCTCCAATATCTGTGCTTCACTCTCTACCGAGCAGGGGCCTGCTATTACAGCCAGCTCTTGTCCTCCAATAGTCCTATCTCCTACCTGTATCACTGAATTGTCCATATGAAACATTCTGTTTGCAAGCTTGTAGCTCTGCTGTACCTTCATAACCTTTTCCACATGTTCATTTGCTTCGATTTCACTTACATCTATGCCGGTGGTATCTCCGATAATGCCAAGCACATAATAATCCTTGCCCTTAATTACACTTATCTTGCGGTCTCCTGTCTCTATCCTTTCTTTGATTTTTTCAACTTCTTTGCCTGGAGCATCTGCTCTCATTACTATCACCATGATGATCCTCCTTTAAATTACTAAAATAAGAAAATGGATAAAAAAAATAAGGCTCTAATGAGCCTTATTTTTAATTTGTGCTTTTCATATATACAAGGGTTTTCTGTATAATATGTGCTTAGGTTGTTTTAACTCATTAAGAAAAGGAATATATTGTTTTTTGCATGTAAAATAACCAGCGCTAAAATAATAGCCCAGGTTAAAGCTAAAGTAATATATTCCGTTTATTCCC
>CAZUGK010000014.1:40519-50743 GCA_964619815.1 uncultured Clostridiaceae bacterium | reverse complement strand
ATTCCATACTTTATGGTTGCTGCCACCCTCCATAAACGGCTTGCTGGTTAATAACATAAACAGCGAATATTTTCCTTGATGCCGGTTATAAAAGCGACTCTGTCCAGGGATTTTGAATGCAGGCACAAAGGGGTTTACAAAATGGGGTATGTTGAAGCGGAGTTTGGAGATATATTAGGTATTTTTAAATGGAAGAAGGTTTTTGATGAAGAAATCTACCTTTCTGTCTATCCAAAGGTACATTTGCTGAAGCAGCTTGATATTCCTCTAAGGCAGCAATTCGGAACTATAGCTGTCAAGCACAATGCCTATGAGGATCAGGCCAGTACAAGGGATATAAGGAAATACAACATTGGGGATAGTTTCAAGAAAATGCATTGGAAGGTAACTGCACATAAGGGAGACTTTTTCGTGAGAAATGCTGAACTTAACGCCTCCGCAGATCTGAATGTCTTTCTTGATTTGTATGATTACGGTTTTCCGGAGGATTTAGCCTCTGACATAGAGGAAAAAGGAGCGGAGTGTGCGGCAAGTATAATAAGATACGCACTTTTTCATTCTATGACGGTGAATTTTACAGCAAAGGGTGATATGGCAGCAAACCTCACAGCGAAGAGGGTCGATAGGTTTGAGCAGTTTCTTGATGCTATAAGCAGGCTTTCGGCAAAGGGTGATATACCGATTTCGGATTTGGTAAAAAAGGAAGCGAGAAAGTTGGACTGGGATGCTACAGTCATTGTAATATCTCCTTGTATTGAAAAGACTGCAACTGAGGCTTATCTTTCATTGAAAGCCTCAGGTATAGAGTTCGTGATAATATATTTATGCGGGGACAAGGAAGAGAACAACGAAAGCATAGAAGTGCTCAAGCACAATGGTCTCAAGGTTTTTACAGTCGGCCTGGAGGACGACATAAGGCAGGTGCTGGGGGGTCATTATGAAAAATAGGGATATTAAAGAAATACTGTTTTTTTTCATTTTGATATTCATAATGGTTTTTAGCCTGAACCTGGCGGTTATGGATTCTACAGGAATGGAACTGCCGTTAGCGGGGATGGTTACGCTTACTCTTTGCTCTGTCGCTGCAGCATCACTTATAGTAATATTCCCGGTAACGCTCCTTCTGGCATTGGCGGCTGCTGCAGGCTGGGCTGCTTATATTTATTATGCTGAAGCGGCATTGCTTAATTATTATCTTCAAGAAATACTCGGGTTTTTCAGCTGGCTGTATGGATATATTGTGGGATACAACTATTTTGAACCCGCCTACTCCTTTTTGTTTGCAGCATTATATGTTATTTTGGTTTCAGTTGCCGTTTCAATTATTGTATACAGCGGCAGAGGGGAATTCATGCTTATTGTACTGGGTACCGCAGCATTATCCTTCTTTTGGTTTATCTATGTTGAAAAGGCAAGGCTTTATCTTGTGCTTTTCCTTTTCGCAGCTATAATATTATATTCCTACCAGGTATACAAGAAAAGGCTAAGGGAGTGGAAGTCGGCAGGAAGCATAGCAGAGGACAATATAGGGCTTAATTGGATGCTGAACACAGCAATTGTTGTTTCGGTATCCTTGCTGCTCTCCCTTGCGCTGCCTTTGAATATAAGCGCTGTAAGATGGCCCTGGCTTAATGATAAAGTGGTTAGCATGTTTCCTTTTATTGCAGACTGGCGTAATGATACACTGGAATCCTTCAGCTACGGCTTTAACTCCCGGTACAGCTTTGATTCAGCACGCATAAAGGGCAAAAGGCTGGGAGGGGAGCTGCTTCAGGACACGTCTGTCATGATGACTGTAAAGACGCAGGGAGAGGATACGCTATATCTTAGAGGAGCAATAAAGGACAAATATTCAGGCAATAGCTGGAGCAAATCAAAGAAGAGATACAAGGAGTATACGCCCGGCTACCCGCTGCCGCTTCCTTTCGGAAGCAGCGTCACAACCTATGAAAAGACATCGGAGATCACCTATGACGGGCTTTTGACCTCTACGATATTTGCCCCATATTCAGTATATCAGGTACAGCATGAGTCAAAACGCATATATGCCGATGAGGATTCCGAGGTATATACTCCAAAGATGACAATGAGAGATGAGCCATACACAGTAAAGAGCATGCTGCCTTATATAGATAATGAGGAAATAAGGAAGAAAAAGACTGAAAGCCTTGGCGCCAATGAGTTCAAACTATATACTTCCCTTACAGGGGATATTACTGAAAGAGTAAAGTCATTGGCACAGGAAATAACTAAAGGGCAAAACAATAATTATGACAAGGCAAAGGCTGTTGAAAAATATCTGAGGCAAAACTATCAATACACCCTAAAGCCCGGCAAGCTGCCTTCAAACGCAGAGTTTACAGATCATTTTCTGTTTGAAGGTAAAGAAGGCTACTGCACTTATTTTGCAACTTCCATGGCAGTACTGCTTAGGGCTTCCAACGTTCCCTGCAGATATGTGGAAGGCTTCATAGCCAGATATGATGGTTCTGAAGAAAGAAAGGTCAGGGGAACTGATGCCCATGCATGGGTGGAGGTATATTTTGATGATTATGGATGGGTATCCTTTGAGCCTACTCCGCAGTATCCCGTAGTCGAGTACAGGACAGCAGGAAGTGCGGTTCAGGAAGCAGAAACTGATACTGAGGGGGATAAAGAAAGGGATAGCGCAGCCATATCCGATTTGTCACGCCGGCGCGGAAGCTTGGAGGAAATGGATGAGGGAGGAAGCGGGGCAGTATACGAAAAACGCCGGGAAAAAAGCTTCAATATCGGAAATATTATAATATTTGTATTCGCGTCCCTTTTAATCATAAGATTTTGCTTTATGTATTTTGCGTGGATATTGAGGGAAATCAGCCTCAAGCGCAATAGAGGGCGAAGCTTTGCCATGGATTATATAAAGGATGTCATATGGTATCTGAGACGTGCAGGCTTTGTGATGAAGCCGGAGGAGACTTTAAGAGAATTTCTGAAAAGAGTTAAATATAATTATGAAGAAAGATTTTCCGATATTCCCATTGTAACAGAAATTTTGGAAAAAATCCGGTATAGTGAGCAAGACCTTGATACAGAAGAAAGAAAAACGCTGGAAGTATTCAGAAAGAAGGTAAAAAGACTTGCACTGAAAAAAGCCGGAGTTATACAATTTTTCGTAAGCTTGTATATCCTGGGCAGATAAATGGGGATAAATAATGGGTAATTGCAAAAAATACATGTTGAAATCAAAAATACAACATGATATAATAGTTTCGTTGGCGCGAGTGGTGGAACTGGCAGACGCGCTAGATTCAGGGTCTAGTGTCCGCAAGGATGTGCGGGTTCAAATCCCGCCTCGCGCACCAAATAAAATGTAAGACAGCAATCATCTGATTAAATTCAGATGATTTTTTTTGTATATAGCTGCAAAATTTAAGTTACAGGCATAATTTTAATTTGCAGGCGGACTGATGTTTGGCTTCTCTTGTGTGAAATTCTGCCTGATTTCCAATTTGGCGCATTTTGAAGTTTTAAAATCATTAGTTTATAATATAAAATATATAAAGTATTATTTACTGCAGGGAGGTTTTATAATGGGGGCCGTGAGGGTAATATCAGACAGCACTTGCGATCTTTCTCAGGAGCTGATCAAAAACATGATATTGCAATTGTGCTGCTTTATGTTGTTTTTGATGAGGAATCATACAGGGATGGAATAGATATAATACATAAATAATGAAGAGTAAATTTGGAGGGGACTTATGAAGACAGACAACTTAAAATATAAAATGCTTGTGACGGACATGGATTGCACGCTTCTCAACAAGGAGAAAAAAATTTCGGATAGGAACAGAGAAGCTGTGAGAAAGACGATGGAAAAGGGTGTCCATATGGTAGTTGCTACAGGCAGGATATATACTTCTGCCAGGGTCTATGCGAAGCTTTTGGGAGTGAGCACTCCGATAATAGCCAGCAACGGAGCGATAATAAGGGAAGCCGCATTTAACAATCCTCAAGACACTGAGCGAACCATTTACAAGGATACTTTGAGGCCGGAAACAGTTAATGAAATGATAAGGCTTTCCCGTAAATACGGACTTTACTGCCATTTTTTCACCGAGGACACTATTTATGCAGAGGAGCTTGTAAATGTGTCCTTAAGGTATACTGAATGGAACAAGTATCTGGGAGCAGAGGATCAGGTAAAAATCAAAATCGTTGACGATATTGATAAGGCCTTGGAAGGGGACAAAGCTGATATTCTGAAGGCAGTAGTCGTGGATAAGGACAGCGAAAAGCTGCAGCTTTTGAGAAATGATATAGAAGAAACAGGAATAGTATCTGTAAGCCAGTCATTGAAGGATAACATTGAGGTGATGAACAAGGGCGTAACTAAGGGGAATGCAGTAAAAATGCTCGCGCAGATGTATGGGATTCACAGGGAGGAAATAATTGCCATAGGAGATAATGAAAACGACATGAGCATGATTGAATATGCAGGCCTTGGAATTGCTATGGGAAATGCGGAGGAGTCCTTAAAGAGGGTGGCAAACCATATTACCGGGGATTACCAGGAGGATGGAGTGGCAGAGGCCATTGAAAGGTTCATATTGTAATATATAATTTTTAAATATCCGACTTTTCAAAATATTTATTTTACTATGTTGTTACTTTATGTTAACATAAAGTATATACAGGATGGCTGGACGCAATAAAAGTAAGTAAATATTTTGAAAAGGATTGAAAATATGAAGAAGCTTTATTTCTTAGCTATTGCTGTAATATTAATAGGTATTTATACAAATCTCAGTAATGAAAGCATACCTGCAGCTGTGGAGAAAAAGGTCATTTATGATGAGAACGAGGGGAAAACGGCTGATACCATGCCTGTAATAAGAGTAATGACTTACAATATCCACAGGGGAATAAACAAGGACAATGAGCTGGATCTGGACGGTATAGCAGAGGTAATAAAAAGCTCCGGAGCTGAAATGGTAGCTCTTCAGGAGGTAGAGAGGTTCTCACTGAGAACGCGGTTTGAGGATCAGATAGGATATATTTCGGATAAGCTTTCAATGTACTATGCCTTTGGAAAAAGCATGAACATACTGAACGGCCAGTATGGAAATGCCATACTGAGCAAATATCCGATAGAAGAATATGAGGTAAGCAAACTGCCTTCAAACGGAGAGCAAAGGACACTGCTAAGGGCCGGAATAAATATGAATGGTCACAGAATATCCATGTACAGCACTCACCTGGGATTGGAGCAGGGTGAAAGAGATTTGCAGGTTGAAGAAATCCTGAAAATAACCGGTGATGATAAGAATTTCATAATAGCCGGAGATTTTAACACAAAGGCGGACAAGCTTTATCAGGTTACAAGGAGATATAAAGATTCTGCCGGCTATAATGATGAAAATAAGGCCACTTTTGAAGCGGGTGGGTTAAGTGAACGGATAGATTATATATTTACATCAAAGGAATTCGAAGTGCAAGGCTATGATGTTCTGAAGTCCGATGCCTCTGATCATTATCCGGTGATAAGCACCTTGAAGCTCAAAAAATGATGAATTGACGCAAGTCAATTTTTTTTTTGCAAATAATAAGGTAAATGCAAAAGTGAAAGAAGGAGATTTTTTATGCCCTTTAATCCCAAAAGAGTATTGTTTGAGCAGGAAGCCCTAAAATACCCCCTTGGGCAAAAGCTCTTTGACCAGTTTAATAACAAGGATGTTGAAATCAGTATGCTGAAATCCCACAACAGGGTTACGGTTATCCCGGGTAAGACACCGCAGCAA
Source organism: uncultured Clostridiaceae bacterium (assembly GCA_964619815.1). Classification (GTDB taxonomy): domain Bacteria; phylum Bacillota; class Clostridia; order Lutisporales; family Lutisporaceae; genus BRH-c25. The sequence continues at coordinate 44,963 of CAZUGK010000014.1, read as the reverse complement.
GCTTATGCCGAAAGCAAAAGCACTCTTGTGGTAGGAGTAAGGCGGACCTTGAATTTTGAAAGCTGCAAGCCCTCTGCTCATTATCAGCTTCCTCTTGCAACCGGCTGTATGGGTATGTGCATGTATTGTTATCTGAATACGCAGCTTGGGAAAAAGCCATATATGAGGGTATATGTGAATGTGGATGAAATACTTGAGAGAGCTTCCAAATATATTAAGGAACGTGAGCCGGACATTACATATTTTGAGGGAGCAGCTACCTCTGATCCAATACCTGTGGAGCCATATACAGGAACGCTTTTAAAAACCATTAATTTTTTTGGGCAGCAGGAACTGGGACGGTTCAGATTTGTAACCAAATTCACTGACGTTGAAGGTATACTTGAGGCCAGGCATAATGGACACACTACAGTAAGGTTCAGCCTGAATTCTGCAAATGTAATCAGGAAGTACGAGCATAAATCAGCCGGAATGGAAGAACGTGTATTAGCAGCTCAGAAGATTGCCGAGCATGATTACCCTTTAGGGTTTATCATAGCTCCTGTTTTGCTTACTGAGGGGTGGAAGAAGGATTACGGAGAATTGCTCCGGGAGCTGAAGGATAAGCTTGGCAGGTACAGGGACAGAAGTATAAGCTTTGAAATAATTTCGCACAGGTTTACTTCAAGGGCAAAGAAGACCATAAATGAAATATTTCCCGGAAATGATATACCTATGAATGAGGAAGAACGGCGGTTCAAATACGGTCAGTTCGGTTACGGCAAATATGTGTACAAGAAAGAAGAACTAGTTGATATGGAGGATTTTTTCAGAGAAAGAATAACAGAAATTTTACCTGAAAGCAACATAAATTATATTATATGATATTTATTCAAATGCTATAATCATGCTATAATAAAAATACATGCAGTATAACCTATATTATGGTTATATTGCCAAAATATGATTTGGGGGTATGAAGATGAAACGGGTTTCCAAAAGACTAAGTATTTTACTTACTCTAATCATGATTTTCTCAATGCTGCTACCTATGGGAAGTGTCTTGGCAGAAGAAAGCAGCGCAGTAACAGTAACCATCCTTGGCACAAGCGACCTGCATGCAAATATAGCAACCTTTGATTATTATACTCAGAAAGAGGCGCAGCAGGGTATAGCAAAGGTTTATTCAGTGGTAAAGGATGTAAGAGGTAAAAATCCAAACACCATTTTAATCGACAACGGTGACACTATTCAAGGAACACCGTTCGCCCAGTATTATCTGGATAATTTTAATTCTAAAACTGAAGCAAAAATTGTACACCCGATGATGAAGATAATGAACATGATGAATTATGACGCCTGGACATTGGGAAACCACGAGTTCAATTACGGCTTGAAAGTTCTTGATAAGATAATGGGAGATGCAAAGTTCCCTGTAATATCAGCCAATATTTATAAAGCTGACGGGACAAACTTTGTAAAACCATACATAGTAAAAGAAGTTAACGGAATAAAGATAGGTATCCTTGGCTTCACAACCACTGGTGTAACTACCTGGGACAAGAACAACGTAAAGGATCTCCAGTTCAAGGATATAGTAGAAGAAGGCAAGAAGTGGGTTAAAGTATTAAAGGATACTGAAAAAGTAGATGCCATAGTTGTATCTGCTCATTCAGGTATTGAAAAGAAAGACGATGTATTGCATGAGGACCAGGTTAAAGCATTAGCAAATGCTTGCCCTGAAATAACTGCAATATTATCCGGACATGCACACGCTGATGTTGCCGGTCAGACCGAAAACGGAGTGCTTATAGTTCAGCCGAAAAAATGGGGCCAGAAGGTATCAGAAATTGACCTGTCCTTTGAAAAGGTTGGCGGGAAATGGACAGTAGCAAAGAAAGAATCAAAGAACATCGACGTTAAAGATTATGAGCCTTCCCAGGAAGTACTTGACGTAGTAAAGGCAGATACTGAAGCAGTTAATTCACTGGTAAATACGATAATCGGCAAGTCGACAGAGGAATTCAGCGGTATTGACCAGCAGATAAAAGATACAGCACTGGTTGATCTGATACAGAATGTGCAAATGTACTATGGAAAAGCGGATGTTTCCATAGCAGCATCCTTCAATGACAGCAGCAGAATACCTGAGGGTGATGTTAAGGTAAGCGATATAAATGCACTGTATGTATATGAAAACTGGCTGAACGTAACAGAAATGACAGGAAAGCAGTTAAGGGACTATATTGAATACTCTGCAAAATACTTTAACCAATTTAGACCTGGAGACCAACAGATTACTTTTGATCCCAACATCCCAGGTTATAACTATGATATGATTCAAGGCGTAAACTACCAACTGGATTTGACTCAACCTGCAGGCAGCAGGGTTGTAAATCTTACTTATAAAGACAAACCGGTTACAGATACTCAGACCTTCAGAGTAGCACTGAACAATTACAGGTTTGGCGGCGGCGGCGGTCACATGGCTGCTATCGGTTTGACACAACCAAAGAACCTTTATGATTCAGCAGTTACATTAGGCGACGACGGGCAGATAAGAACTCTTATAATAAACTATATCAAAGAAAAGAAGACTATAAGCCCGGTTGTTGATAACAACTACAACCTCATTACAGTTCCTGCGGAAAGATATACTGCTGCAGAAGGCGACACTCTTGCATCAGTAGCAAAGAAGTATAACAAGGCCGCTGATGAATTATTGTCAGTAAACAACATTACAGCAAAAGATGCTAACAAAGCTCTCTTTGCAGGAAGAATAGTATTTATTCCAAAGGAAAACAATGTAAAGAAAATAAGCCTTTTGACTTCTAATGACTTCCACGGCTTACTGGCTGAGGGAGGATCGGATCCTGGAATTGCAAAATTGGTTGGTTACCTGAAAGCTCAGGAAAAACTAAACAAGAACGGAACCTTGATACTTTCAGCAGGGGATATGTTCCAGGGAAGTGCAGATTCCAACCTTATGTATGGACAGCCGGTAGCAACAGCTATGAATGTTGCAGGCTTTGATGCAATGGTATTAGGAAATCACGAATTTGATTGGGGCCTTGACAAACTTAAAGCGAGAATAGCTCAGTCAAATTTCCCGTACCTTGCTGCAAATCTTGTGGAAAAGTCAACCGGTAAGACTCCTGACTTTGTAAAACCATATACAATTGTAAACACAAATGGTGTAAACGTGGGCATAATTGGTATAGTAACTCCTGAAACTGCAACGAAGACAAAACCTGACCTTGTTGCACCATACGATTTCAAGAATCCTGCAGAAATTGTCAATGCTCTTGCTCCGGAAGTAAGAAAAGCAGGTGCCGATGTTGTTGTAGTATTGTCACATCTTGGCGCAGCCCAGGACAGCAAGTCAGGTGAAATAACCGGCGAAGCAGCAGATTTGGCAAAGGCAGTTACAGGTGTTGATGCTATTATAGCCGGGCACACTCATCTAACAGTATCAGGTAAAGTAAACAACATTCCGATAGTAGAAGCATATAAAAACGGCAGGGCAGTAGGCCGCATAGACATATACTTTGACACGAAAGAAAAGAAGGTAGTTGAAGCGGTTCCATCCGTTGACGGTAACGTAAAGAAGGCTTCAGCAGACACTAATATTACCGGATGGTTCAATTACATACAAACACTTATCGGTCCTGTTAAAAATGTAGTCATAGGTAAGGCAACAGCTGATTTCCCGCACAGCCCGAAGGACACTCAGACAACACTGCTTGGTAACTGGACAACAGACGTTATGAGAAAAGTAACAAATTCGGATATAGCATTCCAGAACGGTGGTGGACTGAGAAGAGACCTGCCGGCTGGAGATATAACAATGGGATTGATGTATGAGATAATGCCTTTTGACAATACACTCTATACGTTTGAACTGACAGGCGCACAGGTAAAAGCAGCAGTCGAGCATGGTATTATGTCCACAGATATGAACCCGGGACAGTTCTCTGGCTTGATGGTTCAGTATGATTCAAAGAAACCGGCAGGACAGAGAATAGTGAAGATTACATTGGCTGACGGCAAACCATTAGTTGATACCCAGCTCTACAAGGTTGTAACAAATGACTTCCAGGCAACAGGAGGAGATAAGTATACAATGTTCCTTGAAGGTAAGAATCCCAAGGATACATCTATTCCTGTAAGAGATGTTCTGGTTAACGAAATAAAGGCTAAGGGCACTATAAGCCCTGTTGATGACGACAGGCTTACAGATGTGAACAAAACAAGCATGATAATGTATAGGATTGCTGCATAACCGGCTGCTAAGCGGAGGGAAGGATAAAAACCTTCCCTCCGTTTTATAATTAATTATTTGTCAATTAGGAGGAATATTGTAGATTTATGTAGAATATAGTAAAATCCATTAGACAAGGGGGCCGCAGCTTTGAACGTAGAATACATAAATCCTTTTATCAATGTTTCCTTGAATCTAGTACAA
>CAZUGK010000014.1:31125-40509 GCA_964619815.1 uncultured Clostridiaceae bacterium | reverse complement strand
TGTAATGTTAAAGCCAGTCGAGGACAGATATACATCAAGAACTCAACTTTTAGGGCTGAAAGTGTAGTTATAATAATCGGTATGGCCGGAGAATTCAAGGGGCAGGTGTTTTTCAGCATGGATGAAAGCACAGCATGTAAAATTGCATCTGCCATGATGTTCGGAATGGAAGTAACTGCCCTGGAAGATATGGCCAAGAGTGCGATAGCAGAGCTTGGAAATATGATTATGGGAAATGTATCAACTGAATTCTATAATAATGGAATCAAAATAGATATTACTCCTCCAACCATCCTGGTAGGAAGTGATATGGCTGTTTCCACAAAGAGTGCAAAGACCATGTGTGTACCTTTAATATTAGAGAATATTGGGAAGATTGAAATAGACATTGCAATATCAGAATAATTGTTTCTATAAATAGAATAATATGAACGGGAGAGCAATTTTGCTATGTGATTGAAGTTTTACCTGGGTTAGCAAATTTGCTTTTTGTTTTGCAACGAATACTTGTCGGACTTCATTTGTTACTGTATTATATATTTATGAATTGAATGGAAAATATTAATATTTAGCTAGGGGACAGACTAATATGTCTTACTTACGCAAAACTAGGAGTTGTTAACTTGAGTCTTAATATTGTATTGGTAGAACCGGAGATACCTCAGAATACAGGAAACATTGCAAGAACCTGTGCTGCAACCGGCTGTACACTACATCTTGTAAAGCCCCTGGGATTTTCGGTTGATGACAAGCATTTGAAAAGGGCTGGGCTGGATTATTGGAGTTTGGTAGATATAAATTATTATGACTCCTTTGATGCGCTGAAAAGCAAATACCCTGACGGACTGTACTACTATTCAACTACAAAGGGAACCAAAAAGCATACTGAAGCAAAATATGAAAAAGATTGCTTTTTAGTGTTCGGTAAAGAGACTGCCGGACTGCCAAAACCACTTCTGGAAGAAAATAGGGAGTTTTGTATAAGGGTTCCCATGATTAACGACGCACGTTCATTGAATCTCGCAAATTCGGTTGCAATAGTAGTATATGAGGCACTGAGACAGATAGGCTTTCCGGGCATGCGGTAAAACTACCTAGGGAGGAATATAAATGGGGATAAAGATAATAACGGATTCGATATGCGATGTTCCTAAGGAATATGTAGAGAGGTACAATATCAGAGTCATGCCTTTGACAGTAAACTTCGGAGATGAATCATTCAGGGACGGTATTGACCTCACTTTAGAGGAATTCTTATTGAAGCTCGAAAAATCAGAAGTACTTCCAACAACATCACAAGTACCACCGGGGGATTTCCTCGAAGTTTTCAGGGAGGAAACAGCTTCGGGCAACACAGTAATATCCATTCACGGCTCTTCGCAGCTGAGCGGCACGTATAACTCAGCAGTGATGGCCAAGGAGCAAATCGGCAGAGACTGCGTCCATGTGATAGACTCGATGGCAATAACCCTGGGTGCGGGAGTATTGGTCATAAAGGCTGCCAGACTTGCGGAGGAAGGACTTGAGCCGGAAGAAATCGTAAAAGAAATAGAGGCAAGTAAGCATAGGCTGAAATCCTTTTTCATATTGGATACATTGAAGTATCTTCACAAAGGCGGAAGGCTGTCCCTGTCAGCATCTATAGTAGGCTCCATTCTTAACGTAAAGCCCATATTGACAGTAAACGACGGAAAAATGGAGCTATATGGTAAGTCGAGGGGAATAAAAAAGGCAATAACGGCAGTAATGGATACGGTGGAAGAGAATGGTTGGACCTTGGACGGCAAGGTAATCGGAATAAATCATATAGCTGACCTTGAGCACATGGAAATGCTTGAAGAGGAGCTTAAGAAAAAATATAATATCAAAGAGATAATAAGGGGAGAAGTGGGATCAGTAGTGGCCACCCATGGAGGCCCCGGGGCAGTAGCGTTATATTTTGAAATTTAAGGAGTTGAATATTGAATGAAATCAAAAGTTTATTTTGCGCCGGTTCATTCCCATGGCAAGCAGGAGAGCTTGCTGGTCAAGATGCAGAAACTGTTTGATAAGGCAGGTTTTGGCAATATTATCTCCAAGGATGATATTGTAGCCATAAAGTTACATTTCGGGGAGAAAGGGAATACTGCATACATAAGGCCTACCTTTGCAAGGCAGATAGTTGATAAAGTAAGGGAAAAGGGTGGGAAACCTTTTCTCACTGATACAAATACACTGTACAACGGATCGAGGGCAAATGGCATAGACCATTATGAGACTGCCATATATAACGGTTTTTCCTATGCAGTTGTAAATGCTCCGGTTGTAATAGCCGACGGTATATACAGCAAGAATTCCGTTGAGGTGGAGATAAATAAAAAGCATTTTGACAAGGTTAAAATTGCCAAGGAAATTGAAACTGTTTCCAAGCTAATAGTTCTGTCACATTTCAAAGGGCATGATACTGCCGGTTTTGGAGGAGCAATAAAAAATCTGGCTATGGGCTGCGCTCCCGCTGCAGGCAAGCAGCAGCAGCATTCAGTCGTTAAGCCAAAGGTAGGAAAAAGGTGTGTGGGTTGTGCGACTTGCCTCAAATATTGTCCTGAAAATGCCATTACAAAAGAAGAAAATAGGGCTTTGATAGGAGAAAGCTGTATTGGCTGCGGCGAGTGCATAGCAATGTGCCCCATAAGAGCGATAAATCCTCAGTGGGATACCGAGATTCCGATGTTCCTTGAGAGAATGGTTGAATATGCTTATGGCGCTGTAAAGAGCAAGGGTGAAAATGTAGGGTATATCAATGTGCTTATGGATATTACTCCGTTCTGTGACTGTATTGGAGGCAGCGGTGCATACATAGTACCCGACATAGGAATTCTTGCGTCTAAAGATCCGGTGGCAATAGACGCTGCATCCTATGATCTTGTAAATGATCAGATTGGTAATGTAAACAGCGACTTGAAGTGCAATCATGAAAAAGGAAAAGACAAATTCAGGGGAGTGTATGATAATATAGATGCAACCAGACAGCTTTCTTACGGAGAAGAAATAGGTCTGGGCTCTAAAGAATATGAACTGATAAAAATCTGACGATATTAAAAAATAGTGTTGATAAAAATTTGACAATATCAAAAAAATAGTGTATATTAAATATATGGTAATGAATTAAAAATATTACTTGTATAGAAAATTTCTATACCATATGTTTGGATTAATGAAAAAATAAATATTGCGGTTGATGGTTTTCGGGAGAGACCAATTTTGGCGCCGAAGGAGTAAGTCGTAAAAAATGCTTTATGATGAAGCTCTCAGGTAAAAGGACCGATTACCGGACGCGACTCTGGGAAGCGAAAGCACCGAAGGATCAACTTGATAAAAAGGGTTTAGGCTCATTTATCAAAGAATATCTCAGGTCCAGTACAGAGGTAGAGGCATAGTCTCTACCTCTTTTTATGTTTTTGTAAAATTCTTCGGAGGGATAATATTGGGTAATTGTCTTCGAATACTGACAAATAATAGCCTTGTAAGAGAAAAATACTGTGAGAAATTAGATATTACCTTTATAGATGGGCAATATATTGATGTACTGAAATTCGCGCGAGATATGGTACACAAGGGAGCAAAATTATTAACCCATCCATTAATGGGAAGTATCAAACCAAACGAAACACCCTTCAGAAGCATTATTATTTCAGAAGGGGCCAATCTGGATGTCGAGTCCTTGACAATTATAGAAAGCAGTATAGCGGTGACTGAGAAGTTTCAGAGAGACAATAAAGTCCCTGTATGGAATGAAAAAGTTCTCGAGGATTTCAGATTCGTGGATTTAAAGCTTTTTGAGAGCGCTTTGGACAGTATCGTTCTGTAAGCCCTGCTGCACTGAACTTGAATTCTTATGGGAAGCCCGCAGAAAGAATTTCTGATTTAAAATCATCGACAAGGAGGATGCTTTATGAGCAAGGTTTACGATGTAGCAATAATAGGTGGAGGACCTGCAGGTCTTGCAGCAGGTTTGTATGCCTCCAGATCCAGAATGAGTGCAATTATAATTGAAAAAGCAAAATGGGGAGGACAGGCAGCTACTACAGAGGAACTGGAAAATTATCCGGGGTCAATAGAAATGCCGACTGGTCCCAAGCTTATGGAAAGAATGAAAAGCCAGGCTGAAGCTTTTGGAACTGAGCCTTTAAAGGACGACGTAACAGGTATAGATATATCAGATAAGATAAAGGTAGTAAAGCTTGGAAGCGGCAAAGACATAAGCGCAAAAGCAATAATAATTGCGACCGGCGCACAGCCAATGACGTTAGGGGCTCCGGGGGAAATGGAGCTTAGAGGTAAGGGCGTGTCCTACTGTGCAACCTGTGATGCAGATTTCTTCACAGAACTGGAAGTAGTTGTTGTCGGAGGCGGCGATGCGGCAGTAGAAGAAGCCATATACCTTACAAAATTCGCAGAAAAGGTTACCATTGTTCACAGAAGAGATGAGTTTAGAGCTGCAAAGTCCATAGTAGAAAAAGCTATGAAAAACGATAAGATTAATATCATTTGGAATACAGTAATTGAAGAGATATACGGTGATGGCATAGTTGAGGGAGTTAAGCTGAAGAATGTTAAGACCAACGAAGTCACAGATTTCAGGACTGACGGAGTGTTCATGTTCGTAGGCACCAAGCCGATATCAGAGTTTGCAAAGGGTATAGTTGATATGGACCAGAAAGGCTATATCATAGCTGATGAAGAAATGAGAACCTCGGTTGAGGGAATATTTGCTGCAGGAGACGTAAGGGTAAAATCGCTGAGACAGGTTATAACAGCGGCTGCAGATGGCGCAGTAGCTGCAGTTAATGCAGAAAAATATATTGAGAAGAATTTTGAACATTAGAAACTGGTTACGCGTTTCGAGTTGAGAGTATTAGGATATAGCTTCGAAGCCTTGCTTGAATCGCGTAACGCGTAACGCGAAACCCGCAACGGACAGAATTTTAAAAGGAGGTGAAAAAATGATCGAACTGAACAAGGAAAATTTTGATGCAGAGGTGCTTCAAGCTACAGGCCCGGTTCTTGTTGATTTCTGGGGAGAAAAGTGCGAGCCCTGTAAAGCATTGATGCCGGAGGTTCATGCACTGGCAGAAAAGTATGGAGATAAAATAAAGATGTGCAAGCTCAACACAACTGAAAACAGAAGGCTTGCAATAGGGCAGAAGGTATTGGGACTTCCAACCTTCATAGTATACAAAAATGGTGAAAAGGTAAAGGAAATCAGCGGGGCAGAGAATTGTACGCCCGAAACCGTTGAAAGTCTTATCAAGGAAAACATATAGGTGAAAGTAGTTTGCTGAAGAGTTTTTCAGCAATTTACTCATATTATTAGGGAGGTGAACGTTTTGCGTTTAGAGTTGGGTAATATATTCATCAAAGATGTACAATTCGGAGATGTTACCAAAGTAGAAAAGGGCACCCTTTATGTCAATAAAGCCGAGCTTCTGGAAACAGTCGGCGGTGACCCAAGACTTTCAAAGATTGAGATTGATATCGCAAAACCGGGTGAAGAAACCAGAATAATGCCTGTAAAAGACGTAATCGAGCCTAGAGTGAAGGTGGAGGGACCAGGCGGAATACTTCCAGGAATGATCAACAAGGTTGATGTAGTAGGCTCAGGCAAAACTCATGTGTTAAAAGGTGCTGCAGTTGTTACTGCAGGAAAAATTGTAGGCTTCCAGGAAGGTATCATAGATATGAGCGGTCTCGGAGCAGAGTATACTCCATTCTCTAAGACTCAGAACATAGTTATTGTTTGCACACCGGTGGAAAAGCTTCAGCAGCATGAGCATGAGCAAGCAGTCAGGATGGTAGGCTTCAAAGCCGCAGCATACCTGGGAGAAGCAGGAAGAAACGTAACACCTGATGAAGTAAAGGTATATGAAACTCCTACATTGATGGAAGGCATGAAACAATATCCTAACCTTCCAAGAGTGGCTTATGTTTATATGCTCCAGACACAAGGCCTGCTCCATGACACTTATGTGTATGGTGTTGATGCAAAGAAAATTGTTCCTACAATCATATATCCTACAGAGGTTATGGACGGAGCAATAGTAAGCGGTAACTGTGTTTCAGCATGTGATAAGAATCCGACATACAATCATATGAACAACCCTGTAATCGAAGATCTTTATGAAAGGCATGGCAAGGACTACAACTTTGTAGGAGTAATAATCACAAATGAAAATGTTACTCTGGCCGACAAGGAGAGGTCTTCCAACTGGACTGCAAAGCTTGCTGAATACCTGAACCTTGATGCAGTCATAGTATCTGAGGAAGGTTTTGGAAATCCTGATACTGACCTCATGATGAACTGCAAGAAGATATCGGCAAAGGGTATCAAGACAGTCCTTATAACAGACGAGTATGCAGGCAGGGATGGTGCTTCACAGTCTCTTGCAGATGCTGATAAAGCGGCTGATGCAGTTGTAACAGCAGGTAATGCAAATGAAGTAATTTCATTACCGCCAATGAAAAAGGTAATTGGATATCTCGAACCTGCGGACAGGATAGCAGGTGGATTTGCCGGAAGCCTTAAGCCAGACGGCAGTATAGTAGCTGAACTTCAGGTAATAACCGGTGCAACCAGTGAAATAGGCTTTAATAAATTATCAACAACACAATATTAAAAGAAACCCTAGGGTAGTCCTATGGGGATGGTTGCGAGTTACGAGTTACGAGTTACGGGTGTTAGGGTAGGGCTTCGAAGCCTTGCTTGAATCGCGTAACACGAAACGCGAAACCCGTAACAAATATATTTTGAAAGGAATGAATGAGATGTTACAGGATAAAAAGGTTATCATCATTGGTGACAGAGATGGTATCCCTGCTCCTGCAATAGAAGAGTGCATAAAGACAATAGGCGCTGAAGTAGTATTTGCATCTACAGAATGCTTTGTCTGAACGGCCGCAGGAGCAATGGACCTCGAAAACCAGAAGAGAGTTTTGGATTTATCGGAAAAATACGGCAAGGAAAATGTAGTCGTAGTTCTTGGTACTTCTGAAGCTGAATCTGCAGGGCTTACTGCTGAGACAGTTACAGCAGGCGACCCGACTTTCGCTGGTCCTTTAGCAGGAGTCTCGTTGGGACTCAGAGTTTACCACATTTTCGAATTAAAAGATCAGGTTGACGCAAACGTTTACGATGAGCAGTGCGGAATGATGGAAATGGTTCTTGATGTTGATGCTATCAACAATGAAGTTAAATCAATAAGAGACCAGTACTGCCAGTTTAAAGACTGATAAAACAACGGTTTTATCGCTATAAGCAAATCCAGAGAGGAGGGAAACTTCTAAATGATTAGAGTTGTACATTATATAAATCAATTCTACGGTGGTATTGGCGGCGAAGAAAAAGCTGACGTCAAACCGGAAATTAGAGAAGGCGTTGTTGGTCCCGGCATGGCTCTCAAGGCAGCACTGGGAAATGATGCCGAGATAGTAGCTACAGTAATCTGCGGTGATTCATATTTTAACGAAAATATTGAAGAGGCTTCTGCAGAAGTGCTGGAAATGGTTAAAAAGTACAATCCAGATTTGTTCATTGCAGGTCCGGCTTTCAATGCGGGAAGATATGGAGTAGCTTGCGGATCAATATGTAAAGCAGTTAAAGAAAATTTGAATATCCCGGTTGTTACAGGTATGTATACGGAAAACCCGGGAGTAGATATGTTCAAGAAGGATATTCATATAGTTGAAACAGCCAATGCCGCTACTGGTATGAGGCAGGCAATTCCTGCAATCGCCAAGCTGGCTCTCAAGCTTGCTAAAAATGAGGCTGTTGGTGCACCTGCAGAAGAAGGATATATCCCAAGAGGGGTAAGAAAGAACATATTCAAGACTGAGAGAGGTTCCAGGAGAGCTGTTGATATGCTGGTAGCAAAGCTCAAGGGAGAAAAGTTTGAGACAGAGTATCCAATGCCTGACTTTGACAGAGTTGCTCCAAATCCTCCGGTGCTAGATATGAAAAAGGCTAAGATAGCATTGGTAACTTCAGGTGGTATAGTACCTAAAGGAAATCCGGACAGGATAGAATCCTCCAGTGCATCAAAATACGGAAAGTATGATCTTACAGGTTTCAATGACCTTACTTCTGAAACCCATGAGACAGCTCACGGCGGCTATGACCCTGTATATGCCAATCAGGATGCGGACAGAGTACTACCCGTGGACGTTATGAGAGATTTGGAAAAGGAAGGCGTCATTGGAGAACTTCATAGATATTTCTATACAACTACAGGTAACGGAACCTCAGTTGCCAATGCAAAGAAGTTTGCATCAACCTTTGCACAGGAACTGGTAAAGGATGGAGTACAGGCTGTTGTACTCACATCGACCTGAGGTACCTGTACGCGTTGCGGTGCAACGATGGTAAAAGAAATTGAAAGAGCAGGGATTCCGGTAGTACACATTTGTACTGTTGTTCCGATTTCCTTGACAGTAGGTGCAAATAGGATAGTTCCGGCGATAGCAATACCACATCCGCTTGGAAACCCTGCACTGAGCAAGGAAGACGAAAAGACATTAAGAAGAGGAATAGTGCTTAAAGCTCTGAAGGCTCTAGAAACAGAAGTACACGGACAGACAGTTTTTGATAAATAATTAAAAGGGTGGTGCAAACCACCCTTATTTTAACGGAGGTGTAAAATATAAATGACTGCACCAGTAGTAAAGGGAGCGGCTTATGTACTTATTCATACGCCAGACATGATAATGCACTATGGTACTACCTGTGCGCTTGAGCATGAGACCAATCCTGAATCTGAATTTATGAAGAAGTTTCCTGAGTTTGTAAGAAACTACGAAGAAGCAGTAAAATATGCTCCCAACCAGGCATATATAGGAAACATTCTTCCTGATTCCCTTAATGATATAGCAAAGCCATGGTACAAAAATCTCATCCAGGATGCGAAACCGGAAGGTAAGATGGGTGAAATAGTTGACCAGGATGAATTATATGCTGCTATAAAACTTAGTGACGCTTTTGATCTTGTTACACTGGAAAAAGATTTCCTTGCCGCAGCAAAAGCAAAGCTGGCAGCAAAGCCCTTATATACTGAAGCTGAGCTGGCAAAGCTCAAAGACGGTGCTGAGCTTTCTGAAATTGAGAGCAGGGTTAATGCCGGGGCAGAACCTCTTTACAAGGAAAATAAGTTGGTTGGCTGTGTAAAAGCCGCTCATGATAAGGATAAAAACCTTACTGCTCACATAATGGCAGAAAACCTTGTAGTTAAAGCTTCGGGAGTAATAGCACTCAAAAACCTCATATACCGGAATAATATCCCTGCAGACTCAATCGAGTATGTAATCGAGTGCTCGGAAGAAGCCTGCGGAGACATGAACCAGAGGGGTGGCGGCAAT
>CAZUGK010000014.1:20887-31115 GCA_964619815.1 uncultured Clostridiaceae bacterium | reverse complement strand
AAGCTATAAGCGAAATAGCAGGAGCAACAGGTGCTACCGGATCAGATACAAGAGGTTTCTGTGCAGCACCGACCCATGCACTGATAAACGCTTCTGCATTGGTTAAAGCAGGAGTATACAAGAGTGTGGCAATAGTCGCCGGAGGTGCAACTGCAAAGCTGGGCATGAATTCAAGAGACCATGTAAACAAAGGTGTACCGGTGCTGGAGGATTGCCTTGGTGCCTTTGCAATACTTGTTACAGAAAACGACGGAGTCTCCCCGATACTCAGGACTGATATAGTGGGAAGACATACGGTAGGTACCGGCTCATCACCTCAGGCCGTTATGGAAGCCTTAATTACCAAACCTTTGGATAAGGCCGGCTTGAAAATAACCGATGTAGACAAATACTCAGTAGAAATGCAGAATCCTGAGATAACAGAACCGGCAGGAGCTGGTGACGTTCCGCTTGCTAATTTCAAAATGATAGCAGCGTTAGGTGCAAAGAGGGGCGATATTGACAAAACAGCAATGCCTGCATTTATAAAGGAGCATGGAATGCCGGGTTTTGCACCTACACAGGGACATATTCCTTCCGGGGTGCCTTTTGTCGGGGCAGCAAGAGAAATGATGCTGGCAGGAACTATTGAGAGAGCCATGATTGTAGGTAAAGGCAGCTTGTTCCTCGGAAGAATGACTAACCAATTTGACGGTGTATCAATCATAATGGAAAGAAATACAGGCAAGGAAGAAACAGCAGGTGTTGTTTCAAAAGAAGAAGTTAAGGGAATGGTAGCAGAAGCAATGAAAGATTTCGCATCCTTCTTACTGGATAGAAAGTAGGGGTGATATTATTTTGGAAAATCAAGTTAAATCAATGATTGGTGAAGTATTCAACGAGATTGCCGACGCTATTATGACAGGTGAATTCGGAAAAAAGGTAAGAGTAGGTTTGACTACTTTGGGAAGTGAGCATGGAACTCAGGAGCTTGTAAAGGGCGCAGAAATTGCTGCCAAGAAATACAGTGACTTTGAAATAGTACTGATAGGCCCCAAGGTGGATACAACTCTTAAAATAGTTGAAGTTACCAAAGAAGAAGAAATGCATAAGAAGATGGATGAGCTTCTGGAAAACGGTGAACTGGATGCTGCCGTCACTATGCATTACAGCTTCCCGATAGGTGTTTCCACAGTAGGCAGGGCAATAACTCCCGGCTTTGGAAAGGAACTGATACTTGCTACAACTACAGGTACCTCATCAACCCATAGAGTTGAGGGAATGGTAAAGAATGCACTATATGGAGTAATAACTGCGAAATCATTAGGGATAAAAAATCCTACAGTAGGAATACTCAATGTTGATGGTGCAAGGCAGGTTGAAAGAGCTCTGAAAGAGCTTAAAAATAACGGCTATGAAATTAACTTCTCCGAGTCGGTAAGAGCTGACGGCGGCGTGGTTATGAGAGGCAACGACCTGTTGGCGGCAGCTTCTGACATCATGGTAATGGACACGCTTACGGGAAATATTATGATGAAGATATTATCCGCTTACACAACCGGAGGAAGCTATGAATCCCTTGGTTACGGCTATGGGCCGGGTGTCGGCGATAACTATGGCAAGATAATATGCATACTCTCGAGGGCTTCAGGAGCGCCTGTGGTATGCGAAGCCTTAAGGTATGCTGCCAGCTGTGCCAAGGGCGGACTTACCAAGATAGCAAAGGAAGAGTTTGAAAAAGCAAGAAAAGCCGGACTTGATGATATCCTGGGCGCACTTACTGCCGAGAGCAAAAAAGCAGCTCCAAAGGCAGAAGTAAAGAAGCTTGACAAAAAGCCTGTAACAAAATCCGTTGCAGGAATAGACATACTTGAGCTGGAAAATGCCGTGGCATCCCTGGCTGAAGAAACAATATACTCTGAAAGCGGAATGGGCTGTACGGGACCTATTGTGCTGGTGGCAGACGAGGATTACCTCAAAGCGGTGGAAATACTGCTTGCAAAGAAATATATAACGGAAAGGCCGCTGGACTGCAACTGCTAGTAATTTAGGCCAAATAGCAAGTGCCAGTCACGCCAGTGTGGCTGGCACATAATTTTACTTGCTAAGGGAGTATTTTAAGAATGAAACCGGGATTGCGGCTCATTTCATATTGAAAGCTGACTTTTTTTACAGGCGTGCTTTCCTGATCCAGGCGCATGATTTTTTTTGGCATATTAAGGGAGCATTGCCAATGGGTCAGGTAAACATCTTCAAACACCTGGATTGTAGTGAGCAGGCACAGCTCCCGGTAACCTGCATCCAAGTCTTGAGAAATATCAACCTGTACTTCCGGGAATGAACTGCCGTTGCAATACCCGGAGTCCTTGTTCAACTCAAATATCATATCCAGGGTGTGGAAGCACTTACCGTCATAATCATCTGTGCCGATCATCCTGTCTGCATTCCTTTTAGGGTCCAGAAGCGCCGCTTCTATCTTGATATTCTGCGGTATAAGAATACCCTTCTCGGGTAGTAAAGGAAGAAGATTCAGCGTAATGGCTACCTGGGGCTCCTTCTGAAGTGCATTCTGCATGGTTTCGCTGATGATAATATGTACAGGCTTGTTTTTATCGTGCTTATACTCTGCTGCGTCGCATATAACAATTTGATTGATATATTCCTCCAGCTTCAGGGCTGCGATAACATTATGAAGAAGCCTGACACTTTCGGGATTGATTTCAAGAAAAGTAAATTTGATTTCCTGCGGAGAAAAAAGTGCGGTCAAAGGGATAGCAAGTGCGGCGAAGGGTCCTGTGCCGGCATAAAGGATATGTATAGGGGTTTCGGGAAATCTTTTCTGCGCTGTTTTTATGGCCTTATGGATACCTCTCAGAAAGTTTTTTGTCCTCATTATTTCTTTTACGCACATTGCCGCCCAAAAGGTCCCGATTGCTTTGCCGGTGGGCAGATATATATTTTCACGGGCTTCTTCTGTTTCGGCTTCCAACTTTGAAACTTCGCAAAAAAGCTGGTTCAAATCATTTATAGCCTTTGTCAATTCAGAATAATCATTTTCCTCTTTAAGAAATATTTCGCACAAATTCTTCAATTTTGATTTATAATCTTCCATTTTTTAAGCTCATCCTTTAATTAATATACTTTGAAGCGGAAATATTCAGGTATGCAAATGAAGCAATAAACAAAACCAGCTCGCAAAAGCTGGTTTGCATATGCTGCTATATTATGGCCTCATGGGATATAGACCCTCATAGCATATATAATAATTCATGCCGGGAATAGGTTCTTCACCCAGCATGTTCGGTATTTTGAAGTTTGTCGAGCCGTCTCCTCCATAGGTTGTCCCTATAAGAGTATACAAGATACTATATATAGAAATAGGGAGAGATCTGCCGTCACATAAAAGATAACCTATAGGTGCGAAATTATATGGAAATAATTGTATATCTCCAACATAATCCTCCATAATATCACCTGCCTTTATATTTATTTAATTATATGTATCTTTTAAGGCCTTTCTGGATATAAACCCGTCATACTTATGCAGTAGATCATATTGGGATTCGGCGGGCAATTTGTAAGATTGGGCAATGCAAAAGTGGTACTGCCGTTTCCGCCGAACTTATTCCCGATCAGGGAAAACAGTGCAGTATTTTGCTGGATAGAGAGCACTGCACCGTCACACATGTGCCACCCGTGAGGCACAAAGGTGTAGGGGAACGGAAGAATCATCCCGATAAAATAATCCATAAGAACACCTGCCTTTAACAAGATAATTTAGACATATTCAAAAATGAATCCGTAGAACTTGTTAGTCTCTTGATGGGTAAATACCCTGTATTGCTATGCAGTATTTTGAAGCGTTAGCGAGATTTGCATTTCTCAAATCAGGCAAGCCGAAGGTATTAACTCCGTCTCCTCCGAATCTTATCCCCAGCAGGGTATACAATGCCTGGTTTGTCGCTATCTGAAGCATCTGTCCTTCGCACGTCATCCATCCCTGCGGGGGCCATCCGAAGGTGAATAGTTGGATCTGGCCAAGAAAGGAATCCATAAAAGCACCTGCCCTTCTATAATTTTCCTATTATAGTAAAATTATAGAATCATAGAGAGTGGTTGTCAATCTAAACTATTCATAGTATTGGATATTATGTAATAATATATATTATAGGTAAAAAATATGTAACATTGAAAGGATTTATAATATTGATGTAGAATATGTAATATACTCTAGGATATTATGGAAATTATGTAATAAAGTTGTATGTGAGAGGATGAGGAGTAATGGGTAATGTTGCTTTAAACAAAAATGCAACTTCCAGTGAGTTCATAGCGCCTTTTTTAGCGCAAAAGGCTGTAGACGGCCAGATTATACCGACCGCCAGGTGGCTGTGCAAGACGTTGCCCGGGTGGATGATGGTAGATCTGGGAGCGAATTACTGGATCAACAGGTGGGTGGTCAAGCACATGGGACTTGTCGGCTGGGCACCTAATTACAACATGGCCGACTTCAAACTGCAAAAAAGCCTGGACAATGTCAACTGGACTGATGCAGACAGTGTTACAGGTAATTCCTCCAACAATACCGACCGGACGGTGCCGCCATTTAAAGCAAGATATCTGAGGGTATATGTGACAAAAGGACTGAATGCTAACAACGGGACGGCTTCCATAGTTGAGTTTGAGGCTTATGACATGCCTCCTACCAGCCAGTATTTGAGCGGGCTTACTATAAGCAGCGGAACGCTTACGCCGGCCTTCGGCAAGAATACATATTCATATACAGCCAGTGTGTTATATGATGTGGCAAGTATTACTGTAACGCCTACGGGAGAGGATAATTACTCGGCGATAACGGTAAACGGTACAGTAGTTCAAAGCGGGCAGGCCTCGCAGCCGGTTAGTCTTAATGTAGGGCAGAACGCTATTACTGTACATGTTGTTGCAGGAGCCGGAGGGGCAATGCAGGACTATACCATAGCTGTTACAAGAGGAAGCAGTCCGTACCTGCAAAGCGTTACCATGTCGGGAATCAGGCTGCCGGCTTTTGTAAAGACAAATTATAGTTATAATGTAAATGCAACAGTTGCAAGCACTGTGGTTACGGCAGTAGCTGAAGACTCTGCCGCAAGCGTAGTTATAAGCTTAAATGGCACTAATTACTCAAGCGGACAGACATTGACGCTGAACCCTGGTAACAATGCGATAAGCATTAAAGTAACTGCAGTAACAGGTGGAGATACCAGGACCTATACTTATAATGTCAATAGAACAGCTTGATATAACTTTCATGAAATACCCATTGGCAGTTGCCAATGGGTATTTTATGAAAGTTATTTGAAAAGCATATAAATTTTCAATTTCATTTAAATTATAAAATTTTATATTCTTAAGGAGATATAAAATGAAAAAAAAGTTATTATTACAAATTATTATTCTTACAATTTTTACTTTATCTATCAGCAGTTTAGATAAAGTTTATGCGGCACTGCCTGACAACGGGATACAGCAATTTGCGGGAAGTGTTGCTAATGGTGATGGAACATATACTACCGCAAATGGAAGTTTTCTTATTTCAGATTCAAGAGCACAAATATTAGTAGATGACTATGGCGCTTGTATAAACGATAGTAGTGATTTAACTCCTGGCAGCGCTTATATTGAGGTTAAATGTAATGGCGATTTAAAAAGCTTTGTTTTACAATCAGCTAAAGTTGGAGAATATTTTGATGGTGATTTTTTAAATGTAGTTATTGAAGGTTATTCTGGTACAAGAAAAATTTTTTCTACAACACCTTACAGTATTGATGCTGATGGAACTGTCGATGATAATTTCGGCATAGACTATTCTGTTGCACAAGGGAAACAAATTGATTCATTTAGAGTTTGCTATTCAATAACTAATGGCACATCTTATAATTCCTTTAATTTATATAACTTTACAATAGAGCAGGCGTCGGTAAATCCACCGGCAGACACAACACCGCCGGTAATAACCTTTGCTCCGACCGACGGAGCAAGCGGAGTAGCTGTAAGCAGCAATATAACAATAGCTTTTGACGAAGCGGTAAGGAAGCTGGATGACGGTGCTGTAGCAAACGGAGATTTAGCGGGGATGCTAACGTTAAAGGAGACCAATGCTACAGGAGCTGATGTACCGTTCACAGCAGCCATAAACGCAGAAAAGACACAAATAACAATAAATCCAAACTCGGACTTAAATGCAGGTCAGCAATATTATGTAGCCATAACTGCGAGTCTGGAGGATGTATCAGACAATGCAATAAGCCAGACGGCAGCTACCTTTACAACATTAGAACCGGTAGATACAACACCGCCGACAGTAACTTTCACTCCGACGAACGGAGCAACAAAAGTAGCGGCAAACATCAATATAACAATAGTTTTTAATGAAGCGGTAAGGAAACTGGATAACAGTGCTGTAACAGACGGAGATTTAGCGGGAATGCTAACGTTAAAGGAGACCGATGCAGCAGGAGCTAACGTACCGTTCACAGCAGCCATAAACGCAGGGAAGACACAAATAACAATAGATCCAAACTCGGACTTAAAATCAAGCCAGCAATATTATGTAGCCATAACTGCGAGTCTGGAGGATGTATCAGACAATGCAATAAGCCAGACGGCAGCCACCTTTACAACAGCAGATACAACACCTCCCACAGTAACCTTTACTCCTGTGGATGGAGCAATTGGAATAGCGGAAAACAGCAATATAACAATAGCTTTTAACGAAGCGGTAAGGAAGCTGGATAATACGCCTGTACTACCTATAGACTTGGCAGCGATAATAACGTTAAAAGAGACTGATGCAGCAGGAGTTGACGTACCGTTCACAGCAGCCATGAATGCAGAAAAGACACAAATAACAATAGATCCGAACTCAAATTTAAAATCAAGCCAGCAATATTATGTAGCGATATCTGCGAGTCTGGAGGATGTATCAAGCAATGTAATAAGCCAGACAGCAGTCACTTTTGTAACAGCAGATACGGCACCACCGACAGTAACGTCAGTAAATGTACCGGCAAACGGTACATATATAGCAGGACAGAACCTGGACTTCACAGTAAACTTCAGTGAGAATGTAACAGTAGCAGGGGGCACCCCGCATATATCTATAACGTTGAACACAGGAGGAACAGTAAACGCAGGCTATATAAGCGGGACAGGGACAAATGCTCTTATATTCAGGTATACAATACAGGCAGGGGATCTGGATACAGACGGAATAGCAGTAGGAACTGCAATAGTACCGAATGAAGCGACAATAAGAGATGCAGCAGGGAATAATGCGGTACTGGCATTAAACGGAGTAGAAGATACTGGAACGGTATTAATAGATGCAACAGCTCCGACAGTTGACAGCATAAGCCCGTTAGACAATGCAACAGGCGTTGGAATAAATGATAATCTGGTAATAACCTTCAATGAAAATGTAGTAGTAGGAACAGGAAATGTAACAATAAAGAAAAGCATGGATAACAGCACGATAGAAACAATAGGTGTAACAGGAGGACAGGTAACAGGAAGCGGAACAGACATAATAACAATAAATCCTGCAGCAGCATTTGCCGGAGAAACAGAATACTATGTGCAGATAGATGCAACAGCCTTTGGCGATACATCAGACAACAGCTATGCAGGAATAGCGGATACAACAAGTTGGAGTTTCACCACAGAAGATATAACAGCCCCTTCTGTGGGCGGAGGAGGTACAATAACAGCCGACGCGGGGCCAACAACAATAGACCTGACATGGGTAAAAGCAGCAGACACCGTTACAGCACAAGCAGACTTGCAGTATAAAGTAGTACTTTCGGGCAGCAATAATATAGGCACGGTAAACAATGCAGAAACAAACGGTACAATAGTATGGGATTGGACGGCTGATATAAACAGTGCCCAAGTAACAGGACTGGCACAAGGAGTAACTGTATACCTAAACATAATAGTAAAAGATGAAGCCGGAAATAAGGCAGTATACAATACGGTATCAAAAACAACAACAATATTGGAAATAAACATAAAAGGAAACGGGGTAAACATAGCAGACGAAGACACAACGCCAGACAGCAGTGACGGCACAGACTTTGGAAACGCAGACATAACTTCGGGCGCAATAGAAAAAACCTTTACAATAGAAAATATAGGGACAGAAGTATTAAACCTGACCGGAGTTCCAATAATAGAAATAAGCGGAGCAGGTGCAGCAGACTTTGCGGTAACACAACAACCGTCAGCAACAATATCAGCGCCGGGAAGCACAATCTTCAAAATAACCTTTGACCCAAGTGCGGCGGGAACAAAAACAGCAACAGTCAGTATAGCCAATGATGATAATGACGAGAATCCCTATAATTTCAGCATACAAGGCACAGGCGTGGATTTGAATGTGCCTGTGGCCGGCGGAGGCGGCATTATAACGCCGGGTGCTGTTACTCATAACAGCGTCGGGCTGGGATGGAATGCTGCATCTGATGATGTCACAATCCAAACGGGTTTGCAATATAAAGTGGTATACTCGCTCAATAATAATATCGGTTCTGCTGTTGCGGCAGAAACAAACGGTACAATTGCCCAGGACTGGAGTGCAAATCTGACAAGTAAGCTAGTTACAGGATTAAGTGCTGAAACGACTTACTATTTCAATATAATTGTAAGAGATGGAGCAGGTAATAAAAGCAGCTATAATATGATGTCTCAAACTACCAATGTCGCTCCGGCTTATACTGCAGCAGCGGCAGCAGGTACTCCTTCACCTGTGTCGGGAGGGGGCAATAACATCACTTTAACGGTCAAGAATTCCTCAGGCAATACGGATATAGCCTTTGCAGGCTACAAAACCGTAACAGTGACAGGATATGAAGCAGCACCTGACGGCACATACGGCAGCTTTGGCAGCAGCCCGCTGGAAGGTGACGGCTCCACAGATGTATCGATAGAATTTACAGCAGGGGTAGCTGCAGCAGGCCTGAAGCTGAACAAAGCAGAGGCTCAGACCATAGGCTTCAGCATAGCAGGTGTAAATACGCCGGCAGCAAACAATCTTACAATAACACCGACACCTGCAAATGCGGCAGTTATGACAGTGTCCCGGGATATTACGGCGCCGTCGGTCAACGGAGGACAGTTTGCACAGCAGCCGAGGGTGACGTTGAAGGACCAGTTCGGCAATATATGTACCAATGACAACAGTACGGTGATCACAGCATCTAAAAAGGATACGGGTACATGGACGCTGACAGGTACAAAAACCGTGACGGCCAGTGCAGGGGTAGCGAGCTTTGCAAACCTGGGAGCAGTAAATACCGCACAGGTTGTGGGAGCACAGCTGGCATTCAATGCAGCAGGGCTTGCAGAAGTAACCAGCAGTACGGTAACGCTTTCTGCAGTGAATGCACCGGCTAAGCCATCCATACTGTCAGCCGTACCGGGTGACAGGCATGTAATCATTACCTGGAGCAGCGTAGCGGAAGCAACCGGCTATAAGATATTCAGCGGAACAGTACCGGGACAATATGATGATCCTCCGATAACGGTAAGTGATGCGGTATACAGTTACGATGTGACGGGTCTTACAAACGGAATTAACTATTATTTTGCAATGAAGGCGACAAATGCTGGGGGCGACAGTATTTACTCCGATGAAGTAAGAGCAATGCCGCAGGTGCCGGTTCCGGGAGTACCGGTTTTGAGTACTTCCGGAGTAGACGACAGACATGTAGAGTTGAGCTGGAGTCCGGTAGCAGGAGCAACGGGCTATAAGATATTCAGCAGTTTCACTTCGGATAGTTATGGAGATATGATCGAAACGGTCACGGATTCTGTTTACGGCTATGATGTGACAGGACTCAACAATGGAACAACCTATTACTTTGCTGTCAAGGCATCCAATCCTGGCGGAGACAGCGGCTATTCCAACAGGGTAAGTGCGACGCCTGTTTCAATTCCGGGAGTACCTACCGGTGTGATGGCTGTGGCAGGAAACGGACAGGCAACCGTGAGCTTTACGGCTCCGGCAGATAATGGGGGCAGTGCTATTATCAGGTATATAGTAACCTCTTATCCGGAGGCAAGAACAGCAACCGGTTCAGTCAGTCCGATTACAGTCAGCGGTTTGACTAACGGTGTGTCTTACACTTTCAAGGTAAAGGCTTTGAATGCTATTGGAGAAGGTATGGAGTCGGCTCCGTCCAATGCTGTGATACCGCAGGCGCCTGACAGA
>CAZUGK010000014.1:19109-20877 GCA_964619815.1 uncultured Clostridiaceae bacterium | reverse complement strand
CACGCCGGCGGGCGCCGCGCCCCCGGCGGAGAAGACGATGATGATGACGACGGCGGCAACCAACAACAGCAGCCGCAACAGCCCCAACAACCTCAGACACCTGCTCCGCCTCCTTCAAATACGGATACTATGGTGCTGGTAGACGGCAATGCAGTGGCTGCAGGGTCGGCAACGACTGAAACAGTGGATGGAAAGACAGTGACCACAGTTGTTGTGGATGATGCAAAGATAGAAGCAAAGCTCAATGAGGAAGGCGGCAATGCAACAGTAACGATTCCCATAAGCGGAAATGCTGATACTGCTGTGGGTGAACTGAGCGGACAGACAATCAAGAATATGGAGAATAAGGAAGCAACCCTGGAAATCAAAACGGAAACAGTAAGCTACAGGGTGCCTGCTTCGGAAATCAACATAGATAGTATATCGGAGCAATTGGGAGAACAGGTGCAGCTTAAGGATATCAAGGTAAGCATAACGATTTCCGAGCCTCCGGCGGACACAGTCCGTATCGTTGAAGATACTGCAGACAGGAACAACTACCAAATTGTAGTGGAGCCGGTAGAGTTTGAGATCACCTGCAGCAGCGGAGGTAAAACGGTCAGCGTATCAAAGTTCAGCGGATATGTGGAAAGAATGGTGGCAATACCTGAGGATGTGGAACCTTCCAGAATAACAACGGGTGTCGTGCTGAACCCGGATGGGACCTTCTCTCATGTGCCGACAACGATTGTTGTAATAGACGGCAAATATTACGCAAAGATTAACAGCCTGACCAACAGCGTTTATTCGGTCATCTGGAATCCGGTAGCCTTTAAGGACGTTGACGGGCACTGGGCAAAGGACGATATAAACGATATGGGCTCCAGATTGATCATTAGCGGAGCGGACGGCGGGAATTTTGAACCCGAAACGGATATAACCCGGGGAGAATTTGCTGCTATAATAGTGAGGGCATTGGGATTGAGATCCGGTGTGAAGAACAATGCTTTTGCAGATGTGAAAGAAGGGACCTGGTATTACGACTATGTCCTTGCCGCTTCTGAATATGGATTGATCGGCGGATACGGCGGTAAAAGCTTTAAGCCGGAGCAGAAAATAACCAGGGAAGAAGCCATGCTTATTATTGCAAGGGCAATGAAGCTGACCAGGCTGGATGCAGGACTGAAGGCAGGAGAGGCAGAGAGCATAATAGCACAATACGGTGACAGCCGGCTGCTTGCTGAATGGGCGAAGGCTTCGGCGGCAGCGTGCCTGAAGACCGGAATAGTATCAGGGCGGAGCGGGAGGCTTATAACGCCCGATGATAACATTACAAGGGCAGAGACTGCGATTATGATCCGCAGGCTGCTGCAGAAATCAGGCTTGATATAAGCTGCAATAAGAGAGGGAGCTGTGTTGGCAGCTCCTTCTCTGCTCCATATCACGGGCTAAGAATGGTGAGCAGTGAGAATGAATGGAAAAAATATAGAAAATATAGCAGGAAATATCAAAATTATGTAGAAATATTTAGTGTTGCATACTATAATATATTTGTAATACAATTGCAATACGATTGTAATACATCCAAAACTAAATATTAAGGGGGAAGATTGATGTTAAAAAAGGGTTTGGTACTTTTATTGGCACTAGTAATGGTGGTGGCAATGTTTACAGGTTGTTCTAAACCGGCACCGGCACCGGCTGAACCGACACCTGCAGCTACAGAGGCTCCGACAGAGGCTCCGAAGCCGGCATTGTCCTTTGGTATGATTACTGACGTTGGTGGTCT
>CAZUGK010000014.1:0-19099 GCA_964619815.1 uncultured Clostridiaceae bacterium | reverse complement strand
TGGAGACAAGTCCTTCAACGATTCAGCATGGGAAGGAATTCAGAAGGCTTCAAAAGAACTCGGAGTTGAACCGGTTATACTTCAGTCAACAAAGCAGGAAGACTACGAAGCTAACATAGGCAACATGGCTCAGTCAGTTGATTTGTCAATAGCTGTAGGTTTCCTTATGGAGCAGGCTATGAAAACCGGATCAGAGCAGTATCCGGATAAGAAGTTTGGTATAATTGATACAGTAGTTTCAACACCAAACGTTATGTCAGTTACATTTAAAGAGCATGAAGGCTCATTCTTAGTTGGCGTTATCGCCGGTCTTACAACTAAGTCAAACGTGGTAGGCTTTATTGGCGGTATGGACTTCCCGCTCATACAGAAATTCGAAGTAGGCTTTGTTGCCGGGGTTAAATCTGTTAATCCTAAAGCAAAGGTACTTATAAACTATGCAGGGGCTTTCGATAACCCTGATAAGGGCAAGGAAATTGCACTTGCACAGTTCAAACAGAAGGCAGACGTTATATATCACGCTGCAGGAGCAAGCGGAATTGGTGCTATACAGGCAGCTGACGAAAAGGGCTTCTGGGCAATCGGCGTTGACCAGGATCAGTCAGCAGTATCAAAGAACAACAAAGTTCTCGCCAGCATGATAAAGAGAGTTGACGTTGGTACATACACAATTATTAAAGCATATGCCGACAACAAGTTCGAAGGCGGCAAGGCAATAGAACTTGGTCTTAAAGAAGATGGCGTTGGCTACAGCGACGGCGGCAACAACTTGACTCCTGAACTTAAAGCAGCAGCTGATAAGTACAAAGCAGCTATAGTTGACGGCACAATAGTTGTACCGACAACAAGAGATGAACTGAAAGCATTCAAACCTGTGGAAGTAAAATAAGCAAACATAAAATACCATGATGAATCAAAGCTAGATGCGTTGCTGCATCTAGCTTTTGTTCAGTATGGAACTTTAAGTTTTAATTGCTGAAACTGTTCATAAAATGTATAATTAATATATGTTGTAAATTGCAATCTTGATTTTTTTTGAGAGGTGGGATATAAATTGCCGGCAGTGATTGAGATGAAAGGCATTGGCAAATCCTTTCCCGGAATACGGGCTAATGACAATATCAATTTTGCTTTAGAGCAGGGAGAAATACATGTATTGCTGGGCGAGAACGGTGCTGGAAAGTCAACCCTTATGAACATATTATACGGGCTTTATCAACCGGATGAGGGACAGATTTATGTAAAAGGCAAGCCTTTGAGGATTACAAACCCCAATATTGCAATCTCACAAGGTATAGGTATGGTTCATCAACACTTCATGTTGGTACAGCCTTTTACTGTTACAGAAAACATTATTCTGGGGAAGGAACCCAGAAATGGGACTACTCTGGATCTTGGCAAAGCAATTAAGGATGTAGAGGAGATTTCAAAAAGATATGAGCTGAATGTAGACCCAAAGGCTATTGTCCGGGATATTTCAGTTGGCATGCAGCAGAGGGTGGAAATATTGAAGACCCTATACAGAGGCGCAGAAATCCTTATTCTTGATGAACCGACGGCAGTGTTGACACCACAGGAAATTGAAGAGTTGGGTGTTATACTGAGGAGTCTTGTCAAACAGGGCAAATCAATTATACTCATAACTCATAAGCTCAAGGAAGTAATGTCAATGAGTGACAGGGTAACAATTGTCAGAAGGGGCAAAGTCATTGATACCCTAAACACAAAGGACACAAACATAGATGAACTGGCGGAAAAGATGGTAGGAAGAAAAGTAAGCCTTACTGTGGAAAAGCAGGAAGCGAAGGTAATAACTCCCATTCTTGAGATTAAGGGGCTCAAGGTGTTGGACAACCGAAAGCTTGAGGCTGTTAAAGGTGTGGACTTACAGGTACATGGCGGTGAAATCCTTGGAATAGCAGGAGTTGACGGTAATGGGCAAAGTGAATTGGTACAAGCTATAACAGGGCTTTCCAAAGCTGAAGCCGGGGAAATCCTCATTAACGGCAAAGAAATTACTAATCTGACTCCCAGGGAAGTAATTGAAAGCGGAGTCGGACATATACCGGAGGACAGGCATAAAAGAGGCCTGGTACTTAATTTTTCTCTGGCTGAGAACTCAATAATGGGCAGCCATCATAAAAAGAAGTTCGGAAAAGGCATGGGCTTGAGCTATCAGAAGATAAAGGAGTACAGCAGAAAGCTTATAAAAGAATATGATGTCAGGACACCCAATGAAAATGTCCTTGCAAAATCCCTTTCAGGCGGAAACCAGCAAAAACTGATTGTCGCAAGGGAAATTGACAGGGATCCCAGCCTCTGCATAGCTTCACAGCCGACAAGGGGACTGGATGTCGGAGCTATTGAATTTGTGCACAAGAAGTTAATTGAACTGCGGGATGAAGGCAAGGCAGTGCTTTTGGTTTCTCTTGAGCTTGATGAGGTAATGGACCTTTCGGATAGAATAGCAGTAATGTATGACGGGAAAATCGTAGGTATCCTTGATGCAAAGGATGCTACTGAGAAAAAGCTTGGTATTATGATGGCGGGCGGCAGTGCCCAGGATGCTGAATAAGGAGGATGTGAAATGGAAACAAGAATGAATGAGTTCAAACAAGGTCTTATAAATACCTTAAAAGAAATTGCATATCCCCTTGTAGCAATACTTATTTCGTTTATTGCAGGAGGCATTCTGGTATATTCTTTTGGTAAAGACCCAATTGTGGCGTATACCGCATTATTCAAGGGGAGCCTTGGGGATTGGAATAAATTCGGGGAGACACTGGTTACAGTTACTCCGTTAATTTTAACAGGTTTGTCAATTGCTTTCGGATTTAAATGTAATCTTTTTAACATAGGTGTAGAAGGACAGTTCATTATAGGTTCTATTGCCGCAGTGTGGGCAGGATCGACTTTCACAGGCTTGCCTGCAATACTGCATGTTACTTTGACATTACTTGTAGGGGCACTGGCAGGGGGACTTTACGCCTCAATTGCAGGCTGGCTCAAAGCAAAGGTAGGCTCTCATGAAGTTATCAACGGGATAATGATGAACTATATAGCAATGTATTTCAGCAATTTCTTGGTTATGAACGTACTTAACGAATCCGGAAAAGCGTATTCTGTTGCAATCGCCGATACTGCAAAGCTTTGGAGATTTTCTCAAGCCTTTGAACAGTTTAAGCATTCAAGAATGCATATCGGTATAATTATAGCACTCATAGTTGCAGTAGCAGCATATTACATTCTGAATAAGACGGTAAGAGGCTATGAGATCAGAGCGGTTGGCTTTAATCCTGATGCTGCAGAGTATGGCGGAATAGATGTTAAAAAGAATATTATTCTGGCACTGGTAATATCCGGGCTTTTTGCCGGACTGGCAGGAGCTATAATGACCACAGGAGTTCAGTATAGGGTAAATAACCTCTTCAGCTTCACAGGCTATGGTCTGGATGGAATAGCTGTTGCGCTCGTAGGCAATAACCATCCGATAGGAGTCATATTGTCAGCATTCCTTTTTGGTGTATTGCAGAAAGGCGGACCACTTATGCAGATACAAGGAATCCCTAAAGAAGTTGTAGGTATAATACAAGGAATAATAATATTATTTGTAGCTGCTAACTTTGTAAAAGTGGTAACGGAAAAAGTAAAACAAAATAAGGAATTGAAGAGAAGTACAGTGAAAGGGGAGGTTGAATAGAATGGAGAATGTGGGTATCATTACAATACTTGGCATAATAATAACAGCAACCATAAGATCAGCTACCCCGCTGATATTCGCTTCCCTTGGAGGCAACTTCTCCGAAAGATCAGGGGTATTTAATATTGGTCTTGAAGGTATTATGACGGTTGGCGCCTTTAGTGCAGTTTTCTTCTCATTTAAGACAGGGTCGCCATGGGCAGGACTTTTAGGTGCCATGGTGGTAGGCGGACTTTTCGGATTGCTTCTGGCTTTCCTCAGTATATATTTCAAAGCGAATCAGGTTATAGTAGGTACGGCAATTAACATTCTGGCAGCCAGCCTTACAACCTTCCTGTTGGTTGAAATATGGGGAAGACCGGGACAAACAGATAACGTAGAATACTTTAAAGCGTGGGGTCCCTTCAATTTTTTCACATATCTGGCATTTATCATGGTTATCGTAGCTTATTATGTAATGTACAAGACTCCCTTCGGTTTAAGAATCCGTGCTGTCGGAGAACATCCGAGAGCTGCTGACACGTTAGGTGTAAATGTTTATACTATAAGATATATATGCGTAACAATAAGCGGTATACTTGCCGGTATCGGAGGAGCATCGCTTTCTATAGGCTCCCTGAGTCTGTTCAAAGAAGGAATGATTGCAGGCAAAGGCTTTATTGCACTGGCTGCTTTGATATTCGGGAAATGGAACCCAATAGGAGCAGCATTAGCTTGCCTCTTCTTCGGCTTTGCTGATGCACTGCAGACTGTTGCCACTAATCTGCCGGTTCCTAAGGAATTTCTGTTTGCACTGCCATACCTTATGACAATGCTGGCTGTATCAGGCTTTGTCGGCAAGTCAGTCGGTCCGGCCGCAGGTGGAATACCTTATGAAAAAGGTGAAAAATAATTATAAAAAAATGCGCTTAGGCGCATTTTTTGGTTCCAGCTATTTACAATGCAAATAGTTATGACTTGTCCTGCAAATGTGCTATAATGTAAGTAGATTTATGATATATCAATGAATAAAATAATTATTTTATATAACTTTCATCGATCTGGGGGGGTGATGGAATGAGAATGGGATACGATTTGGTTATAGAACAACAGCAAAAGCTGATAATGACACCGGAGCTCAAACTGGCTTTGAAGATACTTCAACTGCCGGCTATGGAACTTGAGGAGCTTATACAGTATGAATTGGAAGCTAATCCCGTTCTTGACCTAGTGGATGAGAACAAAGACGAAAAGTCGGAAGTGGAGCACAAGAAGGATAAAAAAGAGCAGGAAAAAGAAAAGGAAAAAGAGATTGATTGGAAAGAATACCTTCAGTTCCAAGGGAAAAGCTATTCCCTGGAAGGTTTTGACAACGATGAAACCTCTGACTTTTCATATGAGAATTTTATAACCTACTCGTATACATTAAAGGAGCATCTTATTTCTCAGCTGAGAGTTTCACCAATAGACGAAAATCTTAGAGATATTGGAGAGTATATTATAGAGAGTCTTGATGAAAATGGATATCTTACAATTACTCAGGAGGATATTTCCGACATACTTGCTGTAGATTTGAAATCGGTAAAAGAGGCATTAAGTATAATTCAAACCTTTGAACCCTATGGTGTCGGGGCTGCTGATTTGAAGGAATGCCTTCTGATACAGCTTAAGAATAAAGATATTCTTAATGAAAAAATCGAGTCCATTGTACAAAATCACTTGGATGATATAGCAAGCAACAGACTTAACAATATTTCAAAAAAGCTTTCCATCAGCATTGAAGAAGTTCAAAAGTACAGTGATATTATAAAGAGTCTCGAACCAAAACCCGGACGGGCATTTGAAGGAAGCAGCTCAACCAAGTACGTAACACCTGATGTATATATTGAAAAAGTAGGAAAAGAATATGTAGTCATAGTCAATGATTATTATGGCTCCAAGCTTATGATAAACCAGTATTATAAGAATATATTGAGGTCTGAAGACAAGTCTTCTCAAGCCTCCACCTTCATCAACAACAAGTTATCCTCCGCCATGTGGCTTATTAAAAGCCTTGAACACAGAAAGAACACTTTATACAACGTAGTGAAGGCCATACTTGAATACCAGATGGATTTCTTTGAAAAAGGCCCCATGTATCTAAAAACAATGACCCTGAAAAAGATTGCAGAAATGGTGAATGTCCATGAATCGACCGTAAGCAGGGCAATAAACGGCAAATATGTACAAACAACCCGTGGAATCTTTGAGATTAAATACTTCTTTAAGAGCGGAATAGATAATCAGGATGGCGATGCAATTTCCTCTGAAAGCATAAAGAAAATGATAAAAAGCTATGTAAGCGCCGAGGATGCAAACAAGCCGCTGAGTGACCAGCACATAGCAGATCGCCTAATGAAGGAAGGGTATATGATTTCAAGAAGAACGGTAGCCAAGTATAGGGATGAGCTTGGAATATTATCTTCATCTAAGAGGAAAAGATATTAATGGGTTGCGAGGTTTCGGGGTTCCGCGGTTATGGACAAAACAAAAAAGTGGCTATGCCACTTTTTTGTTTTTTTCCATAAATATATCTATGATAAATTTAAAAATAGTAACAAATAATACATTTATATATTGAAATTGGAATTTGCTTATAATATAATTATTTCAACGGGACGTTAATATTATATGCGGGATAAAATTTAGCCATAGAGGTAAGAAAATGAGCGAACTTATAAATTTGCAGAAAAGACTGGTTCCAGAAGTAATTGAAATTACGGAAAAAAGGTACAGTATTCTTAGAGCAATAGAGTTCAATCAGCCTGTAGGAAGGCGTGCACTTGCCGGAATACTGGGACAGAGCGAGCGTTGGGTGAGAAGCGAGCTTGATATCCTTAAGAACCAGAATCTTATCGATATTCAGGCATTGGGGATGATGGTAACAGATGAGGGCAAGGATATTATATATAAGCTCAGGGATTACATTTCAGAGCTTAAGGGACTGAAAGACCTTGAAAATACAGTTAAAGACATGCTGGAAATAAAGGAATTCATTGTAGTTCCGGGTGATATTGAAAAGGATATTCAGGTCCTTGTAGAAATGGCTAAGGTGGCTTTCGAATATCTGAAAAGGATAATACAGGATAATGATGTTATTTCAGTAAGTGGAGGTTACTCCGCACTATCAGTGGCAGAGAATTCATACAAGGTTGATGCAAAAAATGTAACAGTAGTACCTGCCAGAGGAGGTATAAAAGCGGATTTGGAGCGCCAGGCGAATATAGTTGCAGCTAAAATGGCAAAAAACATAGGCGGCAATTACTATCTTCTTCATCTTCCCGATAATATCAGTGAGGATATGCTCACAAGAATGTCTGATGATCCCGATATAGCTAAAGTGCTCAACTACATAACAAATACGGATATATTAATTTATGGTTTCAGCTCCTTTGAATCCATATGCAGAAAAAGGAATTTCACCGAGGAGGAAGTCGAAAGGCTAAAAGCCATGAAGGTAAGAGCTGAAGCAGTAGGCTGCTATTTTGACGGCAATGGGAAAATTGTTTATAAATCAGGCAGTGTAGGTATAAAACCGGAGCATTTAGACAAGATTAAAACTGTAATGGCAGTAGGCGGAGGTATTCATAAAGCCGAGCCCATAATACTTGTTAACAAGGGCAGAAAAAACAGAGTCGTTGTTACAGATGAAGCTGCTGCCCGTGAAATATATAAGAATTTAAAAGGAGGAAATTAAAATGGCATTAAGAGTAGGTATCAATGGTTTTGGCAGAATAGGAAGGCCGGTTTTCAAAATTGCACAGGAGAAATTTGGGAAAGATGCAGAGATAGTACTTATCAATGATCTTACAGATCCTAAAACATTAGCGCATCTTTTGAAATATGACAGCACATACGGAAGGTATGAAGGAGAAGTACAGGCTAAAGAACACTCTTTAGTTGTCAATGGGAAAGAAATAGAAATATGTGCTGAGACAAAGCCTGAGAACATCAAATGGGGCGAATACGGAGTAGACGTTGTTCTTGAATCCACAGGAAGATTCACAAGCAAGGAAGCTGCAATGGCCCATGTTGCAGGAGGCGCAAAGAAGGTTGTAATTTCTGCTCCTGCAAAGAATGAAGATATAACAATAGTAATGGGTGTTAACGAAGACAAATATGATCCTGAAAAGCATGTTGTAATATCAAATGCTTCATGTACAACAAACTGCTTGGCTCCAGTAGCTAAGGTGCTTCATGAGAAATTTGGAATAGTAAAGGGTTTGATGAACACAATTCACTCGTATACAAACGACCAGAGAATACTTGACCAGCCTCACTCAGACCTCAGAAGGTCAAGAGCTGCAGCATTGTCAATCATTCCAACTACTACAGGAGCTGCTAAGGCAGTTGCACTTGTACTTCCGGAGCTCAAGGGCAAGCTTACAGGACTTTCGATGAGAGTTCCGACTCCTACAGTATCAGTAGTTGACCTGGTTGCTGAGCTGGAGAAGAATGTAACAGTAGAAGAAGTTAATGAAGCACTTAAGAAAGCATCAGAAAATGAACTTAAGGGTATACTTGAATACTGTGATGAGCCTCTTGTTTCAATAGACTTCAAACAGAATCCTCATTCCTCAATATTGGATGCGCTTTCAACAATGGTAATTGGGGACAACATGGTGAAGATAATTTCATGGTATGACAATGAGTGGGGTTATTCAAACAGAATAGTTGACCTTATAAAGTATATGGCAACTAAATAATCAAACTATAATACAAATTATAAATCGCGCTTATTTGATGTAATCTTTTAAGTGCGATTTATATAATTTTAGATTATATTATGGATTGGGAGGGATTCTTATGCTGAACAAGAAATCCATACAGGATATAGACGTTAAAGGTAAAAAAGTGCTTGTAAGAGTTGACTTCAATGTTCCCATAGATGAGAACGGCAGCATCACGGACGACAGAAGAATAAGAGAGGCACTTCCAACAATCAAATACTTAAGAGAACATAATGCAAAAGTAATATTGATGTCCCACCTTGGCAGGCCAAAGGGAAAATTCAATATGAAGTATTCACTGAAGCCGGTGGCTGAAAGGTTATCTGAGAGGCTCGAAACTGATGTCAGACTTGCTGAGGATGTAATTGGGGACAAGGTACAGGAAATGGTTTCCGCCCTTAAAGAAGGGGATGTAATGCTGCTTGAAAATGTCAGGTTCTATGAAGAGGAAGAAAAGAACGATAAGGAATTTTCCAAAAAGCTTGCAGCCCTTGGTGATATATACGTAAATGATGCCTTTGGCACAGCGCATAGAGCGCATGCCACTACAGCAGGAGTTGCCGACTATCTTCCTTCTGCAATAGGCTTCCTGATAAAGAAGGAGCTTGATATTATGGGCAAAGCCCTTACAGAACCTGAAAGGCCATTTGTGGCAATACTTGGCGGTGCAAAGGTTTCTGACAAGATAGGTGTTATAGAAAACCTTCTTGACAAGGTTGACGCACTTCTAATCGGCGGCGGTATGGCCTTTACCTTCTATAAGGCAAAGGACTATGAAACAGGAAAATCAATACTTGAAGTCGATAAGGTAGTACTTGCAGGCGAAATACTCAGGAAGGCAGAGGAGAAACATGTGAAGCTGATGCTTCCTGCAGATATAGTGGTTGCTCCTGAATTTAATAACGATGCACCCAGGAAAACGGTGTCAGCAGATATGATGCCTGAAGATCAGATGGGTCTTGACATCGGTGAAAATACCAGAGAGGTTTTTGCCGATATAGTAAAAAGTGCGAAGACAGTTGTATGGAATGGACCTATGGGCGTGTTTGAAATGCCTAACTTTGCAAAGGGTACCTTTGCACTTGCACAGGCATTATCTGAATGCAAGGGCACAACAATTGTCGGCGGCGGTGACTCTGCTGCTGCTGTTGAGCAGCTGGGCTTTGCAGATAAGATAACTCATATTTCTACCGGCGGAGGTGCTTCCCTGGAATTTCTCGAAGGCAAGGTGCTTCCTGGTATTGATGTGATAGAGAATAAGTAAATTGGGAGGTATTTTCATGCGCAGACCTATGATTGCTGGTAACTGGAAAATGAATAAGACTGTAAACGAAGCAGTAAAGCTGGTTTTTGACCTCCAGCCTCTTGTTAAGGGGGCTGCTGCAGAGGTTGTAATATGTCCTACATTTGTATGTCTCAATGAAGCAGTGAAAGCTTCGAGTGGAAGCAACATTGGTGTAGGTGCACAGAATATGTACTATAAGGACAGTGGAGCATATACAGGTGAGATTTCTCCATTGTTTTTGAAGGATATGAAGGTTGAATATGTGATACTCGGCCATTCTGAGAGAAGACAGTATTTCAAGGAAGATGACTCTGAAATAAACAAGAAGGTCGTTGCTGCACTGGATAAAGGATTGAAGCCGATTCTCTGCGTAGGTGAAACCCTCGAACAAAGAGAAGCAGGGATAACCTTCGATGTAATCGGCACTCAGCTTAAAGGATCCCTGGCAGGCCTTGAGGGAAGGAACCTGGATGCTCTGATAATAGCCTATGAGCCTGTATGGGCAATAGGAACCGGTAAAACAGCAACCAGCCAGGATGCCAACGAGGTTATTGGCTTTATAAGGAAGCAGCTTAATGAAATGCTTGGAGCTGAAGTGGCTGACAGGACAAGGATACTTTACGGAGGCAGCGTGAAGTCTTCAAATATAAAGGAGCTTATGGATATGCCCGAAATAGACGGAGCTTTAGTCGGCGGAGCAAGCTTGGATGCTGCTGAGTTTTCCAAAATAGTAAATTACGACGTGTAAAAACGAAAAAGCATTAAGGAGGTAATGATTTATGACAGTAATAACCGACATATTTGCAAGAGAGATAATGGATTCAAGAGGAAATCCAACCGTAGAGGTTGAAGTAGAACTGGAAGACGGAGCTTTAGGCAGGGCAGCAGTACCATCGGGAGCATCCACAGGAGCCTTTGAAGCAGTTGAACTCAGAGATGGCGACAAGTCAAGATATCTAGGCAAAGGCGTGCTGACTGCAGTAAACAATGTAAACGAAATAATTGCTCCTGAGATAATCGGGATGAACGCATTGGATCAGGTTGCCATAGACCAGGCTCTTATTGAGTTGGATGGAACTCCAAATAAAGGGAAGCTTGGTGCAAATGCAATATTAGGTGTATCGCTGGCAGTGGCTCATGCAGCTGCAGAGGCTCTTGGGCTTCCATTATACCAGTATGTTGGCGGAGTAAATGCTAAAACTCTTCCGGTTCCGATGATGAATATCCTTAACGGTGGAAAGCATGCCGACAATAACGTTGATATTCAGGAGTTCATGGTTATGCCGGTTGGTGCAGACAGTTTCAAAGAGGCACTCAGGATGTGCGCTGAAGTGTTCCACAACCTTAAGTCGGTATTGAAGTCAAAAGGCTACAATACAGCTGTCGGAGATGAAGGCGGTTTTGCACCGAACCTGAAGTCCAATGAAGAAGCTCTTCAGGTCATAGTTGAAGCAATAAACAAGGCCGGTTATAAGCCGGGTGAAGAATTCTACATAGCTATAGATGCAGCATCCACTGAGATGTATGAAGAAGCTAAAGCCAAGGGGGAAGAAGGGAAGTATTTCTTCTGGAAATCCGGTTTTACAAAAACCAGAGAGGAAATGGTTGAATACTGGGTTGACCTTGCAAACAAATATCCGATAATATCACTTGAAGACGGTATGGCTGAAGAAGATTGGGAAGGCTGGAAGCTGCTCACAGATAAACTGGGCAGAAAGCTTCAGTTGGTAGGTGACGACCTCTTTGTTACAAATACCGAGAGACTTGAAAAGGGTATAAAGATGGGAGTAGGCAACTCAATTCTTATAAAAGTAAACCAGATTGGCACATTGACAGAAACTCTTGATGCAATACAGATGGCAAATAGAGCCGGATATACTGCAGTTGTATCTCACAGATCAGGTGAAACTGAAGATGTAACAATTGCTGACCTTGTTGTTGCAGTTAATGCCGGACAGATAAAAACCGGTGCGCCCTCTAGAACAGACAGGGTTGCAAAGTATAATCAGCTTATGAGGATTGAAGAAGGATTAGGCACAATGTCTAAATATTTAGGCAGAAATGCATTTTTTAACATATAAGTGCTATACAAATTATAAAAATGTGATATAATAATGGGGTATACTAAATATCCCATTATTGTATTTTATCCAGCTTTGTGTTAAAATGTTGGTTATAGGATTTCGCCATATAATTGGGCGTATATTCCAGTTGAAAGAGCGAAAGAATATTAACAGTGGGCGTTCTTTTAGCACAAAGAGATAAGAACTAGAGGAAGATGGGAGGTGCCGGGAGTGAGAATAGCTTTAGTAATTTTACAGTACATTGTTTGTCTGACATTGATAGTGAGCGTGCTTCTGCAGCCAGGAAAAAGTGCCGGGTTATCCGGTTCAATAGCTGGAGGTGCGGAGCAGCTTTTCGGAAAGAAAGCAAGTAAAGGATATGAAGCCTTGTTTTCGAAGTTGACAACAGTAAGTGCAATTTTATTCATGATTTTATCGGTTGTACTGGTACTTGTAAAATAATATTTTGATAATTATAGCCTGACATTATGTTAGGCTATATTATGTCTCACCCTTGTATACAGTATATAATGTAGCACATTAATGTATTAGGAGGGTTATTGAATGAACTTAATGATTCTGGCTCCGCTGTCAGGAGTACTTGCTTTGATTTTTGCTGGGTTTCTGGCTAACAGCATAATTAAGAAAGACCCCGGCAATGACAGGATGAAAGCCATAATGGGCTTTATACATGAAGGGGCTATGGCATTCCTGTATAGGGAATACAAGGTACTGGTAGTTTTTATCGCAGTAATGGCTGTGATAATAGGATTGTTTCTTAAAAGCTGGCTTACAGCCGTATGCTTTATAACTGGAGCAGGCTGTTCGATACTTGCAGGTTTCTTTGGAATGCAGGTAGCAACAAAAGCAAATGCAAGAACAGCAAATGCGGCACAAAAGGGACAGAACGAAGCTCTTGGAATAGCTTTCAGAGGCGGAGCTGTAATGGGTATGTGCGTTGTCGGCTTGGGTCTCCTGGGCGTTGGCGTGTTGTATATGGTCATCGGAGATGCAAATATAGTTACAGGCTTCGGATTGGGAGCAAGTTCTATCGCTTTGTTTGCCCGTGTTGGCGGTGGTATTTATACAAAAGCTGCCGATGTTGGTGCTGACCTTGTAGGAAAGGTGGAAGCCGGCATACCGGAAGACGATCCTAGAAATCCGGCTGTTATAGCAGATAACGTTGGTGACAATGTCGGTGACGTAGCCGGTATGGGAGCAGACTTGTTTGAGTCATATGTAGGGTCAATTATTTCTGCAATAACTTTAGGCGCAATACTGTATCAGGGCAAGGAGGGAGTATTATTCCCACTTATTCTTGCAGCAATAGGCATTATAGCCTCGATAATAGGAACAGCCTTTGTTAGAACTGATGAAAAGAGCAATCCGCAAAGTGCTCTTAAAAATGGAACTTACGGCAGTTCAATTATAGTAATAGCTGCATCTTTTATCTTAAGCCGCTATATGTTCGGTAACCTGAACGCGTTTTGGGCAGTATCTTCAGGACTTGTTGTCGGTGTAATAATAGGTTACCTTACAGAAGTTTATACCTCGGGTGACTACAAGTATGTCAAGAGAATTGCCCAGCAGTCGAGCACAGGGGCAGCCACTACAATTATAAGCGGTCTTGGAGTAGGTATGCTTTCTACTGTAGCACCGGTACTGTTTATAGCACTGGCAGTGCTGGTATCATATAAGTTTGCAGGTATTTATGGTATAGCACTTGCAGCAGTAGGCATGCTGTCTACAACCGGTATGACAGTTGCAGTTGATGCATATGGGCCAATAGCTGATAATGCAGGTGGTATTGCTGAGATGTCCGGTCTTCCTAAGTCAGTCAGGGAAGTTACTGATAAGCTTGATTCAGTAGGAAATACAACAGCTGCAATAGGAAAAGGCTTCGCTATAGGTTCTGCTGCTTTGACAGCTCTTGCATTGTTTGTATCGTATTCAGAGGCAGTAAAGCTTGACAGAATCGACGTACTTGATCCGAATGTAATGATAGGTTTGTTTATTGGTGGTATGCTGCCTTTCCTTTTCGCAGCTCTCACTATGGAAGCAGTAAGTAAAGCCGCATATCAAATGATTGAAGAGGTTAGAAGGCAATTCAGGGAAATCCCTGGTATAATGGAAAGCAAAGCTAAGCCGGATTATGCGAGATGCGTTGATATTTCAACTTCCGCAGCTTTAAGGGAAATGATAATACCCGGGCTTTTGGCAGTAGCAGCTCCAGTACTTGTTGGCTTGCTTCTCGGCAAAGGCGCTTTGGGCGGACTTATTGCCGGAGCAGTTGTTACAGGGGTTCTTCTTGCAATAATGATGGCAAACTCCGGCGGTGCATGGGATAACGCTAAAAAATATATCGAATCCGGTGAGTACGGAGGCAAAGGCAGTGATTCGCATAAAGCCGCAGTTGTAGGTGATACTGTTGGAGATCCATTTAAAGATACAGCCGGACCTTCAATGAATATACTGATAAAGCTTATGACTATAGTTGCACTGGTATTTGCTCCATTGTTCATATAGTGATATAGCAGTATTTGATAATAAGCAAATAATCATGTAATATTAAAGGGATGGTAGAAATTATCATCTCTTTAATTTTTTTATTGTAGGGAGGAACTGATGAAAGCAATATATATATATCTTACCATAGTCAATATAGCAGCCTTTATCATTATGGGAATTGACAAATATAAGGCTCACAGGCACAAGTGGAGAATCAGCGAAAGAAGCATTTTCACCGTTGGTCTTATAGGAGGAGGCTTAGGCGTACTATTTGGAATGGGTGTTTTTCACCACAAGACCAAGCATTTGAAATTTATTTTGGGAATACCTGCAGAAGTGATTTTGAATATTGCTTTATTTGGTTACATTTTGCAAAAACTGAAGTAAGAGCAAGTGAACGATAAAAATGTTAACTGAGATAGTTGAAAAAGCCGTTCTGAATGTTATGTGTCAAATATGTCTATAATAATTACATATTGAACACAAAAACATTTTTACCGGGTAAAATTCAAATTCAATAACGCTAAGGAGCCCATTTGAGGAATTTGGATTATTTCAGGTAAAATATGCTTAACGAAATATGTTGGAGATGTTTTCTTGAGCAATATGAACCGGGAATTGGCAAAGGAATTTTACTACAAAGGGAATAAGACAGGAATATTGCTTATTCATGGATTTACAGGAACCCCGGCTGAAGTGCGCCTTCTTGGGGAATTCCTCAGAGGCAAAGGCTATACAGTAAAGGGAATCCTTCTTAAAGGACACGGTACATCTCCTGCAGATATGAGAAAATGCAATCACAGGGATTGGATCCGTGGGGCTGTAGATGGCTACAAATCACTGAAGCAGGAATGCGATGAGGTGTTTGCGGTGGGACTCTCCATGGGAGGACTGTTATCCTTATATCTGGCAAGAAACTATGATATAAGAGGTGTGGTATCTCTTTCCACACCTATCAGGGTGCGCAGAGGGGCTACTGCTTTTTCTTACATTGAAAGGAATTTTAAAATATACATACTAAGAAAATTAGAGAAAAAGGATATTAATATAATAAGCCATGACAAAGCACCAATATTTGGTGTGC
The DNA here is from genome assembly GCA_964619815.1 of uncultured Clostridiaceae bacterium. Taxonomy (GTDB): domain Bacteria; phylum Bacillota; class Clostridia; order Lutisporales; family Lutisporaceae; genus BRH-c25. Next base: position 3,711 of record CAZUGK010000014.1, on the reverse strand, counting down.
GAAACCTGCTCAGACTCATAAAGTATGTAAAGGAAAACCTTGAGTTTATTGAAAAGCCCGTGCTTATTATGCAGTCTTACAGGGACAGAACCGTTAGTCCAATAAGTGCACATATAATATACAGAACTATAGGCTCAAAGGATAAGAGCATAATCTACCTTCATAAAAGCGGTCATATAATTACTTGCGATTGTGAAAAGGAACAGGTGTTTGAGGAAGTTTATAGCTTTATAAAAAAGGCTTCTATTGAAGCATTTTAACGACCAAGGAAGCCTTTTATGAAACTCGCTTTACGGCGCATGACTAATTAAGGTGGAATATATGCGCCTACTCGTTATAAAGGAAAAATCAGAATTCGAAAGAGAAGCAGATAATGAGGAAATGAGGTGCAAAAGTGTTGAATAACCAGGAAAAAGAAATAAATATCGAATTAAAGAACAAGCTGCTATCCTTTATGAAAGAGGATACATACAAACCATTATCCCACGATGATCTGCTCCGGGAATTCCAGGAGAGCTCCGGAGAGGAACCGGGATTTGAAGAAGCATTGAATTCATTGCTTGAGGATGGAAGCATAATTGTCACAAGAAAAAATAAGTATGGAGTAACCGAAAAGATGAACCTGGTGCCGGGCAGGATACAGGGAAATAAGAAGGGTTTCGGTTTTCTCATACCGGATAACAGGGATATGCGGGACCTTTTTATACCGGCAGAAAGCCTAAATGGCGCAATGAACAACGACAGAGTAATTGCAAGGCTTACCGCCGGTGAACTGGGTGCCAAGAAAAGCGAGGGTGAAGTAATAAAGATACTGAAGCGAGCCAACGAGAAGGTGGTAGGGACCTTTGAAAACGGCAAGGGCTTTGGCTTTGTGGTGCCTGATGATCAAAGGATATATCAGGATATTTTCATATCCAAGACTGATTTCAACGGCGCAAAGGATGGCCATAAGGTAGTGGTTGAAATAACAAAATGGCCGGAAGGCAGGAGAAATCCGGAGGGTGTGATTGTTGAAATATTGGGCCACAAGGATGATGCCGGCACCGACATTATATCAATAATAAGGGGACACAATTTACCGGAGGAGTTTCCCGCTGAGGTGGAAGCTCAGGCTGAAAAAATACCGGAAAAGGTTTCTGAAACGGATATCGCAAAGCGACGCGACCTAAGAGACAGGGTTATAGTGACAATCGACGGAGAAGATGCAAAAGACCTGGATGATGCAGTATCCCTGGAATTGCTGCCCAACGGCAACTACTTGCTGGGAGTGCATATAGCCGATGTATCACAATATGTGTTTGAAAATTCGTATCTTGATAAGGAAGCACTAAAAAGAGGTACAAGCGTATATTTGGTTGACAGGGTAGTGCCAATGCTGCCAAAAAGGCTTTCCAACGGTATCTGCAGCTTGAACCCCCAAATAGAAAGATTGACCTTAAGCTGTGACATGGAGATAGATAAGAAGGGCAAGGTTCAGAAGTACGAGATATATGAAAGTGTAATAAAGACAAAAGAGAGAATGACTTATAAGAATGTGAACAAGATACTTGAAGGCAGCGATCCGGAGGTAATGTCAAGATACAGTGGACTGGCAGATACCTTCAAACAGATGGAAAGGCTTATGGAGATACTGAACAACAGGAGGCGTGCAAGAGGAAGCATCGAGTTTGAGTTTGAAGAGACTAAGATCATACTGGATGAAAAGGGCAGACCGATAGACATAAGGCCTTATGAAAGAGGAATATCAGAAAGAATAATAGAAGAATTCATGCTTGTTTGCAATGAAACTATAGCGGAGCATATGTACTGGAAAGAGACACCGTTTATATACAGAGTGCATGAAGATCCTGATGCAGAGAAGCTTCAAGCCTTTAATGAGTTCATATTCAATTTCGGCTATCACTTGAAGGGACTTGCGGAGATACACCCGAAAGCATTGCAGCAGCTCACAGATCAGATTAAAGGGACAAAAGAGGAGCGTATAATAAATACACTGATGCTGCGTTCTCTGAAAAAGGCAAGATATACATCTGAGAGTATGGGCCATTTCGGACTTGCCGCGAAGTATTACTGCCACTTCACTTCACCTATAAGAAGATATCCTGATTTGATGATTCACAGGATTATTAAAGAGGATATTCACGGGAAGCTTAACGAAAAGAGGCTGAAGCACCTACAGTCTATAATTGAGGGTATAGCTGATCAGTCCTCAATCAGGGAGCGGGCTGCGGATGAAGCGGAAAGAGCTGTGGAAGACCTCAAGAAGGCCGAGTACATGAGGGATAGGATCGGAGAGGAATATGACGGAATAATTTCCAATGTGACTTCCTTCGGGATGTTTGTTGAGCTGGAGAATACCATTGAAGGCCTGGTTCATATGAGCAACATGGAGGATGACTATTACCAGTTCGATGAAGTGCATCATATCCTGATTGGCGAAAGGCACAGAAGAACCTTCAGAATTGGGGACAACATCAGGATAAAGGTTCTGAATGCGGATATCACTAATAGGACAATAGATTTTGTATTGGTTGATGCTGCCGATAAATAAGCATAAAGATTGCAGGAGCTCATGGATTACATGCCTGCAATCTTTATGTTTATAAATATCAATTATGCCAATTGTTTTCATTGATATTACAATTGTATTTCATTATAATATATAAGTTGACACTAGTTTGTTGGATGATATAATATATATACAGTTCAATTCCGGTTGGAATATCCATGTAGGAAGGTGAGCTGCAGAATATATTGCGGAGTTTGATAATATGGCTAATACCAGCATAAAGACAATTGCACAAAATAAAAAAGCAAGGCATGAATACTTTATTGAGGATTCTTATGAAGCCGGTATCGAGCTTTCCGGCACAGAAGTAAAGTCCATCAGAAAGGGCAGTGTCAACCTGAAGGACAGCTATGCGGCGGTAGATAAAGGCCAGGTTTATGTTTACAACATGCACATAAGTCCATATGAGCAGGGCAATATATTCAACAAAGACCCGATGAGAACAAGAAGACTGCTGCTGCACAAATATGAGATAAACAAACTCATAGGCTATGTGCAGCAAAAAGGATATACTCTTATACCGCTTTCAATTTACCTGAAAGGCAGCCTTGTGAAGGTTCAGCTTGCAATAGCAAAAGGCAAAGAGCTTCACGACAAGCGCCACGACATCGCAGAACGCGATGCCAAAAGAGAAATGGAAAGGCAGTTTAGGGGGAAAGAATATTAATCAGACTCGAGATACGAGACTCGAGAGTTTGGGCTGAGCTTCGAAGCTGTGGGTAACAAGGCTTGTCATTCTGAACGCAGTGAAGAATCTTAGACCCAAGAGGAATACCCATAAGGCAATTTTTAACACGGGGGCGTAATGGTTTCGACGGGGGTAGTTGAGGCCGTGGCAGCGAGCGGTGGTCCCAGCGGCACCATAAAAAGCTGGAAAATTAAATTTAAACGCTAACGAAAATTACGCGTTAGCAGCTTAATAGCTGCTCGTTCAACCCGGGGTTCCCGCACCCTGGGATTGGGCGTCATTTAGCGGGGTACGTCACTACCAAAGCTTTGAGGTAACTGACGCATTATGAAGCTACTGAAGCTGTAAGCCTGTCAGGGGGCGTGCAGCAGAGGGAATGTTAAAGCACTGACTGCGCTCGGAGAGGCTGTGACCAAGATGCTTTCGGACAGGGGTTCGATTCAGAAGAGTCGCC
>CAZUGK010000013.1:0-50854 GCA_964619815.1 uncultured Clostridiaceae bacterium | reverse complement strand
AAATCAAGGCTTCTTAAGGTTTGATCAATTACCGGACAGGAAAATAAAAGGAGGTATATTTATATGTCAATTGAGGTTACAATGCCGAAATTTGGTGCAACCATGGAGGTCGGTCGAATTGATAAATGGCTTGTCAGAGAGGGTGATGCAGTAAAAAAAGGTATGCCTATTGCGGAAATATCTACTGAAAAGATAACAAATACCTGTAATGCCCCTGCTGACGGGATAATCGAGAAAATTACAGTCCTCGAGGATGAGTCGGCTGATGTCGGTGCTTTGATTGCATTAATCAAATAAACGCCTGGGGGAAATTAAAAAGAATTGGAGGTATCTTATGTCAACAGATGAACAAAAGCTGGTTACAACACCTGATGGTAAAATCATAAGCGAGATAATTCCAATGAAAGGGATGCGCAAAATAATTGCCTCCAGGATGGAGGAAAGCCGCAAAAAATCACCACACTGTTCGGGTTTTTCAAAGATGGACATGACTGCTTTGGTTTCTTATAAAAAGCAGCTGGCACTGCAGGGCAAAAATGTAAGTTATACAGATATGTTTGTAAAGATGTGCGCTTTAGCTCTGGAGCAAAATCCCATTTTAAATTCCTCGAGACAAGACAATGAAATAATCGTATATAAATCGGTCAATATCGGTGTGGCCACTGCAAATGAAGAAGGAGGACTTCTGGTACCGGTTATAAAAAATGCCGACGCTAAAAGCCTGTTTGAGATTTCAAAAGAGATTAAAGAATTTGGGAATAAGGTAAAGCTGAAAGAGATCACTATGGATGATTTGACAGGCAGTACTTTTACAGTTTCAAGCATGGGCATGTTCGGCTCCGATGCCATTGCACCGATCATCAACATACCTGAGGCTGCAATTATCGCTTTTGGCGCCATAAAAAAGGAACCGGGCTATGATGAAAATGACAATATTGTTCCGAAACAAATGGCGTTCGTTTCAATAAGCTTTGATCATTCTATCATGAACGGCGTTCCTGTTGCAAAATTCATGGGCTGTATAAGAGAAATGCTTAAAAATCCAACAGAATATCTTAAGGTTGATTAAGGATAATTTAAATTAAAGGGGTGAAATGACTATGTATTCAAGACAAGAACTTGTCAAAATGTACGAGGACCTTGTATTTGCAAGGCTCTATGAACAGAAGGTCGTTGATCTTTTCGGATCAGGAAAATTGCCTGGCTTCTATCACCTGGCAATCGGCCAGGAAGCAGTCCAGATTGGTGTTCTAAATGCTCTGGGAGAAAATGATTGGATTGCTCCGCACCCAAGATGTCATCCTCTTTATGCACTGAAGGCCGGCCCAAGAGGCTTTACAGCTGAAATGATAGGAAAACCGGCCGGCTGCTGTGGAGGCATGGCTAGCTATCCTCATTTTTATGCTCCTGAACTCAGAGTATGTCCGGCTAATGGCGTTCTGGGCAATGTCCCTTCAATTGCCCTTGGATTTGCAAAGGGTTTGAAGCTGGATAAGAGCGACGCCGTCCTGGTAATAGGACTTGGTGATGGAGAAATAAACCAGGGCGTAGTCTCCGAATGCTTTAACCTCGCTAAAATTTATGATCTGCCTGTATGCTATTACATTGAAAACAACCATCTTGCCATTTCAACAGTTTGGGAGGAGGTAAATTCAATACCTAATCCTACTGAAAGAGGAAAAGGATTTGGAATACCTGGCGGTGTATATGACGGAAACGATGTTGTTCTGGTAAGGGAGACAATGAAAGAGGCCATAGCGAGAGCCAGAAAAGGTGAAATAACAATAAATACCTACAATGTTACAAGGTGGAGGGGACACTTTGAGGGGGATCGCCATGACCTGTACCGTGATATGAAACAGGTAGAATTCGCAATGAAATATGAGGACCCGATAAAGATATATGAGAAATATCTGCTCAAGAATAACGTTCTTGATGAGGCCGACTTTGCAAGAGTTCATAAAGAGCAGCAGGCAATTGTTGATGATGCATATGAATATGCGCTTGCTTTGCCGGAGGCAACTGCTGAGTACGTCATAGATCCAAATAAGGTTTATGCCTAATAAAGGGAGGTGTGAGTAATGAAAGACTTAACGATGAACGTAGCTTTGAATGAAGCGATTACCGAGGAAATGGAAAGAGACCATAATGTATTTGTCCTGGGCGAAGATATAGCAAAAATGGGCGGCTCCTGGGGAATAACCAAAGGTCTTCTTGCAAAGTATGGTCCGGAAAGGGTTATTGATACACCTTTATGTGAAGCTGGACCTTTAGCTATGGCAATAGGTGCCGCCCTTTACGGAAAAAGGCCGATCATGGAAATAATGTTTGCGGACTTTTTAAGCGTTGTATATGACGGAATTGTAAATCAGGCTGCTAAAATGCGTTATATGGTAGGGGGTAAGGTTTCCTGCCCGCTGGTTATCAGAGCTGCGCAAGGAGCAGGTTCGGGTATAGGTGCTCACCATTCACAGAGCGTTGAGGGATGGTTTATGAATGTACCGGGGCTGAAGATAGTCTGTCCCACCACTCCTTACCAGGCAAAAGGACTTATGAAAGCGGCTATTAGGGATGACAATCCGGTTTTGTTCCTTGAACCTAAAAACTTGTTCCGTATTCCCGGTAAGGTTCCAGAGGGTGAGTACATAGTTGAAATAGGAAAAGCTGAAGTTGAAAAAGAAGGTACTGATATTACAATTATTGCTTATCAGCTTGAGCTGATAAGGGCCAGAGAAGCGGCCGCAGAACTGGAGAAGCAAGGTATAAGCGTTGAAATTATAAACCCGGTAACGGTTAAACCCTTAGACACAGAGACAATATTTGCTTCCGTCAGGAAGACAGGCAGAGTTCTCATTGCCCATGAGGGTTGCAAGACCGGCGGTTTTGGGGCAGAACTCAGTGCAGCTATTACCGAGTCATGCTTTGATTACCTGAAGGCTCCGATAAAGAGACTTGGGGCCTTTGATTCACCCATCCCGTACGGCAGAGCGGAATTTTTCATGATTCCGACTGTCGCAGATATAGTCAATACAGCCAAAAGCCTGGTAAAGAAAAATTAATTAGTTCAACTGCACTGCAACGTGGAAAAGGAAAGCACCCTTTTCCACGTTGTGGTATAGGAACACTATTACAAAACCGATTCCGAAAGGTATCGGCAATATGTTTAAATGGAGATATATTATGAGAACGATAAAAGAAATAATGGAAGCCGCTAAAAAGGTAACGCCCAAAAAGATATCCGTTGCAGTTGCACAGGACTTTGATGTATTGTCGGCAGTGAGTCAGGCAGAAAAGGAAAATATAGCCAGTGCCATTCTTGTTGGAAATAAGGAAAAGATAGAAAAAATTGCTGAAGACAATTCAATATCCATTGGCGGCCTTGAGATAATTGATATCAAGGATGAGGCAGAGGCTGCCAAAAAGGCTGTTGAGCTAGTTTCTGAGGGCAAAGCACATATTGTAATGAAGGGGTTGCTGGAGACTTCTACCTTCATGAGAGCGGTTCTGGATCCTGTAATAGGGCTAAGAACAGGTAATATTATCAGCTGTGTCGGTATGGCAGAGATAGATGGATTTGATAAGTTCATTTTTTATACTGACCCTGCAATGAACCCAATTCCCGACTTGAAAACGAAGAAGGAAATACTTGCTAATGCAGTAAGGGTTGCACATGCGGTAGGAGTCGAAAATCCAAAGGTTGCAGTAATAAGTGCCAAGGAAAACATAGATCCCAAACTTCCATCCACAGCAGACGCCAAAGAGCTGGAAGAAATGAACAAACGTGGAGAGATAACAGACTGCACCGTAGCAGGACCCCTTTCCCTTGATATAGCCGTTTCAAAGAAGTCTGCCGAGCACAAGAAATATGACAGTCCGGTGGGCGGTGATGCAGATATTCTTCTGGTTCCCAACCTGGAAGTGGGAAATGTTCTATATAAAGCATTGATTTATTTTGCAAAAGCAAAAACTGCAGGAATAGTCACAGGGGCAAAAGCACCTGTAATTATAACATCTCGTGCGGACAGCGACATTAAGAAGCTTGCTTCCATTGCATTGTGCGTTTTAATGGCTGAACGGTATGAAGCGTAGATTGAAATAATTAAAATTGAGAGGTATTTATGAAGGATAAAATTAAAATACTTGTTATTAATCCGGGTTCGACCTCAACAAAAATTGCGGTTTTCGAAAATGAAGATAAGGTTTTTCAGACAAATATAGCACATGAAGCGGAAGAGCTGAATAAGTATGAGAAAATATACTACCAGCTTGACTTTAGGAAAAAAGCAATTCTAGATGTACTAGAACAGAATAATTTTAAGCTTTCCGACATGTGCGCTATTGTAAGCAGGTGCGGCGGATTGAATTATTGTGAAGGCGGAACATATTTCACAAATGAAAAAACCCTGGAGGATTGTAAAATCGGAATTGTAGGAAAGCATGCCGCCAGCCTGGGTCCGATACTGGCAAATGATTTTGCGAATGAAACAGGCGTCAAAGCATATTTTGTGGACCCCACTACGGTGGATGAGATGCAGCCTGTTGCTAGAATCACGGGCTTGCCCTGGATCAATAGAAAGAGCAAATTCCATGCATTGAATCAAAAGGCTGTTGCAAGGAGGATTGCCAAGGAGTTTAATAAAAGCTACGATGAAGCTAATGTAGTTATCGCCCATTTGGGGGGCGGGGTTTCGGTTGCTGCGCATCAGAAGGGTAGAGTTGTTGATGTAACTGATTCATATTGTGGAGATGGTCCTTTTTCTCCCAATAGATGCGGTGCTTTACCTGCAGACGAAATTGTAGATATGTGTTTCTCAGGTAAATATGAAAAAAAGGATGTAATAGATTTATTAACCAAAAACGGAGGCCTTGTGCAGCATCTTCAAACAAGTGAAGTGCGTGAAGTGGTACAAAGAATTGCAAATGGCGATGAGCAGGCGGAGCTGGTGTACAACGCTATGATATATCAGACTGCCAAGGCTATAGGAAGCTATGCAGCTGCGCTTAGCGGAAAAGTAGATGCTATCGGATTGACGGGCGGAATAGTAAACGATAAGGAACTGGTAGCCAGGATCACCGATATGGTTGGTTTTATAGCTCCTGTAAAGGTTTACCCCGGCGAATTTGAAATGGAAGCTCTTGCAGAGGGATGTCTCAGGGTATTAAGAGGAGAAGAGACTGCAAAGGTATATAAAGGGTAGGGCAAACAGGAGGCAGTTTGCTCAAAATACATATCAGGAGGCGACTGTATCGTGATATATATTGAAAACAATTCCACCAATCCGCACTTCAATCTGGCATGTGAGGAATACTGCCTGGAAAATCTTGATTTTAATGATGACATTATTATACTCTGGCGTAATGACAATTCGGTTATCATCGGTAAGAATCAGAATACCTTTGAAGAGATAAACAGTGATTTTGTGAAAGCCCACGATATTAAAGTCGCAAGAAGGCTTACCGGCGGAGGAGCAGTCTATCACGATTTGGGCAATCTCAACTACTCTTTTATCCTGAACGTTGATAGAACTGACACACTTGATTATAAGGCTTTTGCCGTGCCTGTAGTAAAGGCCCTTGGAAAAATGGGCATAACTGCGGAGATCAGCGGAAGAAACGATATTACCATTGATGGCAGAAAGATTTCAGGAACTGCACAATATATCTGCAAAAACAAGCTCTTGTATCACGGAACGCTGCTTTTTGACTCGAATATGAGCGTACTGAGCGGTGCCCTGAATGTAAAAGCGGATAAAATACAATCAAAGAGTTTAAAATCTGTTAAAAGCAGGGTCACCAATATAAAAGGCTGTTTGAAACAGGATATGGATATAATGGATTTTAAAAGGCTTATATTGAAATATCTTTTTGAAGGAAAGGAATTCAAAGAATATTCCCTGACCACTCATGATATGGAATGCATACGGAAGCGTGAGCGGGAGAAATTCTCTACCTGGGAATGGAACTATGGCGCATCACCGAAATGCAACTTCAAGAATTACATGCGCTTTAGCGGCGGAGGCATTGAGATAAACCTCAATATTAAAGGCGGACTGGTTGAATATTGCAAAATATATGGAGATTTCCTGGCTGTAAAAAGCATAGATGAATTTGAAGCCAGCCTTGTGGGGCAAAGATACATCAAGGAGGATATCGGTTCATTTCTGGCAGGTATGGATATTGCTCCCATGTTTGGAACCATAACAAAGGAAGAAATTTTTACCTGCATATTTCCATAGGTGATAATACATATAAAAACAAAGAACTCCAAAAAGCTGGAGTTCTTTGTTTTTAGTAAGTACGCTGCTTAGAATGCTCTGGCAATCTCTTCAATATCAGAAATATGGGCGTTTAAAGTAAGTATAGCATCGGAAATTTCCTTTGACGCCACTGCTTGCTGCTGTGAATGTTCAAGGGCCATGGGCGTTTCTTCGCTGATTCTGAACACTTTCTTTTTCATTTCTTCAAGGATTTGTTTGATTTCCTCCACTGATTTACTGCTGTTATCAGCCATTTTACGGATTTCAGCAGCTACTACCCCAAAACCGCGCCCCTCGTTCCCGGCTCTAGCTGCCTCAATAGATGCATTAAGACCTAAAAGATTGGAATTTGATGCCACCTGCTTGATAAAGGTGAGAAGCAGCTCTGTCTTGCTGACCTGTTCTTCCATTTCCTTACGCAGGACATCGATGGTATTGATGCCTTCTGCAAGGACTTGAGCCGAAGCCGCCAGCTCTTCCGTGGAAGCTATAATCTCTTCGCTGGTTGAGGCCAGGGACTGAACAGCCTCCATAAGCTTCTCCTGGTAACTAAGACTCATTCCAACTCCTATACAACCAATTACTCTTCTCTCCTCGTCTTCTATAGGGACAGAAAAGTTTTTAAATTTGACTCCGTACAATTCCTTGGGATAAATAGTCTCTTGAAATTCACCTGTTTGTATGGCCTTATAAGTACCGCTGTCTTTTTTGATCGGTTGTCCATAATAGCTATCTGCTGAAGTATTATTTGTAGCTTTTTTCCCGGCTTCTGCAGAGTAGCTGACAAGAATTTTTTCCGTGTCGGTAACTGTTACAGAAATATCAAGGGGGATAGCCATTTGAAATTTTGGGGCCAACTTAATCAAGGCTTCCAGTAAAGTATACTTTTTTTCAACAATTTCAGATTCCATTATATCCTTCCTTCCACTTAATTATTAAGCAGGCCAGTGAATTGCATGTCCGTTCACTCCATGTGCAGCTTCTGCTACTGCTTCACTAACGGTGGGATGTGCATGGATTGTTGCCGCAATATCATCGGCAGTTGCGCCTAATGTCATTGCAACAGCTATCTCGGCAATAATCTCTATAACTCTGGGTCCAATCATGTGGGCGCCCAGGATTTTTCCTGATTCCGCTTCAGCTATGATTTTGACCAGGCCTGTATCATAGCCTTCTATCAGAGATTTGCCATTGCCTGCCATACTGAACCGTCCGATTTTGAAGGGGATACCCTTTTCGGCGGCCTGTGCCTCTGTTATTCCGATACCGGCAATTTCGGGTGTGCAGTAAACGCAATAAGGAATTACATTACTGTTATAGGACGGCTTATATCCCATGATATGCTCTACGGCAGCAATGCCCTGGGCTGAAGCTGCATGGGCCAGCATAGTCCTGCCGTTGCAATCACCTATTGCATATATATTGGGGATATTGGTTTGAAAATAGCTATTCACTGCAACCGCCGATCTGTCAAGCTGTATATCGGCAGCTTCCGGTCTGCAGGTGTCTGTGTTGGGTTTGCGACCGACAGCTACGAGGACATACTGGCTTTCCAATTCTTGATCTCCATTTCTGGTTTTTATCCTGGCAATCAGACCGGAACCTTTCTTTTCAACCCCTGTCAGGGATGACTCGACCATAATTGTTACACCGCGTCTTTTCAGTTCATTCTTAATAACAGCCGTAATTTGTGCATCAACAGGCGGAAGAATTTCAGGAAGCATCTCTACTATTGTAATCTTGGCACCAAGAGCACTGTAGAGAGCGGCAAATTCAACTCCAATTACTCCACCGCCGACAATAGTCATTGATGGTGGTATTTGTGGAAGCTCCAATGCCATAGTGCTATCAATAACACCTTCCAGCTCCGAGCCGGGAAATTTTATACTTGCAGGTTTTGAGCCAACTGCCAGTATTATTGCATCGCCGGTAAGCTCATATTTATCTTCTCCGTTAACTATTACCGTCTGATTATTCTTCAGGGCTGCCTGGCCTTTATGAACCGTAACCCTGTTTGATTCCAACAACCCTGCTACTCCGCTAACCAACTGATATACTATATCTGCTTTATGCTTCATCAATACATTCCAGTCTATCCTTGGATTATCTGCCATAAGTCCATGCTTAGCGGCCTTTTTCAACTCGTTATATTGATCTGCCGTGTGTATCAATGCTTTTGTAGGCACACAACCCACATTCAAACAGGTTCCACCTATGTTTTCCTTTTCAATCAAATGAACTTCAGCACCAAGTTGTGCTGCTCTGATTGCGGCAACATAGCCACCCGGGCCGCCTCCAACAATTATTATTCGTTTACTCATTTTTCAAATCTCCTTTTGGTAAATTTTGTATATGTTTGGCTAAAAGCTATTTCTCTCAAAAAGCAGATATTAGGACTTGAAGCGACACTTACATCTTATAAACGTAAAGTTTGTTGAATTATTTTAAATATAGATTTTCTATTTAAATTTTCTCATATAATCCTGTATCGATAAATCCGCAATATTGGCTATATTCTGCCGCTCTTATAATACTTTTTTCTTATTTTGCTGCTGTTGCGTGCTGAAAAAGCAGATTGTTTTATAGCCAAAATACAGGCAAAAAAAAGCGTGCAAAGACAATTTTATTAGGAATACTGCTGGTTTTGATAATTATTGCTTCTGCGGAGGAGAGGGAGACTTTTTGTTATACCGTTCCGATGGAAATATAGCTATTATGACTGATTGGATTAAATATAGGCATATGAAATAATATTGAAAAAATTATTTGAATGAGAGGTAATACTGAATGGAAAATACTAATGCTAATCAAATCACAAAAAAGGGAATAACACCCTATAGGGCTATTGAAGGGATATTCATAGCAACAGCAATTGTTTTAGTAGTTATTGGGACAAAGTATGCCGGATTATCGCATAAATGGCCTGCTTCTATTGCTCTGCTGCTCTTCATTCTGGGTCAGAAGAAAATCAGCAATGTAAAAAATATATTTTGCGGTGCGGCAGTTGGTATCATATTAGCAGCCAGTTTGCCTGCAGCAGTAAAATTTACTGAGCAGTATATCGGAGCACTGAAAGGATCTATAGGTGTTTTGTTTTTGTATATTGTTCTTATAGTCATGCTTGGAGATGTTCTGCATATGTGCTTTAATCCGATTACCTTCTGTTATTTTACAATAGCAGCATCATTTGCCGAGCAGATGGCAATAAAATGGCTGATTACGTTAGCTATTGGCGGGGGCTTCTTAGTTGGGAGTTTTATAATTTTTGAGAAGATAATGATAAAGAAACTGAATAAAGATATGGAAGTTTATAGTACTATGTTAGTCAAAGACAAGAGTACCGGTGTCAGTGCCGAAGCTGAAGCAAGCCGGAAGGAAAATCCATTTCAGGCTAACAGAAGTTGTATAAACGAATGCAATCCGTCTTAGTTAACAATGCTATTGATCCACCGCATATAAAACTGCACTGGGAAATATGCTTCCATAAACAGGGTCAAAGGGGGCGGCACTGAGACCGCCCCCTACTATTTATTATAATATACAAAATATAGATAGTCGCAGGCCCAAGCTGCTATTGTGCCGAACCCGGCAGCTTTGAGAGCGGCAATAAGCTCCAGATCCCCGGGTTTTACCGAGGTCAGAGGCGGAGCGGCACATTTGCCCGCAAGCTGCAGCAGGTAATAATTCATAAAGGTGTTTATGCCCTCAAAGCTTTCATCAAACACTATGAAATGAGGTTCGCCTTTCAGCTTGAATAGTCCCTTATGCCCGTTTATCGACACGAAACACTTGTCTTTCAGCAGTTCTTCGTATAGCTCCGGGGTAGGTTTTTGAAAATAAAACACAAAAGGCAGGATGCCGTTTCTTCTCTTAAGGTATGGAAGGCTTGCGAATTCTTCATAAGACGGTTCCCAGCCTTCTACTGTAAAGTCGCTGCTGCTTAAAGCAGGATCTGCATCCGCATATTCCTTTTGTACAAATATGTACTCTTGTTCCAGCCTGAAGCCCAGCTTTTTCATCATGCCGATGCTTTCTACAGATGAAATATGGGTTGAAAAGGCAATCTTATTTATTTTTCCTTGCTTTAGGTCATCCAAAGCCTCCCGGAGCAGCCTTCCGGCCAGCTCTTTTCCTATGCCACGGCCGCGGTAATCCTTATGGGTTCTCAGGCCTTCCAGCCAGCCTGTACCGTCATGGAGTACGGAGTATTTGTCTGCTCCTATTACCTTATTGGTATCGGTATCTACGGCAGCCAGAAACAGGCCTTTGTCATCAACCCACTTGTGGAAAATTTCCGGCAGATAGTCGGTGCCCTCCCAAATATCCTTGCACATATCCACGATATCATTATAATCCTCATGTGTCAGCTTTCTGTATTCAATCATAGCAATTAACCCCTTTTGTTCATTTATTTACTCAGCAGTTTTGTCATTTATAATTATACTATATACGTGTACATTTTTGAGAAAATAATGATAAAATAGTATTATATTGGATATAGTAAAAATCTGCAGGTTTACGTATATATAATTGAACGGAGGAGGAGTGAAAGTGGAAATAGATAAATATAAAGCGGTAGAAACCAAACTGGAGGAAGTTGAAATCTCCAAGCTTACGGTCGAGCAGCGCCAGAGACTGGAAGAAATAATGAAGAACATCAATTTGGAGGATTCACAGTTCATACTTCAGTATGGGGTCGGAGCCCAAAGCCAGATTGCCGGTTTTGCAGACAACGTTGTTAGTGAGGTCAGATCGAAGGACAGCGGATATGTGGGCGATATACTGACCGACCTTATGCTGAAGGTGAAGGAGCTGGATGTGGACGGAGTAAGCTCAGGAAAGGGCTTTATGTCCAAATTCCCGATTATAGGGTCTCTTGTGAACAATACTCAGAAGTTTACAGCAAGATACCAGAAGCTCAGTACCGAGATAGAGAAAATCGTAGATGAGCTTGATAAGTCCAAGATGCAGCTTCTGAAGGATATTACTCTGCTGGACTACTTATTTGATAAAAACCTTGAGTACCTGGGCAACCTCAATTATTACATTATGGCCGGAACCTTGAAGCTGAAGGAGATTAATGAAAAGGTAATCCCGGAAATGCAGGCGAAGGCCAGTGAAACTAATGATCCTTTAGATGCCCAGAAGTTGAACGACCTTATACAGATGGCAAACAGGTTTGAAAAGAAAATTCATGACCTGAAGCTGAGCCGCATGGTGTCACTGCAGACAGCACCCCAGATAAGGCTTATTCAGAACAATAACCAGGTACTGGTGGAAAAAATCCAAAGCTCGATATTGAATACAATTCCGCTCTGGAAGAACCAGATTGTAATAGCAATAAGCCTCATGAAGCAGAAAAATGCCCTGGCGGTACAGAAGGAAGTTACTGACACCACCAATACTCTTCTGCAGAAGAACGCAGAGATGCTGAAATCCGGTTCAATCGACCTGGCAAGGGAGACTGAACGTGGTGTAGTGGATATAGAAACCCTTAAGAAGGTCAATGTTGACCTTATAGCAACAATAGATGAAACCCTTAATATCCAGAAGGAAGGAAGACTTAAGCGGCAGCAGGCCGAAGCGGAGCTTGTTGCTATAGAGAAGGAGCTTAAGCAAAAGCTTGTTGGAAATGCATAACGGTGCATAATATATAGAATAAAGGGAGTGGAGGTTAACCAATGAACATGAGATGGAGTCTGGACGAACTATACAAATCTTTTGAGTCCGGGGAGTTCAAAAGGGACTATGAAAAGTGTGTCAAGGATATTGAGAAAATAAAGGAATGGGCAGAGAGCAATTTCAAGGATTCAAAAGATGCAGCCCACAAGATGAGAAAATACGTAAAGACCATGAATGAGTTTTATATGCTTTACACACGGCTTTATTACTTTGCACAGCTGACTCTAAGCACGGAAGCAAAAAACGAAAAGGCTCTGAAGGTAGTCGAAAATCTGGAGGAAAGGGCTACAGAGCTTACAAAGCCTGAGGTAAACTTCCAGAAGTGGCTTGGAAGCATAAGCAATGTAGATGAAATTATTAAGTCAGACAGCTACTTAAAGGAGTTCGAATACTTCTTCAGGGAGAATCTTGAAAAGAGCAAGTACCTCTTAAGTGACAAGGAGGAAGTATTGATTTCCAAAATGAAGACAACCGGTTCTGCTGCATGGGAAAAGCTTCAGGAGCTTTTGACCTCGACACTTCTTGTTGATATTACAGTAGACGGAGAGGATAAGAAGCTTCCGCTGCCGGTAGTAAGGAACATGGCATACAGCAAGGATGCGAAAATCAGAAAGACAGCTTACGAAGCAGAGCTGAAGGCTTACCTCAAGATTGATGAGTCTGTTGCGGCAAGCTTGAATGGTATAAAGGGAGAGGTAATAACTGTATCCAAAATGAAGGGTTACAAGTCCCCTCTGGAAAAGACCGTTCTGGATGCAAGAATGGATATGGAGACCTTGGACGCAATGCTTACCGCAATGCGCGAAAGCCTGCCGGATTTCCACAGGTATTTCAGGAAGAAAGCGGAGCTTATGGGCTATAAGAACGGCTTACCCTTCTATGAAATGTTTGCTCCCATGGGGGATGTAGATATACAATTCAACTACAAGGAAGCCAGAGATTATATAGTCGCCAATTTCAGGACCTACAGTGATGCTTTGGCAGATTACGCAGCCAATGCTTTCGATAAGCGCTGGATAGATGCGGAGCCAAGAGAAGGCAAGCGAGGGGGAGCATTCTGTGAAAACCTTCATACCATAGGTGAGAGCAGAATACTTTCAAACTTTGACGGAAGCTTCAGCAGTATGACTACACTGTCCCACGAGCTGGGACACGGATATCATGGGGCACGTCTTATGAAGGAGGCATATCTGAATTCAGATTATCCAATGCCAATAGCAGAGACTGCTTCAATATTCTGTGAGACTATTGTCAAGGAAGCTGCCCTTAAGACAGCTAATGGGGAAGAGACCTTCTCAATACTGGAGACTGACATATCAGATTCGGCACAGGTCATAGTAGATATTATGAGCCGCTTCCTCTTCGAAAGTGAATTATTCAGAAGAAGGGAATCCGGCTCCTTACCGGTTAGTGAACTGAAGGAAATCATGTTGAATGCACAGAAGGAAGCATACGGAGACGGACTTGACCCGGACTATCTGCATCCTTACATGTGGCTTTGCAAACCGCACTATTACAGTGCTGACTTTAACTTCTACAACTTCCCCTATGCCTTCGGACTGCTCTTTTCAAAGGGCTTGTACGCAGAGTACCTGAAACGGGGCAAGGAATTTGTGGCAGAGTATGACAAGATGCTGTCTGTAACAGGCAAAATGAACATTGCTGATGTGGCAAAGGTTATGAATATAGATGTAAGAAAGGTAGACTTCTGGAGAAGCTCCCTGGAGCTTATAAAGAAAGATATAGATAAGTTCATAAAGCTTAGATAGCAAATAAGGAGGCGATAAGCCTCCTTGTTTGTTAACAGCAGCCTTTACCTTTTCTGCCTTTCATGATGCTGCCGCTTCCGCAGTCCGGACTGCTCTTTCTGAAAAGCCCGTTCAGTACTGCAATTGCACAGCCTACACCGCACTCTACCGATATGGCTGATGCAGGGCAGTTTTTTGCACAGGCGCCACACTCCATGCACATATCTTTATCCGTAACCTCAACTTTACCATTTTTTATATAAAGTATCTGGTGCGGGCATACATCGGTGCACATACCGCAGCCTATGCATTTTTCACTGTTAAGCTTTAATGTTGATACATTTCTTAAATATTTATGCTCCATAACAATACCCCGCAATCATAAGGACCAATCCAAGAACCACAGCTGCAACATAGGGCTTAAGGGCAAATTTCATTTCCTTCTTTACTCCCGAAAGGGAAGTATAGGTGGTGGAACCGGTAAAATTCAGACTCAGGAAGGAAGCAATCACCGGTATAATAAGCATTAATGAGGCCTTAACAAGCCAGCCGGCATTATCATAACCGAATACCTCCGGATAAAGCAGTGCAAAAGCTGCGGGAATAAGTCCCGCCAATAGTCCTTTCAATGCAAAGGAGCGGAAGGGTATCCAGGGAAGCAGCATTGGCACTGCAATACAGCCAATAAAAAATGCCAAAAAATACGGAACGAAATTCGAGAATGCAGTACGAGCTGCAATTATAAAGGATGAATACCCTCCAAGTGCTAGGTTCAGCCCGAGCAATGCAAGGAATATCAGAAGCATAGGCTTTATATTGTGTACTAGTTCAATGGGAGTAAGTATTGCCCGCTCTTTAAGCCCAAAGTGCACTTTTCTCATTTCTGCCGTTGCTTTCATTCCATTAGTAAGGAACTCTTTTATATCACAGGCTCTTACAGGGCCGTATATAACTCTGAAGCCGCATAGTCTGAATACCTCATGGGCGGATACGCCGGGTGCCCCAAGCTGTGGAAGAATAAGAACATTATGTGTTACAAGCTTCCCAACCCTCAGAGCATTTATCCTGCCGGCCAGCTCTGCGGTGCCGAAGGTTCCTTTGCCTGCCGCACACCACACATTTATACCCTTTGTGTCTATTACTGCAATCCAGGCGTTCAGGTCTGAAAGCTCACTTCTTAGGCTGTCAAAAGTAAGCTTGTAATTTGCTGTAACCAATACGGGTGAAGCACTGTCAGGCTCACCTACAGCGTAAAGCCCGGGCGGCACCTTATAATCGTCCCTGCCTATACCGAGGCGGACTTTCCTTGCACCTTTCCTGTCATCTCTGCCAAGAGTTGTGCTCATTACCGGAATCCTGGCAATGGGGGTCTCCCTGAACCCAATTATCCAATCAGGAGCAGGCTCCAGTTCCCTTAAGTAATCATATGCATTTGCTGCTGTTGCGGAGCAGTTGGACCCAACTGCTTGTTGTGAAGTATCTCAGCAGTTTTGCTTATTTTCTGTCATAAAACAACACCTCCTCCTTAAGAGACTTATATCCTGACAATACCTACCTTCGGGCCTTACCTGTCATATGTTCCGGCTCAATTTTTATTACTTTTGTTTTTGACGAGTCATTATTAATATATTTCATCCCTTTATCCATGTACTCCGGTGAATATTTCCTGAGTATGGCAACAAGAGCTTCCTGCTTTTCATCGCCATATACTTCGGACGCCTTTCCAAATACAATCACACTTTCATATTTTGTACTGAATTTTTCGGGCAGAAGCTCTGTTGCTCCTACTACGCAGAAGGATACCTTATTGTTGTACTCAATATTCTCAAGCTTTTGCCCTTCTACAGCACAGTGGAAATATATGCAGCCATTGCTGTATGCATAGCTTACGGGGACTCCATATGCATAGCCGCTGCTGCCTGTGGTTGAGAGTATCCCGTACTGCCCTTCCTCCAGAATTCGTGCAGCTGCTGTATTATCTATTTTTCTATCCTGTCTTCTCATCTCTTTAAACATCAAATCATCTCCTCATTTCTATTGTAACAAAAATCATTCACCGGCAATAGAATATTTCTGCTGTTATTCAAAAACACTTGTATTTTTGTTAGAATGACATTATACAGCTTATTAAATTATGTTAGGAGACGTATTATGAAACTTATTGATTTGCACTGTGATACTATTTTAAGGTGTGTGGATTCAAAGGGTGAGGTTAAGCTGGCGAAAAACGATCTCTGCATTGATATACAGAAGCTCAGGAAAGCAGGCTCACTTGCCCAGTTTTTTGCTATGTACGTAGATCTGGAAAATGATGCCGAGCCTATGGACAGGTGCTTGGACATGATTGATACTTTTTACAATGAAATAGAGGAAAACAGTGCGGATATTGCATTTGCAGGAAGTCTTGCAGATATGAAAAAGAACAGGTCAGAGGGTAAAATTTCAGCCTTTCTTACTGTTGAAGAAGGTGGAGCCATAGAAGGAAAGCTCCGGAATCTCAGGAATCTTTACAGGCTGGGGGTAAGGCTTATTACTCTTACATGGAATTATCCCAACTGCATAGGATATCCGAACTTCGAATGGAAGCATAAGGATAAAGGACTTACTCCCTTTGGAGAAGAAGTAGTGGCTGAGATGAACAGACTGGGTATGATTATAGATGTATCTCATCTCTCGGATAAGGGCTTTTATGATGTTGCAAGGCTGTCTGAAAAACCCTTTGTTGCCTCACATTCAAATGCCAGGACTATAGAAGGCCATCCCAGGAATCTGACTGATGACATGCTGAAAGTTCTAACTGAAAAGGGAGGAGTCACAGGTATAAATCTGGAGCCTATTTTTCTTGGAAATGAGGGCACTGTAGAGGTTATGACAAATCAGATAAAACATATGATAAAGGTGGCGGGCATAGACGTAGTGGCGATAGGTACCGATTTTGATGGTACCAGCCCTCTGACGGCAATAAAAGATATCGGTGAGATAAGCATACTCTCCGATGCATTGAAAAAAGCCGGCTTTACATCGGGTGATATTGATAAAATAATGTACAAAAATGCTGAGAGAGTTTTAAGAGCTGCTCTAAGGTAAGTGCAATTTATAAGTGCAAATGCCCGATAATTAAGTGATTGACAATTAATGCCCGGAATAATAAAATGGTTATGTAAAAGAATGCTATCAGAAAGGTGGTGCAAAGATGAATACTAATTACTTGGTTGACAGAACAGAAAGACAGCTGAATTCCTATTTGGTATCCGGAAAAGCATATGGATACAGGTTCAACGGGATAAGTCTGTCCATTTTTAATAGATTATGTCAATTAAGTAAGTACAAGTCTTTGCATGGAATAGATTAACTTCAACAGGATATGAAGAGCCATGAGTAGATTTATATTTGCTCATGGCTTTATTATTTCATAGATTAAGGAGAGATAAACATGATAGTATTATCAATGAAGGAAATAGAAAAATACTATGCTGCCAACAAGGTGTTGTCCAGCGTCACATTTGAGATAAATGAAGAG
Organism: uncultured Clostridiaceae bacterium; assembly: GCA_964619815.1. Classification (GTDB taxonomy): domain Bacteria; phylum Bacillota; class Clostridia; order Lutisporales; family Lutisporaceae; genus BRH-c25. Next base: position 33,647 of record CAZUGK010000013.1, on the reverse strand, counting down.
GAAAAGGCTGCGATGGTGGGGCGGAACGGCTGCGGGAAAACCACTATATTCAAGCTTATAGCAGGAGTAGAGAAATATGAAAAAGGCATGCTGGCATTAAAGAAGGGGATCAGGATCGGCTATCTTGAGCAGGTTCCTGCAGCTTTTCAGGGAAGCAGCGTATATAATGTGCTCCTCAGCGGTGTTGAGGAAATAACGAGGCTGAGAACGCAAATGGCTGAACTGGAGAGGCAGATGTCCTTTGAAAAGGATGAAAAGCTGCTTGAGGAGCTGATTGCCAGATATGGAAGGCTGGCTGCACAATATGAAGGTATGGAGGGCTATAATGTTGAGATCAGGGTGGATATGGTGACAACAGGCCTTCAGATACCAAGAAGCATGTATGACATGGATTTTGAAAACTTAAGCGGAGGGGAAAAGACCAGGATTCTGTTTGCCCGCATTCTTATATCCCAGCCTGAGCTGCTGCTCCTGGATGAGCCAACCAATCATCTTGATACTGCTTCGATTGAGTGGCTGGAGGGATTTATCAGGGATTATCAGGGTACAGTGCTCATAATATCCCATGACAGGTACTTCCTCGATAATGCAGTTGGGAAGATAATCGAAGTAGAAGACGGAGAATGTGAAAGCTACGAAGGCAATTATTCTTACTATGTTAAGGAAAAAGAGAGGAGACTCCTTGTTGAATTTGACAACTATCAGGATCAGCAGAAAAAGATAAAGAAGATGGAAGAGACAATAAAACGCCTGAGGGATTGGGGAAACAGGGGGGACAATGAGAAATTCTTCAGAAAGGCGGCAAGCATCCAAAAAGCCCTTGACAGAATGGAGAAGCTTGATAGGCCGCTATTGGACAGGAAGGGTGTATTTCTAAACTTTGAGACTGCAGGCAGAAGCGGCAGGGATGCAATTGCCTGCGAGGAAGTGACCAAAGCATTTGATCACAAGCTTTTGCTTCAAAAAGCGGATATGCTTGTACGCTTTGGAGAGCGTGTGGGAATAATAGGTCCCAATGGATCTGGGAAAAGTACTCTTATAAAGATGATAACAGGAGAGGAAAGTCCTGATGAGGGCATAATAAAGCTGGGCTCCAATGTAAAAATCGGCTATCTGGAGCAGAGCATAGGCTTTGAGGATGAGAGCAGGTCCATATTGGAGGAGTTCAGGTCAAGCCTGAAGCTGACTGAAGGGGAGGCAAGAGGCAGACTGGCAAAATTCCTGTTTTTCAAGGATTCGGTATTTAAAAGGATCTCCGGCCTGAGTGGCGGGGAAAAGACAAGGCTCAAGCTTGCAGAGCTTATGTACAGCGATATAAACCTGTTAATACTGGATGAGCCGACCAATCACCTGGACATTGATACAAGGGAAGCCCTTGAGGCGGCCTTGGAGGATTACGAGGGCACAATAATATTCATATCCCATGACAGGTATTTTATCAACAGGCTTGCCGACAGGCTTTACAGCATTGAAGGGCATTCCCTTGCAGAATACTGCGGAAATTATGACTATTTCAAGAATAAGCGGTCTAAGGAAATTAAAAGTGAGGAAAAGAAAAAGGAGATTAAACCGAAAGAGGAAGGTAAAAAGCCCAAGCCGGCTGCAAACAGTAATAGAAGCAAATTGCTGGAGGTCGAAAACGCCATTGCTGCACTTGAAGAGGAAATAAAAAGCATTAAAGAGTCCATGAACGATAATGACAGGGCTGCAGACTATATCTTTCTGCAGGAAATGGGCGCAAAGCTGAAGGACAAGGAAGCGGAACTGGATGAAATGTATGGAACCTGGCAGGGGCTTGAAGAAAATATATAGGTTTGTTAGGTATTATCAAAAAATAAGGAAATAGAAAAAAATTGCTCTAATATAGAGGAAATTTCTTGCTGATATAGAAATATAACTAATAGCATTAAATAGCCGTAAGAGGTATTAATCATGAAAAGTAAAGAGCAACTAGCAAGAAAAATAGAAGACCTCCGTACTGACCTGGAAGTAGTTATAAAAGAGGGAAAAGGACTCACAAGCCCGGAGGTTATTAAAGCAAGCCAAGCCTTGGACAAGGTTTTGAATCAATATTACAAGCTGTTGGAGCTGAGGGGACTTAGAATCATAGAAGAAAAGGCGGAATAGAACCCATATAAGCTTAATTTTATATACTGTAGTAGACGGTTTAATAGTGCCGTATCATATGTAATGGCGGTGAGTCAGGAATATGAAAGCGGGAGACTTTGTCAAGGTGAACGATGCCAGCGAATGGCACGGCTTGTACGGCATTATAGACAAAATGTATGGGGATACTGCCTTTGTATTTTGTGTCAAAAGGCCTGGAAAGCTTCACCCTGTGGCTCTGAACCAACTGCTCAAGGTAAGCTTCAAAAGCAAAAGAGAACTGTGAAAGATAGGTTTGATACCTATCTTTTGTTGTTTTTGAAACTGAAGATGCAGACTCCGTCAAATTATTAACAATGCAAAAAAAGTATTGACAGCTTAAGCCTCAGATAGTATAATTAATCTAATTTATTTATGAATCGAAAATTCAAAAATTTGAATTTATGTTTTGAACAAGATTCATTTTTGAATTTTACTCCGAGAATCGGTAATCAAAAAATTCAATAATAAGCATTTTGAGCTATAGGTATCTCCCCCATAGCTTTTTTTTTGCCTTTTTGAAAACATTTGCCAATACTTTCCGTATATAAGTTTGTGAGAAAAACTGTGATTAATGGTTAGGGGTGCCATATGGGTGTTATATTTAAGTTTACAATTAGAAATATAAAAGAAAAGAAGTTCAGAACGTTTCTGATAATCTTCTCGATAATGATGTCTTCTGCGCTGTTCTTTGCATCAGGGGCGATGGCGGGCACGGTGGAGAAGATAATTGTCGACAGAATAAGAAATTCGGTAGGTTCCTCGGAAATAGCAATATACGCAAATGAGAAATCTCCTTCGGGATATATGACAACAAGAGCAGCGGAACAGTTGAGGGACGATATGGATTTTATTGTTGGAGCAGTTTTTGGGACCGGGACATATGAAAAGGATAACAAGGAGACAGTAAAGATAAATCTGAACGGGTATGAGCTTTCTGAGCTCCAGAAGATGAATCCTGTTGCATTTCAGGCAGAGTACCGGTTGTACCCCTTCAGCGGAAAGAAAATAATACTAAGCAGCGCTACTGCTGAAAAGCTCAAGCTGGCTATCGGAGATCAGGTTGAGCTGGACATCAATGGAGTCAAGCACAAGTTTGTATTATCGGGCATAGCTCAGCCAAAGGGAATTTTCCTTGAGGACGGAAGAAGCAACAATGGAGTAGTGCCGATGACAACTCTGGCTGCTTTGAATAATGCAAAGGGTCAGGTACAGTCGATATATTTGAAGCCAAAGGACATGAACCGCAGGCAGGAGCTTATGGAAAGTCTTTCAAAGGTATATAAAAGGTACAGCGTGGTAGAGTCGATTCCTGAGGAGGATATCAGAAGGGGAGCCAGCTCCTTCAATGTACCGTTCATGATGATGGTGGTAATGGTTCTGGTTATCAGTGTGTTTATAATATATACTTCCTTCAGGGTAATTACTACAGAGATGCTTCCGGTTATAGGGACCTTCAGGAGCATAGGTGCGACGAAGCGTATGACCGATATGGTGCTGCTTACTGAGAGTGTTGCTTACGGGGCAATAGGCGGAGCCCTTGGCTGTGTACTGGGAGTAGGGGTTCTGTATCTTATGACCGGTATGATATTTACAGAGGCTGACAGGGCTGCGGGTTTTACTGCAGATATACAGTTTGACTGGACCCAGATGCTTGCTGCATTCTTACTGGCTGTGGCATTGTCAGTGGTAAGTTCGCTGATTCCTATAATAAGAGTATCAAAGATTTCGGTTAAGGATATAGTACTTAACAAAATAGAAAATATAAAGAAAAAGAAAACCTATAAGCTGTGGCTGGGCTTGGGCCTGATGGCTATAGTCCTGTCTGCTCCCAGACTGGCACCAAGAGATATTGCAATAACTGTTGACATGATTTGCCTTGTACTTGCGTCGGTATCCGTAACATTACTGATACCGTATATTACAAATGGGTTTATAAAGCTCTTTGAGAGGTTTTATGTATTTCTTTTCGGAAACGAAGGAATTCTGGCAGCAAAGAACCTGAAAGAGAACAAAAGTATGCTTAACAATATATCCCTGCTTGCCATGGGAATATCGGCCCTATTAATTATTAACACTATCAGCTTCAGCGTTTTCAAGGAGGTTGCAAATGCATACAGAACCTTCAGCTACGATATAGAACTGTGGGTTTCGGACCAGGATAAACAGAAGCTGAAGCTGGTTGAAAAGATTGACGGGGTTTCGGATGTATACGGCAATTATCAGGCCTTCGATGTAGAGCTGGCGGACAGCAAGGATAGGATAAGCAGCATACTTGGAGCTGAGCCTAATAAATTCACTGATTTTTATGATATGAGCATTGTCGGGGATCAGAAGAGCCTGATGCAGGAATTGGACCGGGATAGGAATATAATAATTGCAAATGCCTTGAAATACAAATTCGGAGTGGATCTGGGGGATAGCATTGCTCTGAAAACCAAAAGGGGTGACCGTCCATACAGGGTGATTGGTTTTTGTGAAACGGTGATGTATAACGGGCAGATGGCAATAGTTTCGGAAAGGTATTTGAAGTCCGATATGCAGCTTAGGTATTACAATGATATACTTGTCAAAACCTCAAAAGCTCCTGAAGCAGTTAAAGAAAGCATAAAAGAATTCTTTAATGATCAGGACATCTATATAACTACAGTTGATGAGATGGAAAAGTCTAACAATGAATCCAACAAAGCACTGTTCAGCGTATTCCGGATATTTTCCATAATTGCAATGGTCATAGGCATATTTGGAATACTGAATAATTTTGCCATAAGCTTCATGGAGAGAAAGCGTTCCCTCGCAATGTTCCGTGCTGCAGGAATGAGCAAGGCTCAGATAATAAAGATGATATTCATAGAAGCGCTGTCGGGAGGGCTCATAGGAGGAGCTGTAGGAGTTTTTTCGGGTGTTGTGAACATCTCGATAGTACCCTACGTTATGAGAGTCGTTGACTTGCCGATTCCGATACATTATTCGGCAGTGCTTATGCTAAGCTCACTTGCAGGAGGGGCTGCAGTTACGCTGATTGCATCGGTAAGCCCGGCATTAAGGTCTTCCAGATTGAACATAATTGAAGCAGTAAAGTATGAATAACAGCACAGAGGGTGCTTTAATATATAGAAAAAGAGGTGCAGAAATGCAGACAATAATAGAGGCAAAAAGCCTTAACAAGACTTTCAGGCTTGGAAATTTAGACGTAGAGGTTTTAAAGGATATAAACCTTACTATAGATTCCGGAGAATTTGTATCAATTATGGGGCCTTCAGGCTCAGGTAAAAGTACTCTTCTCTACCTGATAGGAGGCCTTGATAAGCCGACCTCAGGAAGCGTAATGATTAAGGGCAATGAGCTTTCGGACATGAAAGACAAGGAGCAGAGCATCATGAGGAGGCGGGATATAGGCTTTGTATTCCAGTTTTACAACCTTATTCCCAATCTGAATGTGGAAGAGAATGTAATGCTGCCTGTACTTCTCGATGGAAAGAAGGCTAAGGACTGCAAAAAGAAGCTGGATGAGATTCTTGAGGTGGTAGGCCTTTCAGACAGAAGGGCCCATACTCCGAGGGAGCTTTCGGGAGGACAGCAGCAGAGGGTGGCTATAGCGAGAGCACTTATAAACGAGCCGGATATAATACTGGCTGATGAGCCTATAGGAAACCTTGATACCAAGACCGGCACGGAGGTAATGCAGCTGCTGCAGAAAATAAACAGGGAAAAGGGTAAAACCATAGTGCAGGTTACCCATTCAAAGGAAGCCGCAGAATACGGCAACCGGATAATTAATGTCAGAGACGGAAAGGTGTGGGGTTAATGAGGAAGAGAATATTAACTATATTGATAATTGGAACAATGCTTATGACTGCTGCCTGCAGCAAAACGGCAAGGGATGCTGCGGCTCCGGCTGCACCGACGCCCGCGCCGGAAAAGGCTGTAGAAGCCTTTGGTGTTGTCGAAGCAAACAGAATAGAGAACATAAACCTCGACATGGAGGCTGAAGTGGAAGCAGTAAGCGTAAAAGAGGGGCAGCAGGTAAAAGAGGGAGATGTCCTTTTAACACTTAATATGAAAAATTACCTGGAAAAAATAAGGAGCAAGCAGCACGAGCTTAGCGCTATAAAGCTGGAAGCGGAAAGAATGAATAAGGATACCACCAATCCTGATATTGAAAAGCTGGAAAACGACCTGAGCTTTGCAAATGAACAGCTGCAAAAGGCGTCAAAGGAGCTGGAGGCTAAGGAGAAGCTCTACAAATCCGGAGTCATTTCACAATATGAATATGATGAATTTGTCAAGGCCGTTGAAGCTAAAAGGAAGAGTGCAGAGGATATAAAATACAGCCTTGACAGCACCATGCACAGCAATGAGCTTGGTTCGGCCATTCAGAGTGAGAAAGCCGCAGCTATGGAGAGCGAAATCAGGCAGATGAAGGATAGGATAAACAGGAGCTATATATCAGGAAATAATATAGTATGTACTATGGAAAACGGAATAGTTTATGAGCTTGGCTACAAGGCCGGAGACTCAATTAGCCCGGAAAAGAAGGTGATGAGCCTGATGGACCTGGATACTATAGTCGTTAAGGCCAATGTGGCTGAGGAATTCATAAAGGATGTAAAGCAGGGTGCAAAGGTTGAAATCATACCTGCTGCCGATAAAAGCAAGCAGTATAAAGGAACGGTAACAGCCATAGCGAAGAAAGCCCTGATCCAGAATGGAGAAACGGTAATACCCGTTGAAATATCACTTGATAATAGGGATAGCTTCCTGCTCCCGAATTTCAACGTGGATGTTAAGATATTTATGGAATAGGCAGGAATGAAATGGAACCATATCCTAAAATATACGTCTAATATGGCAACAAGTGGTAAGGGCTGTTTATATGATAGACATGAAATAAATTTTAGGAAGGTGATGGATTAATGAAGAACAGCGGTAAAATAATGAAAGGCTGCTTCATAGGCTTAATTGCAATCTGCATTGCTTTACCTGTTTTCACTTTTGCGAGGAATGAAACTTATACTGAGCTGCCCCAGAGGGTTGGGGCTTCTCCCGGGATTTCAATAGAGATCCCTTTTGACTCTCCTCTAATGGCGAGCACAATCAACAGGAACAATGTTTATGTAGCAGATGAGCAGGGAAGCAGGATGCCGGTAGTACGTGAGCTTGGAAGCGGGGGAAAATCTATAATAGTATCACCGCTCAAGCAGTATGAGCCCGGAAAAACCTATACGCTATACATAAGAAAAGCCGTAAGATATGCATCTGGAAGCGTGCTTGCGGATGGCCTGAAAATGAAGTTCACAGTTGCAAAAGCTGCAAAGGAGCCGCTGCCGAAGGTCGAAAGCAAGGATAACCTGAAGAAGCTATTGGAAGAAGCAGCACTGCAAAATGATTATTTGACATATGATGTAAAGAAAACGAGAAACGGCGTGTTGACTTTTGATGAAGCAGTGGTTGCACCTGCTGCAGCGGCAGCTGAAGGTGCAAGCAGCACAAAGCAGGAGGCAAATACCGGCTCAAGTGACTATTCTACCACAAACGTACAGGTGGAGGGAGTAGACGAAGCGGATATAGTAAAGACAGATGGAAAATATCTGTATCAGGTAAATAACAACTGTATAATAGTTGCGGAAGTATATCCCGCAGACAAGATGAAGATAAAAAAGACAATAAAACTGGACGGGGAAAATATATCGCCGGTGGAGCTTTACCTCGATGACAGGAATCTTGTTGTCATAGGCTCGTCAAGGCTTGACAAGCGATTGAGCAGTGTTAATCCAAATGCAATAATGCCCTCCAAGCATGACTTCTATTACAGGGACAACACAGTTAAAATGCTGATATATGACATTGCCGACAAGGATAATATAAAGAAGGCAAGGGAAATAGAGCTGGAAGGAAGCTATCTGTCTTCAAGGAAGATAGGCTCCAAGCTGTATCTTATTTCAAACAAGTATTTGAATTACTATGGCATACTGGAAAATAACGAAGTTGATGACGCTCCGTCCTACAGGGATACTGCAATAAAAGAGGATTTTATAGATATTGACTATGGGGAAATAAGATACTTCCCTGATTCAGTTGAACCCAACTATATGATTGCTGCGGGTGTCGATCTTGACAAGCCTGCAGAAGGCGTCAACGTATCCACATACCTGGGCTCGGGCGAAAGCATATATGCATCAGCCCAGAACCTTTATGTAGCAGTTACAAGGCATAACATGCTTCCCGTTGATGTATCGGGTCCGATAATACGGGACTCGGCAGCCCCCCAAAAAACCGAGGTAAAGATAAGTGACAGGGAAACTGTAATATACAGGTTTGCACTTAACAACGGAAAATTGGATTACACAGGAAAAGGTCAGGTACCAGGCTCGATACTCAATCAGTTCTCAATGGATGAGAATAGCAGCTTTTTCAGGATAGCAACCACAAAAGGGGATATGTGGAGAGAAGGGGAATACACTTCAAAAAACAATATGTATGTTCTTGATTCCGACCTGAATATATGCGGAAGCCTGGAGGATGTTGCTCCCGGAGAGAGGATATACTCGGTGAGATTTATGGGAGACAGGGCATACATGGTTACCTTCAAGAAGGTGGACCCCTTGTTTGTAATTGACCTGAAGGATGCCAGGAATCCAAAGATATTGGGAGCATTGAAGATACCAGGATACAGCGATTATCTGCATCCCTATGATGAAAACCATATAATAGGCTTTGGAAAGGACACCATAGAGCTTTCAAATGAGGGTTCCTGGGGCAGGAGCGGAGGTGCCACGGCATACTACCAGGGGATGAAGATTGCACTGTTTGATGTGAGCGATGTCAATAATCCCAAGGAAAAGTTCAAGGAAATAATAGGTGACAGGGGAACTGACTCGGAGCTTTTGAGAGACCACAAAGCACTGCTGTTTTCAAAGGAAAAGGGGCTTATGGCCTTTCCAGTGACAGTGATGGAGATAAATAACCGGGAAAATATTGCGGCCGGCAACATTCCTGCATATGGCAGCTTTGCCTTCCAGGGTGCCTATATTTATGATATCGACCTCAACGAGGGCTTTAAGCTCAAGGCCAGAATTTCGCACATCAGCGAGGATGAGTACCTCAAGTCGGGAGATAACTGGTATGACAGCAATAAGAATGTGGAAAGAATCATATATATAGGGGATAATATCTATACCATATCGAAAGGTATGATTAAAGCCAACGGTATAAAGGATATGAAAGAAAAAGGATCGCTTCTCATACCGTAAAATTTCCATACCGGGGATTAAACCCGTGGATACAAATGAAAAAGCAGCGATAATCGAGCAGCCATGTAAAGCACGGTATAACCATACAAATCTTGATGGTACTAATTCACTGCGCCTAAGAAAAGTCTAACGCCATAAAATGGTCGTCCATGACCTTTATGGCTTGCTTCGGCATCCTTGCCTCGCATACGACTTTTCTAAGGCTGCGTTCCTAAGTACCATTAACAAGCTTTGTATAAATACACCTTAGCATTACATGGCTGCTTGCATTGTAAACATCAATATTCAAGATATTGTACACTCAAATGGTATGTAATTAAGCTGGGATTAAAACCCCGGTTTTTCTTTGCCTAAAAACAGGATAATACACTAAAAACAGCGAATTATTATGTAGAGTAATTTAAGTGATTTACGTCAATTTGAGGCAAATTTCCCGGTATTATTTGTAGATTGAACGCACGTAAGTATTCCTATTGGGTAAAGTGCGAATTCAATAACATCAAGGAGACATTTTGCGAAATTTAGATGAAGAATCTAAGATGTTTTTCGCGAAATGTATTGATATTTCCCGGGAAATAAATCATGCTGTAGAAAGATGCAATATAAGCATCAATATAAAATTCCATTTCAAGGTTTACTGTTTGTGTCCAGCTTTAATATTCATAAACAGTGAGGGGGTTAATAATGTGGAGCTTGTAAGAAGGTTAAGAGAGGAAGATTTTAAAGAATTTACGAGTATTGTGATTAATGCATATCCGGGGATGGGGGTCAGCACCGCAGAGGAGAGGCAAAAGCTGGAGGAAAAGTTTCTAAAAACTCAGTTGGAGGATAACACTGTAAACTTTTACGGTTTTTTCAGAGAAGGCGAGCTTTTAGGCGGAATGAAGCTTTATGATTTTAAAATGAGACTCGGTTCTCAAAAGGTGGACGCCTGCGGCCTGGGTACAGTTGCAGTTCATCTGATGCATAAGAAGGAGAAGGTTGCAAAGGAAATAGTCACATTCTTCCTAAGGCATTACAGGAACAGAAAGTATCCCATAGCTATGCTATATCCCTTCAGCCCCGATTTTTACAAAAGGATGGGCTTCGGTTTCGGTACGAAGATAAACCAGTACAGAATAAAACCCAAGAATCTTCCCACAGGAGGAGCAAAAAATAATATCAGGTTCGCACAAGAGGAAGATAAGCAGCTGCTTTTGGACTGTTATGAAAGAATAGCGGAGAAAACCAATGGAATGCTTGACAGGTCGGAGACAGAGTTTAATAACATATTGATAGTACCTCAGAACAAGATAGCTGTGTATAAAAAGGAAGGCAGAGCAGAAGGCTACATGGTTTTCATGTTCAGAAAGGCAAGCCAGGACAATTTTCTGAAAAACGATATTGTCATAAAGGAGTTCCTCTATGAAAACACCGAAGCATTAATGGGGCTTATGACCTTCCTCGCTACACAGGAGGATCAGATAAACAGGATTATATTCAACACCTTGGATGAAAACTTCCACCATATGCTGATGGACCCCGGAGATGGCTCAGATAATGTGATCCCTTCTGTATATCATGAGAGCAACCTGCAGGGGGTAGGGTTGATGTACAGGGTTACAGATACAAGGATGCTTTTTGATGCCCTTAGAGAGCATAATTTCAACAACCAGAGCTGCAGGCTCAGGCTGAACATTCGCGACAGCCTTATTAATGAGAACAATGGAAGTATAATAGTGCACTTTACGGAAGGAAGAGCTGAAGTGACAGATGAGGGTGGATATGACGCAGCGGTGGATATGGACATTGCCGATTTTTCCTCCCTTATAGTGGGAGCTGTAAGCTTCAAGGTTCTTCTGAAATACGGTATTGCAAGTATTTCAGATCCTGAATATGCAGATATTGTTGACAAAATATTTGAGATGCCCCAAAAACCAATCTGCCTTACGGCATTTTAATGTAATTGGTCCGGTTAACAGCTAAATAACATTGTTTGGGGGGAAGCTTTGATGTATCAGAACGATGCTATAGGTCAGAATACACTCTATGTAAACGACATACTGGTAAGGATGTTCAAAATTATTCTGGTAGCTATCGCAGCTATAGTTATTCTTAAGGCTTCAGGCATTATAGTGCTCCCGTGGCTGTATTTGATTATAGCGGCAGGTGCCGGAACTGTTACCTGCTTGCTTCCTATTGCATGCAGGCATATGAGGATGGAAAGCAGCATGCTCAAATATGTTAACATTTATTGCGCTGCTGTACTTTGTATCCTTGGATACTGCTATCTGAACATGGGTATAATTATTCTCCTGGCCATACCAATAGGCCTTTCATGCCTGTATTTTGATGCTAAGCTTATCAAGCATGCTACTGCTCTATCGTCCTTCGGACTTATACTCGGAGAGGCGTTAAGCGGCGGGGCAAATTGGAGGTTTGCCACAGGGATGCAGGAAAGTTATATCAGGATAGCACTGTATATCCTGCAGTTCGGCATTGCAGCAGCATTACTGACAGCTATTTCGAAAAGAGCTCAGAAAATGTTTTCTCAAACCTATAGCTTTTATGAGAACATCAATGAAATTTTCTCCAATACCCAGGCATCCTCAAAAGGCCTGGATGTCGCTGAAGATATACTTTTGCGCGGAGTAGGCTTCCTGAACGAGAATAATGAGAAGAATGAGGAAGCGGCCGTTGAAAGCGGAGAGGACGATTCACCCTCCAATGCAAAAGTAAGGACAATACTATCCAATATAAACAAGTCCATGGAGAATGCCAAGGAAATAATGAAATATACCCAGACGATGTTTAAGGGTAAGGGCAAGGAGCTAAGAGCCGGAGATGAGGTTATAAGGCTTGAGGAGTATACCAGAAACTCCAGAGAGCTTATTTCAAAGCTTGCCAGGTATACCGACAAGATAAATGAAGACCTCAGCCTGATATCGGTAATGATAGATGAAAGCAAACAGCTTTCACTAAATGCCGCAGCTGAAGCGGAAAATGCAAGCTCTGAAGGCAAGAGCTCCGCGATAATCGCCATGAAGGTGGAAAAGCTTGCTGATGAGTCGGTGGAATCAGCCTCTCACATACAGGAGCTTTTAAACAGCATCGTTAATGATGCAGAAAACACAGTAAAATCAGTAGCGGAAACCTACGGGGAGGTTTTCAAAAGCCTGGAGCTTATCAACCGTACAGTGGAAACGCTGATAAAACTGATGGTGTATAAAAATATAAAATAAAAAAAGTGTAGGCTATTGGTCTGCACTTTTCTTGTCTTCAAGCCATCGAACCAGGAACATCTTTATTATAGCCGCTGTCGGAACTGCTATCAGCATTCCCCACAGGCCGAAATATGCGCCGCCAACGATAATAGAAAGCATTACGAATACCGGATGCAGCCCCACGCTGTTGCCTACAACCTTGGGAGAAATCAGGGCACTGTCAATCTGCTGCACTACAACAAGTACAATAACAGCAAGGAGCGCTTTTATCGGGCTTCCGCTCAAGAGTCCTACGATTACTGCAGGCACTGAGCCGATTATCGGTCCGAAGTAAGGTATAATATTCGATATACCTGCCGTCATTCCTATGAGTACCGCAAAATCCAGCTTTATAATAGACAGCCCTATGGAGCTTAGGATACCGACTAATAAGGCATCCAGAAGCTGCCCTCTGATGAAGTTCCCTATTATTGCATTTATCTCAGCCATGAGGCTTCTCAGTTTTTCATTTTTCCGTTTTTTCATAAGAGCACTTGTGATATCACCATAAAGCTTCTTAAAATAATTCAGATCCTTCAGAATATAAAATGCGATTATAAGCCCCAATACTATATTAACTATATTGCTTCCCAGGTTTTTTATCTGGTAGAAGGACTTTGATATAGCAGAACCCAATATTTGATTAACGTCATCTGCGGTTTTTATGAATTGCTGCTTAAGGTTGTCCGACAAACCGCTGTTTTCAAGCCAGATTTTCAATTGCTCATATATCTGGTTATACCTTTCCGAGTAGCTGGAAATCGAATCGATAATCGCGCTAAAGTCAACCTGACGGCTGATTTGTCCGCCTATCATGACATAAGTACTATAGAGCAGTATAATAATTATTCCTAAGACCAATACATATGTAAGCAGCACACTTAATGTACGTTTCAACTGCCGGTACTTATCATTATTTTTATTTTGCGATCTTGAAAATCTCTTGCTGTACATAATGTTGCATTCTATCCAACTTACGACCGGATGCAGCAAATACGCAACCACAAGCGCAATAATAAAAGGAGCCAGAACAAAAAGAAACCCGGACAAAGCGCCCATAATAGTGCTCAGTATAAGCTCAAACTTCGAAACCAGCCTGTACATCACATATAGGATTGTTGCAAGTACAATAATATAGATACTGTATTTCACAAGCGTTTTATCAACTGTAAATTTCATAAATATTTCCTCTCATACTTTGTATTATAAAGCTCAATAATTCACATAATATCTAAATGACTTTACAATTACTTTACCATAAAAATTGCCATTTTCATAGCAAACCATTCAGTTAATGATAAAAATTTGTAAAGCAACAAACAAAATACTGTTGATATTTAGCGACTTATTTAGTATAATACTTAAGTACGAGCAACAGCTCAATAAATGGAGAGATGGCTGAGTTGGTCGAAGGCGCACGACTGGAAATCGTGTGACTGTTAACGCGGTCCGAGGGTTCGAATCCCTCTCTCTCCGCCATATAGATTATATAGCCGCAAAGTTTGGTAATACCGGACGTTGTGGTTTTTTATTTTGTTATAGAGAGGGCATGAGAACCCTCAAAGAATGGCCGATAAGCATGTATGGAACTATTGATTTTGCTTATTTACTCAAAATTCGAAATTTACTGATAAAGTGTGGCTGCCGGCCACCCGGCTTCGAATCCCTCTCTCTCCGCCATTATGAATACTTTAAGCTACATATATAAAGGACTTATTCGAGATGAATTGTCCTTTTTGCATGGATTGCTAACATTTTGCAAACATAGATACGGATCAATACATTTTAAGCAATAATGTATAATACATTGCGCATATTATAAGTACAGCTGGAGACGTAGTCCATTAGCAGCTTTATGGAATGAGAGCGCTGCGACTCATGTACGGAGAATATATTCCACAAGGCATTTCGAATTATAAAAAAGATTGACTTAGTATGTGAATAATTGTAAAATTTTTATGTTAGAAACTTTCTAGATAATATGTTAGCTTTATTAAGCTTTGTTATTAATAAAAAGCAATAAATTTGGATGAAAGGAGCATAAAATGGACAATTTTACACCTAAGTATGTCATAATCCAAAATTATATTATTGATATGATAAATAATGGAACCTTAGGAGCAGGTGATAAATTACCATCCGAAAATGAACTTGCTGCGATGTTTAACGTGAGCAGGGTTACCGCCAACAAGGCTATTGCGGAGTTGAACATTTTGGGAATAGTAGAAAGAATCCAAGGGACAGGTACATTTGTAAAGGAAAAAAACAAAGAAATAAAAGATATGAGTCATATCCTATCGGAATCATTCAAAGTTTCATCAGAAGTAGCCGATTTTTTATCCCATAAGGTAGAAAAAGTGGAAATAATAAAGGCAAATGAAACAATAGCAAAGAAACTGGGTATGAATCCAGGTGAAGAAGTATGCAAAATTGTAAGAATAATGGAAAGCCGTCTTGAACCTGCAGGCTTGGATTATACATATATCCCGGCCGTTTTGTTCAATGGCAGCTTCCCAAACAAGTACAATTTCCCTAATGAATTGATCCATGAGTATCTTAGGAATTATCTGCATCTGAATCCAAAATATCTGCATATACATATCGATGCCAAGATGCCTGACAATTATGAGGCAAAAATACTCAACATACCAAAGGACAAACCCTTGGTAGTGTGGGACAATAATGTTATTGGACAGGACAATAACATACTGGCCTATACAACAACTATAGCAAAAGTTGACAAATACAGGCCGTTTATAAACTTTGAACTTAAGTGAATATAAAAATACAAGATACTAGAGCAACAAACCATAGTGCCTAGTATTTTTATATGGCAAAAACCTTCTTGACCTTATGCAATCTTTGATTTGCTACAGCTTCTTCTTTCTTGACCTTATCAAAACGGTAATAATAAAAGCGGCGGTTATGCCAACTGCCAAATATTGTATTCCATAGTTTGAAGAGCTTTCGGCAGCAATAGGAAAGGCTGAAGCCTTTTTATCAGTATCTGTCAGTATCGTCCCAATTGCAGCTATTATGCTGCCAATGATAAAAATGCCGATAAATGAAATAAATAATGGTGTCCTGTTTTTCAAATTTTCTCCTCCTTCCGGAATTCCATGTAAATTAAGAGCAGTGCAGCAGAACCTTCCCTAACACATGTCCACCTTAATTCCAATAAACAATCCAAATGCTATATACTATACCTTAACATTAGTATATGGAATAATTCCGACTAAAACAATACAAACTGAGCAGTGTACCTATTTTTAATATTGAGTGCTAGGAATGGCCATCCTGCTTAAGGACAGGAACACATGATGCCTGACAGGTTGTGTCTTCATGAATGCTAAAAGGAGTGTCAGCTACTCGTGCAATTTTAAAACATATATGTTATTTTTCCAGGAAGAATTTCATTTATGAAAATTTTATTTTCATAAATGAAATTTTTTTACAATTTATAATAATAATTTTTATCATAACTATTTATAAAGATGTATTTACAAGTTGTCTATTTAAGGTATGCTATTAAATCTAACATATTTTACAATTTATGTTTTTCATTTTTAAAAATCAAAAATGAAAAATTTATGGTAACATATGACAAATATTCCTTGTTGTAACAATTACTATGAGATTTTGAAACCATATATGGAAAACTATTCCATTATAAAGATGTAAATACAACAATTCAACCAGGTTTTTTATGGCATGGATATTGCTTAACTATAAAGCAAGAAATAAATAATCAGTTCATGGTTTCGTAGGGGACTTGAATAATGAAAATGAAAGGAGGAAAGGTCAAGAGATTATTCTAAAAAAGAATACTGTCTATAGTCTGGAGAAAAAGATTACAAATTAGGGAGGAAGAAAAATGTTAACAAGAAGAATGAAGTCATTTGTTGTCCTGCTATTAGTAGTTGTCCTCAGCTTCAGTATGATCGGCTGCAGCAAGACTGCCGAGCCGGCAGCAGCTCCTGCAGAATCAGCAACCCCAGCTGCCTCAAGTGATGCTTCAGCAGCTCCTGCTTCAGGGAATCGGCCGGAAGGCGTACCTGCAGACTTCCCGAACAAGGAGATCAAATGGATATATGCATTTGGACCTGGATCACCAATGGATGCTTACTTCAGGTTGCTGGCAGATAAGATCCAGAAGACAGAAGGCTGGAAGAATGGCTTTGTTGTTGAGTACAAAGAGGGCGCCAGCGGAAGAATCGGCTGGAATGCTTTTGCTGATGCTAAACCGGATGGATATACCCTTGGTTTTGCTCCAAGTGCTATGCTGATATCTGCTGTTTCTGAGGATGTTTCCTACGGCGCTGACAAAATGAGCTATATCATAAACACAATGTCTGACCCGGGAGCCATCGGTGTTTCAGTTGATTCAAAATACAAATCACTTCAGGAACTTGTTGAAGCTGCAAAGGCAAATCCTGGGAAAGTCACAGTAGGCGTAACATCTACAATCGGTCAGGAAGGCCTTACAATGAAGCTTATTGAAAAAGCAGCCGGAGTTAAGTTCAACGTAGTTGCTTTTGACGGTGAATCTGAGATATTTACTGCAGTAATGGGAAATCATCTTGATGCTTTCTGCCTGAATGTATCAGATGGTACAACCCTCATAGAGGAAAAGAAGATTGTTATTCTTGCAACAGGCGACGAAAAACGTTCACAGTTCCTGCCTGACGTACCGACCTACAAGGAATGCGGATATGACGTTACACAGGTCAACATGAGAGGTATAGGCGGACCAAAGGATATACCGGAACCAATCAGACAATACCTTGAAAGCTGCTTCATAGCAGCTGCCAATGATCCCGAGATACAAGCAAAGGTTAAAGAAATGAAGATACCTGTTGACACACTTACGGGCGCTGAGTTAAAAGAAAAGTTTACGAAGATATCAGATAACTACAAGAAACTCTGGGAAGCAGAGCCGTGGCAATAGGATACTAAATCCACGCAATTTCTTAAATATGTAGATCAATATGATTCAAGGGGTGATTAATCACCCCTCGAATCATAAATAAGTTAATAAGCAGGTGACGAGCTCATGGATAATAAAATGGAAAAGAAAAAATTCAATTATAATTATTTGTCGGTAGCTTTGATATATTTATGGGCAGGTGCTTTTTTACTATGGACTCCCAAGATCAAAGATCCGGGATCAAAATTGTTTCCTGTTGGAATAAGTATCTTTGCCATTTTACTGGCAACAGTACTTCTTATAAAAACCAAATTCAATTTGGGGAAAAACCAGGAGCTTGATTTTACAGGTACAAAGATGGCCATGATAATGGCAGGCTTGCTTACCGCCTATGTTGGATTAATAGAAGTAGTAGGTTTCTATCTGGCAACGCCGTTCTATTTGTATATAACCATGTGGATACTGGGACAAAGAAACAAAAAACTTATGCTCACAATTTCTGTGCTGATGGCCCTGGGAGTATATCTGTTTTTTGGTCTGCTTCTCGACATGCAGATACCGGAAGGCATGCTGCTTCCCCGGTTACTAGGATAATTTCAAAAACGAGGAGTGTAATAAATGGAATTTTTCGATTATGCGTTACAGGCGTGTACACTAACAAATTTAATGTGGTTGACGATAGGCGCACTTGTAGGTTCCATACTCGGTGCCCTGCCTGGAATGTCGGCTGATACCGGTATTGCCATTTTCCTGCCTTTGACGTTCAACCTTGAACCTGTTACCGGACTTATAGTATTAGGCGCCATATATGTAACGGGGTCATATGGCGGAAATATCACAGCAGTATTGATTAATACCCCGGGAACCTCCGACTCCCTGTTCATGACTCTGGATGGCTATCCGATGACAGTACAGGGGAAAGGACTCAGAGCGATCGGTATAACAACCTTCAGTGCATTCTTCGGTGGTATAATTGGGTCTATTGCCCTGTTGTTCATTGCACCTCCTCTTGCACAGATCGCAATCAAGTTCGGTACATGGGAACTGTTCCTGACAACATTGATGGGTCTTATAATCATACTTGGTCTTGTAAAGGGCGGAATGATGAAGGGGCTTATAAGCGCTTCACTCGGGTTTTTGTGCACCATGATCGGTATGGATAGCATTACCGGTTTGAGCCGTTTGAACTTCGGTATCAAGCCGATATACGACGAGATGCCGCTGCTGCCTGTTGTACTTGGTATGTTTGCAGTTTCCCAGGTGCTTGCCCTGGCTGCGGATAAAACAGAGACAATCAGTATTGATAAATCAGCGATCAAAGGGAGTGCCTTCCTTTCACTCAAGGATCATATATCAATGTTATTCAATAATTTAAGAGCTTCAATAATCGGAACAATCGTAGGCATCATACCTGGGGCAGGAACAACCGTTGCAGCAGGTATCAGCTACAACCTTGCAAAAAAAGGGGACAAGCATCCAGAAACCTTCGGTAATGGTAATGATCAGGGGCTTGCCTGCGTATCAGCAGCCAATAACGCAGTTGTCGGCGGATCCCTCGTACCTTTGCTTACGCTCGGTATCCCGGGTAACGGAACCTCAGCGCTGTTCCTTGGGGGTCTCCTGATTCATGGACTGGCTCCAGGAACACAGCTATTTACAAAGACTCCTGAAACAGTATACGGCTTGTTCTTCGGATTGATTGTTGCACAATTTTTCATATTGCTTATTGGCCTTTTCGGAGCACCGATATATGCAAAGGTGACAAAGGTTCCAGTAAGTATACTGATACCTATAGTCGGCTCATTGTGCATACTGGGTGCATATACCTACAGGAATATGATGTTTGACAATTTCCTGATCATTTTCTTCGGTATAATCGGCTACTACATGACAAAAGCCGACATCCCGATGGCGCCTTTTGTACTGGCGTTTGTACTTGGAAAGAGCACGGAAATACACTTCCGCAGGACAATGCTGCTTACAGGTGGAGACTTGAGTATAGTAGCATTTACACCATTGGCACTGGCACTGCTTGCTGTTGACCTTATATTCTTTATTTCTCCGTTCTGGAGTGATATTAAGGCATATCTCAGCAGAAATAAACAAAAAGAATCGGTTGAAGAAGCATGAATTAGCGGATCGACCGCTGGAAAGGAATTTGGAAATGAATACAATGACAAAAAAAGAAAGAGTTATGGCTGCCATAAATAAAGAGGATGTGGATAGAGTTCCTTTCAGTATCTGGTATCATGTACCAAAGGTTGACCAGGATCCTGTCCAGCTTGCAGAGGTACAGACAGAGCAGGCTGAAAGCTATGACTTGGATTTTATAAAAATGATGCCCTTTGGCAATTACGGAGCCCACGATTATGGACTCAGCTGCACATTCTACTGTACAGAGACTCAGCCTGTACTGGAGAGGAAATTTGCCATCAGTGATGTAAAGGAATGGACAGAGCTTGAGCCGCTTCCTGGAAACTTCGGAAATCATGGAAAGCAGCTTATGTTTGCACAGCAACTGCAAAAACAACTGAATGGCAAAGATATACCTTATGTTCAGACTATTTTCAGCCCTCTGACAACTGCCAAGAAACTTGCAGGCACAAGGGTGTTTGAAGATATGAGATCACATCCTGAATATTTGCATAAAGCTCTCGCAGCAATAACAGAGACAACAAAAAATTTCGTAAGATTAAACATTGAGGCAGGGGTTGACGGTTTCTTCTTCGCAACACAATGTGCAAACGCGGAATGGGTTAGCGAGGCTGAATATGATGAATTTGGTGTAAAGTATGACCTTGAGGTAATCAACTCATATAAAGATATAACTTATTTCAATATCGCTCATATCCATGGAGACAATACAATGTTCAGCAAAATTGCGGATTATCCATGTAACTGCATCAACTGGCATGACAGATGGGCAAAACCGGATATGGTTGAAGCAAGGAAGATATCGGATAAATGCTTCCTTGGCGGTATAAATGAGAAATGGCTCTCGAAGGCAAAGCCTGAGGAAGTCCGCGGACACATAAGGGAAGGCGTGCTGGCGGCAGGACGCAAGGGAATCATGGTGACACCGGGCTGTGTGGCTGAGTTGGATACCCCGGCAACCAATTTCTTTGCAGCAAGACTAGCTGTTGAAGGATTATAAAATCCAACTGTTTCCTGTGGCTTTGATTGCTGTATAAAGCAAGAAAAGACTGCATTCATGGTATCTCCCGGTGGAAATTCTTCCCCCTAAAGAAAGAATTGCACCGGGAGGGCCTGAATATAAATGTACCGCTTATGCGACAAAGGTAAGTACATTAAATGGAGGAAATAATAATGAAACCAATTAACAGAATCGAAAATCTTTTAGCAGGAAAGAAGCTGGATACACCGGCAATAAATTTGTGGAAGCATTTTCCGCCCTACGACGAGGATCCAAAGGAGCTTGTAAAAAAGACCATACAGTTCCAGGAGAGATTCAACTGGGATTTTGTAAAGGTTACATATCAAGGCCTTTATTCGATCCAGGACTGGGGTTCAAAGATCAAGTGGCCTGAGAGGGACTGCAAATGGCCGAATACCTGCTCAAAGGTAGGTGTCGTTACAGATTTTTCCATAAAGCAGGTAGCTGACTGGGAAAGCCTTAAAGTATTGCCTATGAACCAGGGAGCGATGGCAGACGCAATACTTGCAGCAAAAGAAATAGTAAAGAGATTCAAAGGTGAAGCTCCTGTAGTCGTAACAGTATTCAATCCTCTGACGACTGCAATTAAGATGAGCGGTGACAGGTTGTTCCTTGATATGAGGAGAAATCCGGACAGCTTCAAAAAAGGCTTGGACGTGATCACAGAAACTACTGTGAATTATGTAAAAGAATTGGTAAATATAGGCGCAGACGGAATATTCTTTGCAAGCCAGCTTGGTACCTATGACAGGATGAGCCTGAAGGAATATGAGGAATTCGGAAGGCCGTATGATTTACAGATATTGAATACGGTTAAGGACAAGATGTGGTTCAACATAATGCATATGCATGGTAATGCGCCTATGTTCGAGCTTATGGAAAAATACCCTGTGCAAGCGGTCAACTGGCATGACAGACTTGTTGATATAAACCTGAAGGCAGGAAGAAAAATGAGTAACAAGATCCTGATCGGAGGAGTAGACGAGTTTGGTATACTCAAAGATGCCAATGAAGATGAGCTCAAAGCTCACCTGAAGGATGCCATAGATCAGGTAGAGGATGGAAGGCTCATACTGGGACCGGGCTGTTGCGTTCCGCTTAATGTAAATGAAGACAGGTTTGAAGTCGCCAAGAGGCTGCTTGAAACGATACGTTAATTGTCTGTTTCAGGATATGAATATCAATTAACCTCAAGTATGGGAGGAAGCGAATTTGAACTCAAAAGATAATATTAAACATGAAGAAGATTTTAAGACTGCGGAGAAATGGGCCATTATTGGTGTTGTAGGGAACCTTATTTTGACTGCCTTCAAGGCTTTTGCAGGAATAGCAGGGGGAAGTAGTGCCATGGTTGCGGATGCAATGCATTCCGCTTCTGATATAGTGGCTTCGGCAGTAGTATTTGTAAGCTTGAAGATTGCCAAGAAACCTGCCGACAAAGAACATCCGTATGGTCATGGAAAAGCGGAAGCCATTTCTGCATCTATTGTAGGCTTGATGCTTCTTGCTGCAGGTTTTGCAATAATAAAGACCGCTTACACCACAATCTCAAGCGGCTCGGTAGAAGCACCGGGGATCATTGCACTATATGCGGCAATAGCTTCAATAGTTATAAAGGAGGCTATGTACAGGGTTACATATAAGGTCGGCAAGAGGATAAACAGCCCCTCAACCATTGCAAATGCATTGGACCATAGATCAGATGCTTTCTCCTCAATAGCTACTTTTATTGGAATAGGCGGGGCAATTTTGGGATTCCCGGTCATGGATCCGATAGCTGGAGGTTTGGTTGCCTTGTTCATATTGAAGATGGGTTATGATATTGTTGCAGATGCAGCAAACCAGATTATGGACAGGTGTCCGGAGAAGGAAAAGCTCACGCAGATAGAAGAGGCCATCCTCAGAACACCTGGCGTACAGAGTACTCATGATATACGTGTAAGGCAAAGCGGTCCTTTCTACCTGGTGGACCTGGACATTTGTGTGAACAAGGAGACCAGTGTTGATAAAGCACATGAAATTGCTGATATAGTAAGGAACAATGTATTCAAATCCATAGATAAGATATTTGAGGTTAGGGTACATGTTGATCCACATATAGAATAGAGAAACGGCAAGGCTGCCTGAATGAAACGCTTGCGGCCTTGCCGTAATAAATGTACTTTGGCAGTACAGGTGAAGCATGAATAATAAAGCATTGTTCAAAGAAATAATAGAATTATCCTACCCTCTGATTATGGAGAATCTCCTTCAGGTTTCCATGGGCTTTGTTGACAGCTTTTTTGTAAGCAAGCTCGGGACAGAGTCCATTGCAGGTGTGGGAGTAACAAACTTGTTAATGAACATATATATGTCCTTTTTCTTTGCTGTCGGTGTAGGGACTACGGCGCTTGTATCCCGTCAGCTGGGTGCGGGGGAAGAGGAGAAAGCCGCTGAGTCTGCGGGACAGGCTTTCCTGCTCTCCGTAGTTATTGGTTTGACCATCGGAGCAGTGAATCTGGTATGTAAAAGGCAAATACTGGCCCTTTCCGGACTGGATGACATACTCATTGACACTTCACTGCCGTATTTCCTGTCTGTAGCGGTACCTTCGGTGTTTTTGAGCATGTCAATAATGTTATCCAGCTCACTGAGAGGGGCAAAGGATACAAAATCTACAATGAAGATATCGGTTATCAGCAATCTTATAAATGTAGTATTGGATCCACTGCTTATTTTTGGAGTGTTCGGCATACCCGGGATGGGAATTCTCGGTGCCGGGGTTGCGACCTCACTCTCCAGAGCGATAGGTGTTATCCTGCTTATCTGTATAACCTGTTCAAGGGATGGCAAGATAAGGATCAACTACAAGAAGGCCATTAGATTTGACATGACTATAATGAAAAATATCACGCGGATAGGAATACCTGTTGCTGTTGAAAGGCTTTTCATGAGGATAGGGCAGCTTATATATTCAAGCTATATAATCGGTATAGGGACAGAAGTATATGCAGCCTATGTAATAACAGGAACCTTGGACTCCTTCGCATATATACCTGGAATGGCGATAGGAGGAGCAGCGGCAGCTCTGGTTGGTACAAGCCTTGGTGCCGGTGACAGGGAGGAAGCCTATGGATATGGGATAGGTTCCATTTATATCGGAACCGCCTTTATGTTAATGATTGGATTGATAAATTTTTCATTTGCCCCAGCAATTGCTGATTTGTTTACAACGGATACGGTTGTAAAGGCAAATATTATATATATTCTAAGAGTAACAATATTACTTGAGCCGGTAGCAGCGGTGACCCTTATAATAACCCCGGCCCTGCAGGGAGCCGGAGACACTAGGCTTCCCATGATATATACCCTTTTCGGGATCTGGGTTTTCAGAGTATTAGGGTGCTATTTGCTTGTTCATAGGCTTGGTTTTGGTATTACTGCAGTAATAATGAGTGTGTTTGTTGATCTGCTTCTCAGAAGCGCTTTTCTACTGTTGAGATTTAGAAAGAGAAAATGGCAGGATTTAAAAGTATATTAACTTTATTGATTTTATAAAAATATTGTTAGAAAGAGAGAGGAGATACCGGTGTTAGGCAAACATGTATATGAAAGCTATACAAATATATTAAAAAGTGAATTGGTTGAGGCGTTAGGTTGCACAGAGCCAATAGCAATTGCCTATGCAACTGCCAAGGCAAAGGCTGTTCTAGGCAAGGAACCGACAAGGATAGAAGTCGGCTGCAGCGGAAATATCGTAAAAAATGTAAAGGGTGTTGTCGTACCGAATACAGGAGGCCTTATAGGCATTGATGCAGCCGCTATTGCAGGAGTTATCGGCGGCAATGCGGATAAGGAGCTTCAGATCCTGGAAAGCGTAAGGCAGGAGCAGTACAGTACGATAAAAGAGCTGACACAGGGAGACTTTTGCAAGGTATATCACCTGCAGGGCGTTGAAAACCTGTATATTGACGCAAAGGTATTTGCCGGAGATGAATCGGCAGAGGTCGTTATTGAGGATTCCCATACAAATATAGTTAAAACAGCAAAAAATGGAGAAACTCTTTTTGAAAATAACAGCAATGAACATTGTGCCTCGGAGGGGGAGGGAGACAAGACACTCCTCAATGTAAAGGATATTATAGAGTATGCTGAAACTGTAGACCTTTCCATTCTCCGCGGTCTGCTTGAAAACCAGATCAAGGTTAACACCGCCATTGCTGAGGAAGGCATCAAAAATAACTATGGCGTCAATGTCGGCAAGACCCTCCTTGAAAATTACGGTGACGACGTAAGGATCAAGGCAAAGGCAATGGCTGCCGCAGGCAGTGATGCAAGAATGAGCGGCTGTTCAATGCCTGTGGTGATCAATTCAGGCAGCGGTAATCAGGGTATCACTGTTTCCCTTCCTGTAATAGTATATGCAAGGGAATTGAAGGTCAGCGAGGAGAAGCTCTTAAGAGCTTTGATAATAAGCAATCTTGTCTCTATCCACCAGAAGGCACAGATAGGTAAGCTTTCCGCCTATTGCGGGGCTGTAAGTGCTGCAGCGGGAAGCGGCGCAGGCATAACCTACCTTAATGGCGGCGACTATGAGGAAATATCCAGGACCATAATAAACACAATTGCAAATGTAGGCGGTATGGTCTGCGATGGAGCAAAACCCTCCTGTGCCGCAAAGATATCCTCTGCGGTGGACGCAGCCATACTTGGTTATCAGCTCAGTACACAGGGCAAAGCCTTCAAAAACGGGGAAGGACTTGTCAAGAAGGATGTCGAAGAAACCATCAAGAGTATCGGGAGAATGGGTAAAGTAGGGATGGAAGGCACTGACGCTGAGATTATTGATATTATGCTGGGTAAATAGTATCCTTGCAACCTTGAAGAAATATCCATATGGTTTATGCCATATGGATATTTCTTTTTAGTTGCCTTTAGCCTTCACTTCTACAAATTCTGAAACCATTCCTTAACTGCATCGCCCTGCTGGGGAAAATATATGTTTTTATACTCATTGGATTTTGAGTCATAGATGTAGTCATTTTTCCATGTGTCAATATTTTTTAATGTGCTCTTTACTGCATCAGCTATATAACGGATTTCATCGTCCGTCATTATTGGGTGTACAGAAAGTCTTACCCAGCCTGGCTTGTCAAAATAGCTGCCTGAATTGATCAAGTCGGTTATCCTCTTAGAAGTGGAACTGTCAATATTCAGCAGGTAATGTCCATAGGTTCCTGCACATGAGCAGCCGCCCCTTGACTGTATTCCAAATCTGTCGTTAAGTATTTTTACAATAAGGTTAAAGTGAACGTTGTCTGCATAGAAGGATAATATTCCAAGTCTATCCCGGACATTTCCCGCAAGTATATGCAAACCTTCGACACCAGTTAATTCATCAAAAAGAATTTTCATAAGTTCCTTTTCACGATTAAGTATGTTTCCAACCTTCATTTCGTTTTTTAGTTCCATACAAAGGGCTGCCTTTATTGCCTGAAGGAATCCAGGAGTTCCGCCATCCTCGCGGATTTCTATATCAGAGGAATATCTGTGCTGACCCCAGGGGTTTGTCCAATCTACAGTTCCGCCACCAGGATTATCAGGTATGCTGTTTGAATAAAGGGCTGAGTCGAATACAAGCACGCCGGGCGTAGCAGGTCCTCCAAGGAATTTGTGGGGTGCAAAGAAAATAGCATCAAGCCTTTTTTCAGGATCCTCAGGATGCATATCAATATCGACATAAGGGCCGGAAGCTGAAAAGTCTACAAAGCATATCCCCCCATGTTGATGCATCAGCTTTGCCATGTCATAATACGGGGAGCGAATTCCTGTGACGTTGGAGCATGCTGAAAAGGAGCCGATTTTAACCTTGCAGTCTTTATATTTTCCCAGTAAGACTTCCAGATTTTCAGGGCTGACCAGACCGTTACTATCAGGAGGTATTATTTCCATCTTTGCGATCGTTTCGAGCCAAGAGGTCTGGTTGGAGTGATGCTCCATATGTGTAATAAAAACAACAGGTCTCATTTCTTCGGGAATATTTGTATAGGGACGGAGCTTTTCATGAACCCTGAGCCCCAATATTCTCTGCAGCTTGTTCACAACTCCCGTCATACCTGAACCTGCAGTAATGATAACATCTTTTTCTCCTGCATGGACAAACTCTTTTATATTCTTATGCGCTATATGGTATGCCTTTGTCATTATCATGCCTGTCTCGCTGGATTGGGAGTGCGTATTACCGACAAAAGGCCCAAAGGTATTGATAAGTCTTTCTTCAATAGGCCGATATAATCTTCCGCTAGCTGTCCAGTCTGCGTAAACCATTCTGACATCGCCATAGTATGTCTTGAATTTCTGATTATATCCTATAGTATTTTTCCTGAACCTTTCAAAGTAATTCTGAATATCCATTTTCATAACCTCCATTAGTTTTTTTAGCTGAGTTAAGTCGACTTAATCAAAGAATATATATAAACATCCGGGTTTCAGATATATAAAGAATAATCTGAAACCGGATTATGTTTTTCAATTTATACATCAGCCTGCATAAAAAGATATTGTTTTAGTTCTTTAGCAAATACTGTGCCAAAGTATAAAAATAATCATTAGGGCACAATTTTGGGAGATTATTAGTTTATTTACTCAGTTTAAGAATGGTCAAAAATTTTCGCAAATGAAAGAAAATTTGCAAATATGAAAGAAACAGTATGAATTGTTGCATTCATGTATTTCGGTATTGTTATTCAAATTTACAAGTAAATAAAGATAAAGAAGGCATATATTGCAGTATTTGCAATATATGCCTTCTTTCATTGGCGACAAGTTCCGGTCAGGAGTAATCATTTAGTTTTCTGTATAAGGTAGTAATACTGATTCTGAGCTGCCTTGCAATCTTCATTTTCCCCTCTGTGGTATCGCCGTATATGGTAATGAGTTTTTTCAGCAATTTTTGCTCATACTCCTTTTCCATTTCCTCAAGGCTTCTCATATTTTTCAGGTCTATTGACCAGATATCGGAGCTGTCGTCATTTTGGTGAGCATTGTTCAGGTTGAGCAGGAAATACTCCGGTAAATCATCAATAGAGATCTCATCGTCATAGGAGAAGTTTATGGCGTATTCCAGTACATTTTCCAGTTCTCTTACATTACCGGGCCAGTTGTAGCTCATAAATTTTTCCTCAATATCCTTGGTCAGATATTTTGGAGACTTGCTCATTTTATTGCATAACTTTTTGATAATATATTCCGAGCACAAAAGCACATCTTCTTCTCTGTCACGTAAGAGAGGAAGGCTCAGGGGTATTACATTCAGCCTATAAAAAAGGTCTTCCCTGAATTCATTTCTTTTTATCATATCTATGAGGTTTTTATGTGTGGCGGATATTATCCTTACATTAACATCTGTACAGGTAGAGCTGCCTATCCTGTCGATTTTTCTGTCCTGCAGCACTCTAAGCAGCTTTGCCTGGAGATGAAGCGGAAGGTCAGCAATTTCATCAAGGAACAAAGTTCCGTTGTTGGCCAATTCAAATTTTCCGATTTTACCCTTTTGGTTCGCTCCTGTGAAAGAGCCTTTTTCATAACCGAAAAGCTCTGACTCAATAAGATTCTCAGGCAGGGTTGCACAGTTTATTGCGATAAACGGACATCCACGCCTGATGCTTGCATTATGTATGGATCTTGCAAACAGCTCCTTTCCGGTTCCGCTTGTACCGCTGAGGAATATTGTGGAATCCGATTTGGCAGCTATCTTTGCTTTTTCTATCAGCTCAAGGATTACCTTGCTCCGTCCTATTATATTATCGAAGGTTATTTCATCTTCACTGCTGCAGGACATGGCTATATTGATAATTTCTTCCATGGCATCAAAGCTTATCAGAGTAGAGATATTTTTTTTATCGAGCATTATGTAGTCCACTTTATAAACAACCTTGATAAGTTTTTTACATACCTCCCAGACACCTATCAATTCTCTGTTGTGGGTTTCCTCTACTACAAAATTTGATATTATGCTGCTTATCTTCTTGTTGATTATTTTGTTGTCAGAAAGGTTGATATTCAAAGATCTAATTGCCTTTGAGTTTATAAAAATGATCTTATTGTCCTTGTTGAGTATCACAATGCCCTTATCAATTGAGTTTATTATGCCATTAATCTCAGCAATACCGATATTAAGCTCATTAAGCATTCTTATGCTTGTTATCTCTTTTTCTATGCTTTCAGCAAAATGCTTCAGCATTTCAAGGTATTCCCCGAATTTAGCCTCCATCAGCTGGTCTTGAGCCTGGTTAAAGGAGGCAAAGCAGACAACTCCTATAGTTTCCTTGTCTATCTTGATAGGATGGATCATGCTTTTACGTTCCTTGCATATGCCTGCATTCGTACATTCACGGCACACGGCTTTTTCCTCGTCGAAAATATTCAATTCTGTTTCGCCGGTTCTCAGTACCTTTGCAATCAAAGAATTTACCGGGCTGTTTTCATTGATTCTGTGGTAGAAGTCACCTGTGCCGGCTATTCTTATAAGGTTTTTATCTACAACGGTAGTCTCTATATCTAGTGCTGATGACAATGACTCGGCCAAGGACTGAACTTTATCTTCTATGAGCTTTAAATAGTACATGATGATATCCTCCCCATACCTATTACAGATATTTTAGATAAGCTAAGCTTCAATAGAAATCAGTATAATGTGTGTATAGTTTTGAAGTGTATGGAAATATAAAGTTGTATTTACATCTTTACAAACATACTATCATATATTACTTTTAAATAAAAGAGGATATAATTTATATGAACTATATTAATTTTTTCCTGTTTGAATCAATAGAAGGATAATGGCCAAAAGAGTATCAGTCACCCATATAGCCAATGCTTGAGGAAAGCTCCTTTGCCGTATCGATTACGTTCCTTACGATATTATCAAGTCCTTTCTCCTTCAATCTGTAGGTCGGCCCTGATATGCTCATTGCAGCGATGATCTCGCCATAGCAGTCAAAAACAGGAGCAGCAGCACAAGTAATGCCCTCTTCCCTTTCTTCCATATCCATTGCATAACCCTGTTTTCTTATTATCTCGAATTCCTTTCGCAGGTCATCGGCCGTAGAAAGAGTATTTTTAGTGAATTTTCTGAAATTCATACTTTCAAGGATAAAGGTCTGGTAGCTTTGCGGCTTGTATGCAAGTATCAGCTTGCCTCCGCCCGTACAATAAAAGGGGACCTTGGCGCCCAACTGAGTGAACATTTTAAGAAGCTGTGTACTTTCTGACTGGGCAATATACACAACTTCATTTCCGTCAAGAACAACCAGATTGCTGGTTTCATCAACTATTACCCTGAGCTTGTCAAGGTATTGCTGGGCCGTATTCACCAGAACATTGTTGCTTTTGGCTTTACCGCTTATTCTGAAGATTCCTGCACCTATCCGGTACTTTTTTGTTTTTTTGTCCTGATCGATCATATTGCACAGTTTCAATGTATTCAGAATGTGATAGGCAGCACTGACTCCATAATTCAACCGGCTGCTTATTTCCGTAAGGCTCAGTCCGCCATCGGAATCAGAAAGTGCTTCCAATATTTCAACGGCTTTTATGACTGAACCTATTGTTTTTGTATCTTTAGCCTTACCATTATCCAAAGTATTCAACTCCTGATACAATGTTATGTTACTTTTACTTATGTTAAATCATAATACATTACCTGCAAAAATGCAAACAAGTATATTGTACAGGTAGCCTTTAGAAATATTATGCAAATATCAACTTGACTTTACAACTTTATAAGCTTATAATTAAAATATAGGTAAAACGTAATTTACTAATAGTAAAAGGAGGGACGTTTCGATGAAAACAAAAAAACTCGTAATGATACCCGGACCTACTCCGGTTGCTAGATCCATACAGGATCAGATGGGAAGAGAAACAGTAGCTTTTGGTGATTCGGCCTTTGTAAAGGACTTCAAGGAGCTGGTTTTGGACCTTAAGGCAATGCTTAACTGCAGCGGTGAGGCATTTGTAGTTGCAGGCACAGGCACAATGGGTATGGAAATGGCTGTTGCCAACACAACAAAAAGAGGGGACAACATGCTTATAGTATCCCACGGCTTCTTTGGTGACCGTTTCATCGACCTCTGCAAGAGGAAGGGGCTTAATGTGGATGTACTCTCAAGCGAGTGGGGAGATATAGTACCGGTTGAAAAGATCAGGGAAAAGCTTAAAGAGAAAAAGTATGCAGCAATGACAGTTACACATGTCGACACCTCCACGGGAGTATGTGCGCCTGTAGCTGAAATAGGGAAGATGATGAAGGAATTCCCTGAGACAATATACATAGTAGATGGCGTATGTGCTACAGCGGGAGAAGTTGAAAATGTAGACGAAATGGGAATTGACGTACTGTTTACCGGTTCACAGAAGGCCTTTGGAGTAGCACCCGGGCTGACAATGCTTTGGGTAAGCCAGAAAGCCCTTGATAGACGCAAGAGCCTTGGTGATATACCTGAATTCTATATAGACTTTGAAAAATGGCTTCCTATAATGAAGGATCCTTCAAAGTACTATGCAACACCGGCAGTCAACCTTATCTGGGCAATGAAGGAATCTGTAAGGCTTATAAATGAAGAAGGCCTGGAAAACAGATACAACAGGCACAAGCACATAGCAAAGGGCATGCAGGAGGCTTTGGAGGCACTTGGTTTCAAAGTGCTTGCAAAGGAAGGCCACAGGGCGGTTACGCTTTCCAACCTGGTATATCCTGAAGGAACAGATGATCTGAAGTTCAGGGGTTTGCTGGCAGAGGAAGGCATAGTGGTAGCCGGAGGCTTGGCGGCATACGCCGGAAGGATGTTCAGGCTTGGCCATATGGGCAATGTTGACAAGCATGACCTGGTTTCAGTTGTAGCAACAATAGAAAGGGCTCTTTACAAGGCTGGCATGAAGGTTGAGCTTGGAGCAGGCGTAGGAATTGTACAGAAATACCTGGTAGATTAGCATCAGCTAAAGCTTCCTTATTACATAGGCTTTTGTCGCAGAAAGCGTTCATAAATAATCCCCGTTTGTTTATAAAACGGAAGAGGCTGATGACTTTGTCATCAGTCTTTGACTTTATAGAGTTTTTGACAATAGCACATGGGTACACCGGTACATAATGCAGTGCAGCCCTGGGAGTGTCAAACCGACGACTTTTATCAAATATAAGGAGTAGATTCAATGATATATATTTTTTTCTGGTTTTTCCGGGTTGACGCCGCCTGCACCTTTCGTATCGCCGCTGCTGCTCGGTTTCCTGAACGGCTTCCTTTATTTCGGGGCATTCTATGTGCTGCAGTTAAGTACGTCTTTACTCGGTAGGGGTGATACTTGTAGTAAACATAATTAATCTGATGTTCTTCAAGGAAAAGCTTACTGCCCGCCAGTTTGCCGCTATAGGGCTCATAGTTGCAGCTGTTGTGCTGTTGAATCTATAGCTGGTGCAATTCCGTACGCGGAACAGTAATTTTTATTATTGAAGCATATGATATGAAATATTCTTATGGTGAAAGCAAATACTGATTTTGGAAGGAGTAATTATGGAGTGGTTTTATTTGGTGGTAGCGGGAACTTTTGAAATAGGTTGAGCAATCGGTTTAAAATATTCCCAGGGGTTTACAAAAACACTGCCTAGCATACTAACTATTATAGGAATGGTTGCAAGTACTTTTTCCCCACTTTTGCAACTTCATTTTCCCCACCGCTGGGGTGGGGAATTTTTGAAGCATTGCAGGCAGCATTAAAGCCTCTTTTTGTGGTTTATTCAAAATATCTGTAGATGGCTGGAAGGCGGAGACTTATAGGATAACCGTTGAAAACAAGCAGAAAAAGCTGATAGATAAAGGTTGGAACTGCGATCTGATACCCAAGGAAATTGTTATAAACCGCTATTTCGGGAAGGAAAAGCAAAGTATAGAAGCCCTGGAGGCTGAAAGCGAAGCATACGCCGGGCAGCTTGCAGAGCTGGAAGAAGAACATGGCGGAGAAGAGGGCTGTTTCGCCGAATTGGAAAAGGTGAACAAAGCAAATGTGCAGACCCGCCTGAAAGAGCTGCGGGACGATAAGGAAGCTGAAGAAGAGATCAAGGTGTTGAAGGCGTATCTGCAATTGTTGGAAAAGCAGAGCGGAACAAACATAAAAATCAAAGAAGCTAAGGCTGAACTGGACAAAAAGCTACTTGCCAAGTATCCGACGCTGACCGTAGACGAAATCAAAGCTCTTGTGGTTGATGACAAATGGATGGCAGCTATTGAGCGGGATATACAAACAGAAATAGATAAGATCAGCCATAGATTGACCCAGAGGATTAAGGAATTGGCTGAACGGTATGAAACTCCATTGCCGACCTTGGACAGAGAAGTATTGGAATATCTGTACAATTTATCGGATGTTGAGGTCGCAAATAGAATAAATACCGATGTAGCCTTCCGCTGGTTTCTGGGACTTGGCATTGATGATGAAGTTCCTGATGATACAACAATCAGTTACTTCAGGGTTAAAAGGCTTGAGGAAGATGACTTTGATGCCTTCTTTAACGAGATAGTAAAGTTATGTATTGAAAAGGATTTGGTAAAGAGCAGACGGTATATAGTTGATACAACCGATGTGGCAGCTAATGTCAATTATCCCTCAGATAAAAAGCTCATAGGTAATGCCTTTAAGAAAGTGATAAAAGAAGTTGGAAAATTCAACGAAAGCTTGGCGAAACAGCAGCAGGAGCAGTTTGAAGCTGATATACATAAGGAATATGAAAACAATGAAAACGTCAATGCCAGGAGGCACTTTGAAATAGCCGGCAAGCACCTGCAATATCTTAATAACAAAAAGGATAACTCTGGTGCCTGAGAAACCGCTGAAAAATTATAGCGATAGAATAAATATACCAAACAAAAAAT
>CAZUGK010000012.1:46490-51845 GCA_964619815.1 uncultured Clostridiaceae bacterium | reverse complement strand
ATGATAATTAAGGCACGGCCTTTCCTTTCCCATTATCCTGCTGATGTTCTTGCTGCAATACCTTATGGGGAAAAGGCTTTTCATAAGGTCAATGGTCCTGTTTACTGCATCAACATCAGTATAAGGCCCGAAATATTTCGCTCCGTCCTTTTTTACCTCCCTTACCTTAAGCAATCTGGGATAATCTTCGTTTACTGTAAGCTTTATATAAGGGTACTGCTTATCATCCTTAAGCATTATGTTGTATCTGGGACGGTGTTTTTTTATGAGATTGCACTCCAATATCAGAGCCTCAAGCTCTGAGTCGGTTATTATATACTCCAGGTCGGTTATCCTCTCAACCATTGCGGCTACCTTCGGGTGCTGGTTCTTCGAGTTCTGGAAATACTGTCTCACCCTGTTTTTCAGGTTTATTGCCTTACCGACGTATATTATCTCATTGTTTTCATCATGCATTATATAAACCCCGGGATTGTCCGGGAGATTCTTCAGCTTATCTTCCAAGGATAACATGACTATATTCCTCCAAACACAGTGCATTTTCTAATATAAAGGCAAATGAACAGCTTGTATGTCTTTACATTTGGTTACGCGTTTCGCGTTTCGCGATTTGAGCAAATTCTTCGAAGCCCTGCTTGAGTTCTCGTAACGCGTAACTCGCAACTCGTAACCAGTATGCGTTTAGTGTCTATCTATATTATACATTAAATTGATTTTTAATAAAGATTTGATATAATTTATAATGTATAAGGATAAAATTCATATTAAAGCCAATAGTTGTATAAACCCTTCAAATATATTAAAGTGAGGAATCTATATGAACAATACGATGAGGACAATCATATTCATAGTATCCCTGTTTACTTTTCTGTTTTTTTTCATTTTAATAAATTCAGTAGTATCCCCAGAGGCTATATTGGATTCTCCAAATGTAGCCGTGCTTGTAGCTCTGCTATACATGGCAGGCTATATAGTCGCATTGTATTCCCAGGCGCTTATCAAGTACTTATATACACGGAAACATATGAAGGGCTCGGATATCATAAAAATTCTACCTGCAAAATCCTTTGCCATGCGGGATAGGCTTATAATCCTTATGCTTCCTATTATAGCAGTCATTATGCCCATGGTGCAAAAGCGCGAGGTTACTTCAGAAAACCTCAGGTCCCTGGCTTATTTGGCTGTTCTTGCGCTTATTATAGAGGTGCTTTTCTTTATAAACAACAGAACCCTGAAAGCCTATGTGGCAGATAAAGGTATTGCTATAAGCGGAATAGATTTCAGGCTGGAGCTTTCAATACCTTTCAGCTATTCCAATGCTGCGGGCTGGTACCCCTACGAGAGGATCGAGAACTACCTGGCCTTCGGCAACAAGGTTATCCTGTATCCGACCTATGACATGGGGATAATTACATTGGAATGCAGCGAAGATGAAGTAAAGCAAATAAAAGGGCTTCTGGTATCAAAAAAGATACCGGAAAGAAGATATTAAAAAGGACCAAAGCCGGTCCTTTTTATTTATCCTATCTGTTCCTGTCCCTGTCGATTATTCTCTTCAGGAACTGTCCGGTATATGATGCATCTATTTTACATATCTCCTCAGGAGTGCCTTGTCCTACGATAGTGCCTCCCCGGTCTCCGCCTTCAGGCCCCAGGTCTATAATATAGTCCGCTCTTTTTATTACATCCAGGTTGTGCTCTATTACTATAATACTGTTGCCTGTATCCACAAGCCTGTCAAGTATGCCCAGCAGCTTATGTATATCAGCAATATGAAGCCCTGTTGTAGGCTCATCCAAAATATAGACCGTCTTGCCTGTGCTCCTCTTTGAAAGCTCATAAGCCAGCTTTATCCTCTGGGCTTCTCCTCCGGACAGCTCTGTAGAGGGCTGACCCAGCTTTACATAGCCAAGGCCTACATCAAACAGGGTCTGTAATTTTCTCTGTACTCTGGGTATGTTCTCAAAGAATCCAAGAGCATCCTCAACTGTCATATCAAGAACTTCGGAAATATTCTTACCCTTGTATCTCACTTCCAGCGTCTCCCTGTTGTACCGTTTGCCTTTGCAGACCTCACAGGGAACATATACGTCCGGAAGGAATTGCATCTCAATTTTTATTATTCCATCACCCTTACAGGCTTCGCACCTTCCGCCTCTCACATTGAAGCTGAATCTGCCGTTCTTGTAGCCCCTCATTTTTGCTTCAGGAGTTGCTGTGAACACTTCTCTTATAAGATCGAAAACTCCTGTATAGGTAGCTGGATTGGATCTTGGGGTCCTCCCTATAGGAGACTGGTCTATATCGATAACCTTGTCAAGATGCTCCAGACCACTTATGCCGCTGTGTTCCCCCGGCTTTTTCCTGGCACTGTTAAGCTTGTTTGCAAGCTCCTTGTAAAGTATCTCATTGACCAGGGTGCTCTTTCCGGAACCGGATACACCCGTGACACAGGTAAAAACTCCAAGAGGTATTCTTACATCCAGGTTCTTGAGATTATTCTCGCGGGCTCCATTTATCTCAAGCCATTTGCCGTTGGGCTTCCTGCGCTCCTCAGGTACCGGGATTACTTTTTTCCCGCTGAGATACTGTCCTGTAATGGATTCCTCACAGGCCAGTATGGTATCCAAAGGCCCTGCTGCTACTACCTCCCCGCCGTGGACTCCAGCTCCCGGCCCTATGTCAATAATATAATCCGCAGCATGCATTGTGTCCTCATCATGTTCAACAACCAAAAGTGTATTCCCCAGGTTAGTAAGATTACGGAGTGCTTTCAGCAGCTTGTCGTTATCCCTCTGATGGAGTCCTATGCTGGGCTCATCAAGTATATACAATACCCCCACAAGACTGGAGCCTATCTGGGTTGCAAGCCTTATTCTCTGGGCTTCGCCCCCTGACAGTGTTCCTGCCGAGCGTGAAAGTGTCAGGTACTCGAGGCCAACATTTACAAGAAACCCAACACGTTCTTTTACTTCCTTCAGAATGAGCTTTGAAATCATCTTCTGCTTCTCAGTAAGTACAAGCTCGTCAAAAAAGTCCTTTATCTTATGCACAGACATGTCACATACATCTGCAATAGAAAGCCCTCCTATTTTGACTGCCAGGCTTTCCTTTTTGAGTCTCTTTCCTTTGCATTCAGGACAAGGTATGGAAGACATATATTTCTCTATTTCGCTCCTCATGTAATCAGACTTGGTTTCATTATATCGTCTTTCAAGGTTGTTCAATACTCCCTCAATAGACACCATCACCTCGCCCTTTCCATATTCCCTCTCATATTTCACTTTTATCTTCTCTCCTCCGTTGCCGTTCAGGAGAATATCAACTATCTTGTCATCCAATTGGGAGACCGGTGTATCCAAGCTGAAGCCATAGTGCCTTGATGCAGCTTCGAGTATGTTGTAGTACCAGGTATCCTCATCATAATTTTTCCATGGTTCTATGGCCCCTTCGGCTATAGATTTCGATCTATCAGGTATTACCAGATCCGGGTCCATCCTGCGGAGTTCCCCAAGACCATCACACACGGGGCATTTGCCAAAAGGGCTGTTAAAGGAGAACATTCTGGGTGCAGGGTCCTCTATGCTTATTCCGCAATCCACACAAGCAAAATTCTGGCTGAACAGCCTTTCTCCCTTATCCACAATATCAACAAGTGCTGTACCTCCCGAAAGCTTCAGCACTGTCTCCAGGGAATCAGTCAGCCTCTGATTTATACCTTCCTTTACTACAATTCTATCTACAATTACTTCTATGGTGTGCTTTTTATTCTTCTCCAGCTTGACTTCCTCATTCAGATCCATAGTCTCGCCGTCTATCCTTGCTCTCACATAACCGCTTTTCTTAATATCCTCCAGCAGCTTCTGGTGCTCCCCTTTTTTCCCTCTTATAACGGGAGCCATGAGCTGTATTTTTGTTCCCGGCTCAAGGGCTTTTATATAATCAACCATCTGATCTACAGTCTGCTGTGATATCTCCTTGCCGCATACGTGGCAGTGGGGTATTCCTATCTTGGCAAAAAGAAGCCTCAGGTAATCGTATATTTCAGTTACAGTACCCACTGTAGAACGAGGGTTCCTGTTAGTAGTCTTCTGATCTATTGATATTGCAGGGGACAAACCTTCTATATAATCCACATCAGGCTTCTCCATCTGTCCCAGGAACTGCCTTGCATAGGCAGAGAGAGACTCCACATAGCGTCTCTGCCCTTCCGCATATATTGTATCAAAAGCCAGGGAGGATTTGCCCGAGCCACTGAGGCCCGTCAGCACTACAAATTTGTCTCTTGGTATCTCTATGTCTATATTCTTAAGGTTGTGTTCCCTGGCACCCTTAATAATGATTTTATCTTTAGCCATTTTGCACCTCTATTTCTTGACCTTCTGCCGGAGCTCAATTATCTTGTCCCTAAGCTCTGCCGCCCGCTCATACTGCATTGCTCTTGCACAGTCCTTCATCTCTTCCTCCAAAGCAGCTATCAATCTTACTATATCCTCTTTCCTCATATGGTCGATATCCCGTTTAGCCCCATACTGCGCAGACTCTTCCGCGGCAGTGGTTGCTTCTATGACCTCATGTATCGCCTTTCTTATGGTCTGAGGCTCGATTCCATACTTTTCATTGTAGTCCATCTGTATCTTTCTTCTTCTGTTAGTTTCACTAATTGCCCTCTTCATGGAATCGGTAATACTGTCAGCATACATTATTACCTTTCCCTCCACATTTCTTGCCGCCCTGCCTATTGTCTGGATAAGAGAGGTCTCAGACCTCAAAAATCCTTCCTTATCAGCATCAAGTATCGCAACCAGCGATACCTCGGGAAGGTCAAGCCCTTCTCTAAGAAGGTTTATGCCTACAAGCACATCAAACTCTCCCAGTCTGAGCTCTCTTATTATCTTCATTCTTTCCATGGTTACAATGTCGGAATGCAGATACCTGACTTTGATATCCAATTCCTTCATATAGTCGGTCAAATCCTCAGCCATCTTTTTAGTAAGGGTTGTAACCAGTACTCTTTGGTTCTTTTCAACTCTTTCCTTTACCTCTCCGATAAGATGGTCTATCTGGCCCTTTACCGGCTTCACCTCTATTTCGGGGTCTACCAGTCCTGTTGGCCTGATAATCTGTTCAGCCACACGCGAGCTTCTCTCGAGCTCATATTTTGCCGGAGTAGCACTTATATAAACCACCTGATTGAGTCTCTGCTCAAACTCTTCAAAATTCAGCGGCCTGTTATCAAAAGCAGAAGGAAGCCTGAAACCGTATTCAACAAGGGATTCCTTCCTGGATCGGTCTCCAAAGTACATGCCTCTGACCTGAGGTATTGTGACATGGGACTCATCGACTACCAGCAGG
>CAZUGK010000012.1:0-46480 GCA_964619815.1 uncultured Clostridiaceae bacterium | reverse complement strand
GTCCAGCAATGTATAGGGGGCGCTTCCGGGTGCCCTGCCGCTTATATGCCTTGAATAGTTCTCAATTCCCGGGCAATATCCTACTTCCCGCATCATCTCAATATCATAATTTGTCCTCTGCAGAAGCCGTTGAGCTTCCAGCAGCTTATCCTGCTCCTTCAGTTCCTTTAACCGCTGCTCCAGCTCTGTTTCAATGGTCTTTATCGCAGCCTCCAGCTTCTCCTTCGTAGTGGCAAAGTGGGAAGCCGGATATATAAAAACATGCTGCCGTTCGCCTATAATTTTACCGGTTAATGAGTCTATCTCAAGGATTCTTTCTATTTCGTCGCCGAAATATTCCACTCTTATTGCCTTATCCGATGAGGAAGCAGGGAAAATATCAACTATATCCCCTCTTACCCTGAAGGTGCCTCTTACAAAATTTATATCATTTCTGTCATACTGGATATCGATAAGCTTCCTTAATACCTCGTCCCTGTCTTTTACCATCCCTTTTCTCAAGGAAAGCACAAGAGACTTGTAGTCCTCAGGATCCCCAAGACCGTATATGCAGGAGACACTAGCTACAATAATTACATCCTTTCTCTCAAACAGCGCAGCTGTTGCCGAGTGTCTGAGCTTATCAATCTCATCGTTTATATCTGCTTCCTTCTCTATATAAGTGTCAGAACGAGCGACATAAGCCTCAGGCTGGTAATAATCATAATAGCTGACGAAGTATTCTACACAGTTATCGGGGAAGAACTCCTTAAACTCGCTGCACAGCTGGGCAGCCAGAGTTTTGTTGTGGGCAAGCACAAGTGTAGGTTTCTGAACCTTCGCGATGACGTTGGCAATAGTAAAGGTCTTGCCTGAGCCGGTTACCCCAAGCAGCGTCTGATACCTGTCCCCCTCCAGTATTCCTTTAGCCAGCTTGTCAATTGCTTCCGGCTGGTCCCCGGTTGGCTTGTAATCCGATACAAGCTTGAATCTGTCCATATTATCACCCGCTTAAATATTGTACATTAGAATTATACCATAGTGGCATTTGGTTTACATAAATGTAATATCTGTATGCTTTCACTAGTAATTTGTAAATTTGTCAGAACATTTGTTCGTATTTATTTTATAATTTATAGCTTCCCATGTCAACAGTAAATGCAAAAAAGACTTCTGATGAAGCCTTTCTCATGAATTTTCCTTATATATAATCCAAGCCAGCTTGAAAAGCCAGCTGTCCTCAAATCTTTTCAAGTCAAAGCCAGTACTCTTATATATCTTGTCAAGCCTGTAAAGCAGGGTGTTTCTGTGTATATAAAGCTTGGCTGCCGTATCGGTAAGGTTCAGGTTATTTTTAAAAAATTCTTCTATGGTAATTCCCAGCTCGCCGCTGGCCATTTCCTTGAATTCTGTTGTGAATATCTTCCTGATTATTAATTCCTTAAGCTTTGGATTCAGATTATACGCCACCCTGCAGCCGTACATCCGCTCATAATTCAGTACACTGTCCCCCAGGTTGTATATTTCCTTGAGGCAAAGCGCTTCTATGCAGTTTTCATATATATCATGCAGCTCCGATGCCCCTGCTGCCCTTCCTCCTATCGCTGTCTTGCATTCAATCAGCAGTTCGCTTAATACATTCTTGGTGAAACTGCTGCATGCTTCTTCAATATTCTCTTCATCGACTGCGGCTATTATTCTGTTACCATAGGTCAGGCTTATTCTCACATTCATTGTATTTATCAGAATCTCAAGCACTTCTTGTTTTGAATCCCCAAAATTATCAATCAGCAGCACATATCCCGGAAGGCAGCCTGAAAGCTTCTCCTCAAGCTTTGCAAGCTCAGCCGCATCATACTTGCCCTCAACTGCTTTTCTAAAGCTTGCTGCAGTCGGATCCTCACTATCAAAGGCAGAGGTCATAAGCAGCATTACCATATCAGTGACTTCGGATTCATAGTATTTGTCAGAGCCGATGCAAAGGAAAAACCTTGACCCGGCAGCATCAGGCATATGAATATTCCAGCCCCTGAAGTTTTTCCCCGCTTTTTTAAGCGCCTCTTCATAGGTTATGTCAAGGACGGAATCCTCAGGATAAACTACACTTTTTTCCTGCATTATAACAGCTATTTTCTTTTTAATTATTTCTGCCGCTTTCGCAAGCAATATTCCCATATCTGCCATATTTCTACCTCAACTAATATAGAAACGAATGGTTTTCCCATTCGTTTCTATATTATCATATTTAGGTACCTATTTATATAGCCTTTTCTGTCTCCACATCAAACAGGTGTATCTTGTTCCAGTGCAGCTGCAGTTCTACGTTATCCCCGGCCCTTTTCGCCGTCTTCGCATCAACTCTGGCAATTACCTGCTTGTCGCACTTCGTAAAGTAAAGATATGTTTCAGAGCCCATAAGCTCTGCAACTTCAACTTTTCCTGTAATTACGGAAAAGTCCTTTGTAAGAGGATCTATTTCTGCTTCATGGAGATGCTCCGGTCTTATGCCGACATATACTTCCTTATTTACATAGCCGCTATCCTTTAGAGTCTTTGCTCTTTCTTCGGTCAAGCCGAGCGTAGTACCATCAGTCAGCCTCAGAGCCGGCTTACCGCCGTCTTCAACAACCACGCCTTTGAAAATATTCATCTGTGGGCTGCCTATGAAGCCTGCAACAAAGAGGTTTGCCGGTTTGTCATATGCGTTCTGCGGGGTGTCTATCTGCTGAATGTCGCCATCCTTCATTATTACTATTCTTGTTCCCATTGTCATTGCTTCTGTCTGGTCATGAGTTACGTATATGAAGGTAGTGTTAAGGCTCTTATGCAGCTTAGCTATCTCAGTTCGCATCTGAACCCTCAGCTTTGCGTCCAGGTTTGAAAGAGGTTCATCCATGAGGAACACCTTCGGCTCCCTTACCATTGCCCTTCCCAGGGCAACTCTCTGTCTCTGCCCGCCCGACAGCGCCTTCGGCCTTCTGTCAAGAAGAGTCTCTATTTCAAGAATTTTTGCCGCTTTTCTTACTCTCTCATCTATCTCAGCCTTCGGTACCTTCTTAAGCTTCAAACCAAAAGCCATGTTCTCATAAACCGTCATATGCGGATACAGGGCATAGTTCTGGAAAACCATGGCTATATCCCTATCTTTAGGTGCTACATCATTCACAAGCCTTTCGCCTATATACAGTTCACCTTCAGAAATCTCTTCAAGTCCTGCTATCATTCTGAGGGTTGTTGTTTTCCCGCAGCCTGACGGCCCAACCAGAACTATAAACTCTTTATGCTCAATCTCCATGTTGAAGTCCCTAACTGCTGTTAC
Source organism: uncultured Clostridiaceae bacterium (assembly GCA_964619815.1). GTDB lineage: Bacteria > Bacillota > Clostridia > Lutisporales > Lutisporaceae > BRH-c25. Next base: position 43,182 of record CAZUGK010000012.1, on the reverse strand, counting down.
ATTTCCGGGATAAACCTTTTTTACATGTCTTAAGGACAGACTTGCCATATTAATCCTCTCCCTTTCTATTTTAATTATTTAATTTATAATGATAATGCTGATTAGAGAAAGACAAAGCGTCTTTCTCTATATTTAAAGTATAATTTACCCAGAATAATAATTCTATTAGGAGAAATAATAAATATATATATAAGTTTTTGTAGCAATTTATGAATGCTGACAAGCATTTGTATGAAATGTGCTATGCCAATATATCGAATATAAGCGAGGTATGTTTATGGATAACAATAAAAGCGAACAAAAGAAGAAAGATGAATTTATAGAGGTTTTTCAATACTTTGAAAACGCAAGTATAAAAAACCGTGAGGCCTTCAGTGAGCTTCTCAATTACACGGTCGAAAACAGAAGAGATCAGAAGTGAGAACATATTTACACCCATACTTTTTTACCTACTATTTAGCCAGTAAATATGCTAATGTTATAAAAGAAACAGCATCTGCCATAAAGTGAAGCAGTATAGCAGGAATTATTCCTGTATTAAGATATACAAACCCTAGTAAAAGTCCACTAGCGAAGGATATCGTTGATCCCGAATGAAAAGAAACGGAAAATATGAAAGCCGATACAAATACACTCATGAATACGCTCTTTCTATATGAAATGATATTCTTTAAAAAATATATAAGGGCTGTTATTAAGAATAATCTAAACAATATCTCTTCATATATGGCAGCACGGGTGGAAATTAGGATAGCAGTGTTAAAATCAAGTTTTTCTGCCCATGCTGGCAAAACACCACTTTTATTATAAAGTATCCAACTGATTTCATTTGTGGCAATTAACAATAGCCCTAAAAACAAAATGAGAAAAACCATTTTAAATGAACTCTTTATAAACTCTTTACTTGGATAATAAACAAACAAATTTAATTTGTCGGCCAGTACTAGGCCAAACGAGCCGCTTGCCAGTAATACTACGATATCGAACAAGGATTGTGTACTAAGCGAATCACTGAAATCAATGATTTCTTTTAATAAGTAGTTCAAAACAGGTATTACCAGTACAAAGAAAACTAGTATATAAGTTTTTTTGCTGCGCAACAATATGCACCCCCTACTTTTTAACATATTTCAGTTTGAGGCTCTCTTATAGCGACTTCAGATAAAATTTTATGTAATCAGGCTAATAGCAGCTCTTTTTCATACAACCTCTGATAATAGCTGTTATTTTTTATTAAATGCTCATGCTTCCCTTGTCCAACCAATATACCATTGTCAATCAGGATAATGTTGTCCGCATCTATTATCGAGTTGAGCTTATGTGCAACTACTACTACCGTATGATTGACGGAAATCCTTTTTAAAGTATTTGTAATTGCATATGATGAATCATTATCCAAAGATGCGGTAGCTTCATCAAAAAGGATTATTTTAGAATCTTTCAGTAAGCTTCTTGCTATAGCAATACGTTGTTTTTGTCCTACAGAAATATTTACTCCGTTTTCTCCTATTATAGTATCATATTTCTCCGGCAGCGTATTTATAAAATCATGAATACATGCTTGCTTACACACTTCAATAATTCTATCATCTGTAGCTTTTTCATTGGCCAGCAATAAGTTCTCTCTAATGGACATATTAAATAAATACGGCTCCTGAATAACCACAGAAATCTGTGATCTTAACGTCTCCTCATCATATTCACCGATACTGACATTATCAATTCTTATACAACCTGAATCCGGCTCATAAAACCGCAAAAGCATGTTCAGTATTGAAGACTTCCCACTCCCGCTTCTTCCAATTATTGCAGTTTTTTGATTCTTATTAATCCTAAAGGATATATTATTTAATGCCGCACTGTTTCCCCTATAAGTAAGACTTACATTTTCAAAGCTTATATTGCCTTCGATATGTGGCTTGCTTAAATGACCGAACTTTTCATTATTTGAATGGAAGCTATCAATAACTTCAAAGATACGCTCCAGCGACACTAAAGCTTGCTGAAAGCTTGTATTTAAGGAAGTAATACTGAGAAGTGCGCTTGAAAACTGATTTGAATATGCTGAAAAAGCAATCAGATATTCCAAAGGCATTGAATCATGAAGAATAAAATAAATACCAACAGAAATAATCAATATATTTGAAATAGCACTTACCGTCCCTGATAATAGCATTGCAACAGAATTATTTAAAGCCATATTGATATATTTAGATTTTTGTATATTGATGATATTAAAAAAAGAGCAAGAACTGTACCTTTTTATACCTTGACCCTTGATTTCCCTCATACCAGCAAATGATTGCTGTGTAAAACTATAATATTTATCATTCAAAGCTTTTATTTCCTTATTCTTTTGTCTCAGTATTATTCCAAACTTATAAAAAATCAGATAGGATAACGGAAATGATAAAACTGCGATGATAGCCATAATGGCATTAATCCTAAAAATGACAACTCCAACGACTATTGCCTTCAAAATATTAATGAGTGCACCCATCAACTGATTAGTAATTATATCAGATATTGTTGCTGCATCCCCATTTAACCGTGACATAAAGTCACCGGTATTCATCTTATCTATAGCTTCCATATGGAGGTTAATCTGCCATATCCCCTATAATAAATAAAAGGACTTCTTTGAAAGACAATATATATTTCAAGAGCTGCCCTAAAGGATATTAAGTATAATGATTTCTGCAATTATTATACTAATATCCTTTACAGCTCTTTATGCAAACATACCAGATGGATTACTCAATCTACCAGTAATGGATCAAGTGAGTCAATACTGCCGAAGCAATTATACGCCGCAGTTCTGCATCCACCTTTACACGCATTAAGCATGCTACAATCCGCACAATACTTGGGTAAAAACCTCAGATCCCTCCATTTCTTTAACAAACCATCATTCCAATCTTTTTCTAATTGAGTAATACTACCAACTATCCGGTCATATCCAGGACATGGTTTTATTCCCCCGTCTGGTGTGATAGTTACCCAGGAGTGTCCGCAACTGCATCCTCTGATACTATAATTAACTTTCTTGTCAAATATACAAAGTGGTACTCCGGAATATATTCCACAGAATGTAATTCCATGTTTCATACACTCTTTTTCTATTAATTCTACTGTATTTAAGAACTCTGTTTTCTTAAGCTCCAACTCTGCACTATACTTAGATCTTGAATTGCAGAATCTTGTTATGCTCAGATTTTTTACTCCTATTGCACTTAAGGATTCAACGATTTGCGGTATATAATCCTTATTTAGCTTAGTTAATGTTAGATTGATATTCAAATTGAGTTTTGACTTAACTAATAATTTAATTCCATTTATAGCATGTTTAAAAGAACCTGGACTTTGGGTAATACTATCATGCAGTTCTGCATTATACCCTTGCATTGAAACTTGAATATCATCAAACAGCTTTGTGATTTTATCAATATTGGTCATATCTACCATTGTCCCATTTGTAATCATGGAAGTTTTTATATTGTTCATTTTGCACAACTCTGCATACTCAAACAAGTTCTCTGATAACAGAGGCTCCCCTCCTGTAAAAACAATCATAAATGGCTTGTGAGCAAGCAGATTCATGAATTTTTCCTTCGGTATGCAATTATAGTTTTCATGATTGCAATTATTGTCTTCATTATAACAGAATAAACATCTGTTATTGCATTGGTATGTAATTTCATAAAGCATGTAGAGTGGCGTCCTTAACATCTTCAAGTAAGTTTTATTCATTTTGCTATTCACTCACTTTAATAATATTTAATTTGTTAAGAGCAGTTAAATAGTCAAAACATGAGTTATATGCCTGTTCCCATTCTGCAGTGGAATCAAACGAAAATTTTTCTAAATACGATTTTATCAGTGTATCTACTTCATTTTCACCGGAATTCTTCATCCCATTTAGAAGTTCAATCCCACTTTCATTAACTACGTGCAAACCACCGTAATGAGACTGCATAAGTATCCCGAAGTCTTCTTCACGATATCTTATATCATTTGCTTTTACCTTGCTATTCTTATCCATACTTTTACCTCACATCAATTTCAGGATTTCTTAACAGGCAGGACAATAAGGATCTTTCCCGTTTACCTTACCAGAAAATCCGGAACTGCAGCCACGGCACCCAGCCAGGCATGCCTTAAAATCGATACAGCTCTTGCATTCCTCCGGATAGAAATCACCTGTTCTAAGGCTCTTAAAAAACTGACTTTCCTGCCATGAATTCCTCATGCCGGTATTTAAAATATTCCCACAGTCATTCTGCCAGCAAGGGCATGGTACTAAATCTCCCAGAGGAGTAATTGTCCCCCAAGTTAATCCACCGTCACATCGTGTTAATACCTTTATGTAATCTTCTCTGGCGATATCATTTTCTATACTGCAGTAAGGCATAGCATTCAGCATTCTTACTGGAAATCCTTTATTGATTCTTATTAAAGCTCTCAACAGTTCATTCATTTCTTTTATTGTTGGAAACATCTCATCATCAGTGTTATTAACCGGAATATATCTTGTAACTGAATAACTATTCGCTCCATTTTTCCTTACTACTTTACACACCTCTTCAACATGTGCTATATTCTTCTTAGTTATTGTTGTATTAACATTAACCTTTACACCCCGTTCGCTAGCCATCTTTAGCCCATTAATTGCTTTATCAAATGCGCCTGGATTATTTACTAGCTTATCATGCAGTTCACTGTTATGTCCAAGTATAGAAATTTGAAATCTGCTGATTTTGCCGACCTCAAGAATTTGATCTAATCTTTCTTCAAGTAAAATACCATTTGTGATTAGCCCAACCTCAAGGTTTAAGCTATTTGCATATTCAATCATTTTATGTAATTCAGGATGCAGCAATGGTTCTCCGCCAGTAAATATTACAGTAAACACATTTGCACGTACCAATTCATCCATAACTTCCTTCGCATTTTCAAAAGTAATAGTTTTTACTCTGTTTAAATCATTATGACAAAAGATGCAATCGTTATTACATTGATGCGTAATTTCAAATTGTACTGACAAAGGAGATCTGAATAAATAACTCTTTGAACCGGTTTGATTTTCCATAGAATCCTCCTCATTTCCATAAATTTAATAATAAAAATTTGTAGAGTAATTAATGATTCTAGCCTAACACTAAGTACTATTACTGATTTATTCCTTTGGTGGTGCTGGACCTACACAGATATGACACACTTCACATTCATAGCACGAAAAGCAGCTGAGACACAAGCAGAGGCAAATACAGGCTTCAGAATTATTATTATTTTTTTCGGTTGTTAAGCTATTTAAGTTTTTAATTGTTGGAGCTTGAAAGTTATGCACTTATCATACCTCCTTTCTTTCGCGTCTAGCTAAGGCTCTTGTTTATATTCATCAACCGGCTCCTCTAAATATAAGTGCATTTGTACTTGTTATATTATGGAAATATCGTATACATTTGAAACAATAGTATATTATATATTCAAACATATTTCCCATATTTTGTAAATTTTTACTGTATTTGTTTTTAAATCTCCGTATAACCCGATCTCTTGGTAGTGGTACTTGGCACCTTACTCCTATGTGATATCAAACGATATAGAGGATTACAACTAAAGAATGTGAAAGTGAACAACACGAATGGAAATGCAAAAATTAGATTTGAGTCACCAGTCTGGCATTACTGCATAAAAAAATAGGCAACTTCCGGGCGGGAAATCACCTATAAGCATTCACCATATAAATTTTACTTTTCTATTACAGTTTTGAAGAGACTTGTATGGCCTATTTATTTTATAGCCTGATATCCTTGTCGTGCCTTTTCTGAAAACCTTCGATAATTTTCTTCACTAACGAGCTGCCATTGCCTATCTCATAATAGAACTCCGCATTATGAGGAACTATAAGTGCCCCCAGGCTCCCTATACCAGTTCTGTAATCCGAATATTCGGCTGTGATCATTTTCCCTTCTGCCTTTTTAATATCCATCCATATAAAGGTGGGGAAGCTTCCCAAAAATCCTGCCAGCTGCTTTTCACTATATACAGTCATACCGTTGATTTTAAGAATAGTATCACCTGGCTCAAGCTTCATGCTGCTTGCAATTGAATCCTTCTGCACATAAAGCACCTTCAGTCCGATCCCATCGCTTGCAAAGCACGGTTTACCCTCTTCTTCCTCCTTTGCTCCATATAGAATGAGCATTTCATGAGCAGCCGGGGCAAATACGGCAGCTGCAAAAGCAAAAAACTTTATCTTTGAAGCAATTACAGAGAGCATAATAAGAATCAAGCTATAGCCTGCCAGCCTTGCAGCAGAGCTTCTGCATTTTTTGTCAGGCATTTTGGTTATTGCCATATCCCCATAGCCCAACACTACAGGTACAACAAGAGGCATATATACCAGATCCCTTATGCCTCCTGCAGCGGAATGCTTAATAAAAGGCCACCAGGAAGGCATATCAATCACTCCTGCAAGACTTACCCTGCCCTCTTCTCCGCCAAACAGCACTGCAAATATTATCAGGGGAATAGGCCATATCCTGTTCATTACGTAGCCCCCGACGGTTCTTCCATCCTTTTTTCTTAAAAACAAAGGTGAAGAATAGGTATAGCCATCCAACCAGATAAGAAAGCTCTCAACCAGGTGGAGCACTCCGATAAGTGCCAGCAAACCGGGAACATTAACCGATGGGAAGCCGAATATCAGATTCGTAAGGGCTATAATCCCTCCTGCATAGGAAAAGCAAAGATACCTGAGATTTATAAACGCAAGCAGCACTGCAATTATCCAAATATATGTTATTCCTTCCGACAGCGAGCCTCCGCCAACCCCGGTATAATCCTCGATGCTGATTCCGGTTAGAATAACAAGCAGACTGCCGAGTAGCCCTCCTGCAACACCAACAAGCACAGAGCTTGACACCTTGCTAAACAGCGGATAGCTGCTGCCCAGCATTCTTTCCTCTATCCCCGAGCTTTTCCTATATATAATTATTAGGATAAATATTATTATCCAGAAAAACTCATCTGATATCAGATTGCCGAATTGCTCAAATATCAATCCGGCAATCTTAAGCATCGTATACATAAGCACCTCATACTACTTTATCTGTTTGAGCAGCTCCTCTACAGCCCTATCCAGCTGTACATCCTTTACATCCTCAGGCTTCTCGTTTGCTCTTGGCTCCAAAGCCTTGACTTCAATATCAGGCTGTATTCCAACCTTATTGATGCTTATGCCGTTGGGTGTATAATACTTCTGAGTAGTAAGCTTCATGCCTGAGCCGTCCTTTAACTGCTCAATGGACTGAACCAAGCCTTTACCGAAACTCTTTGTACCTATCAGTAGTCCCGCTTTCCTGTCTTTCACTGCACCGGATACTATTTCAGAGGCACTGGCACTGCCTTCATCTATCAGCACCACAAAGGGCACATCCACCTTGCCCTTCTTGGATTTATAATCCTCCCTGTTCTTAGCCTTGTCTTCAGTATAAACCACCAAGCCTTCATCCAGCAGCTCATCGGCAACCTCAACACACTGGTTTATGAAACCGCCCGGATTCTGCCTCAAATCTATAATCAAGCCTTTCATATTCTTGGCTTCAAGTGCAGTCAGCGCCTTCTTGAACTCACTGCCGGTATCCTCATCAAACATGCTTATTCTTATATAACCCAGGTTGTTTTCCATCATATTGCTTTTTACTGTTTTAAGAATGATTTCTTCCCTGTCTATTTTGAATACCAGAGGTTCTTTTACGGCATCCCTCATTACAGTCAGCGTAACCTTGGTGCCCTCTTTGCCTTTCATAAGGTTAACGGCAGCTTCCAGCTCTATACCGATTATATCCTTGTCATCAACCTTTATGATTTTATCATTGGTTTTGAGCCCTGCCCTTTCTCCGGGTGTATCCTCTATAGGGGCTACAACCGTCACATAACCATCTTCACTTCTTGTGACAATAACTCCGATTCCGCCATAGGAACCCTTGGTTGATTCATTGAAATTTTTAAATTCATCCTTTGTCATATACACGGAATACGGGTCTCCCAAGGATTCGAACATTCCTTTTATTGCACCCTCTATAAGCTTATTGTCCTCTGCACCTTCCACATAGTAGCTCTTGATATATTCCTTAAGGCTCAATAGCTTCTCCATGCTTTTAACCGTTTCAAAATCATCCTTTGCTATTACCACCTTGTTCCCCACGCCTATTGCAATTGTATTGGCAACAGCAAAGGTACTGAATGCCGTTACAATTACAAGTATTATCGCCCAAAAAAAAGCTGTCCTTTTACTTATCATCAATTTCACCTCATAATGATTATATCATCTATTTTCTATTATTATTACAGTTTATATAACTTCCAACCCCTATTTCATACTTACTTCTTTGAATGGCTGCATTTGCTGCAGTAACCGTAAATCTCGAACTTATGATCCGTAGCTCTGAAGCCGATTGCTCTCAATTGCTCTTCTCCCAGGTTTGCATATGGGCAGATATCAATTTCCCTGGTCTCGCCGCAATTCTTGCATATTATGTGGTGGTGGTGCTCCAGTCCTCCAAGCTCATAATGACATATTCCGCTTTCTATATAAAGCTTGTTGATTATCTCCAGAGTGCTTAACAGTTCGAGGTTCCTGTATATGGTTGAAAAATTTATGCCGCTGAATTTTTCCCTTACCAGGTTAAAAATCTCCTGGGCTGTATAATGGCCCGGATTTTCAATAAATGCCTCAATAATAAGCCTTCTTTGTTCAGTGAGCTTATAGCCCTTGTCTCTAAGCACTGCTTCAAGCTCTCTTAAATCCTTCATTTCCGCACTTCCTTATCATCCTGCAGAATCACTGCATTCTGAATATTTTTTTGACAACCAGAACGGCAAGCAGTATAAGCACCGAGGTTAGTACAATTGAACCTCCTGGTGCAAGATCAAAGTAGTAGGATGTAAAAAGACCGACTATTACTGATATCAATGCAAAAATCACTGATAAGAAAATAGTATTTTTGAAGCTCTTTGATATTTGCAGGCTGCAAGCTACCGGAACCACAATAAGCGAAGATACCAGCAATATTCCTACTATTCTCATTGATACAACAATAGTCATGGCCGTCAGAGCTGTAAAATATATATTGAGAGCAGATACCGGTATCCCTGCCAGCTCCGCACCTTCCTCGTCAAAGGCCATGTAGAAGAATTCCTTGTAAAGCAGCCAGACCGAAACCAATATAATTATGCTCAGGCCAAGTATCGTATATATGTCCAGCATGTTTACCGCTATGATGCTGCCGAAAAGATAACTCATAAGGTCTGCATTGAAGGAATTGGCAAGACTGATTAATACAACCGCCAGACCTATGCTTGCCGACAGCACTATGGAAATCGAAAGCTCCGCATATTGTGAAAAACGTTTTCTCAGCTTCTCAATTCCAATGGCGGCAACCAGGGAAAAAATCAATGCCCCGAACAAAGGATAAATGCCTGCCAGCATGCCTGCGGCAATCCCTGCCAAAGAAGCGTGAGACAGTGTATCGCCTATCATGGAAAGCCTTCTTACGACAACAAAGGTTCCGATAAGCGGGCAGATGACAGCTACTAATATTCCCGCTGCGAAAGCTCTCTGCATAAACTCATAATTAAGCAATTCAAACATACATTACTGTCCTCCTAATGTTTGTGTGTTATCTGGGATCTGTTGCGGCTTTCATAAACCTCATTGAATATATCCGCACCCTGGCTTATTGCACAGTCATGCTCATGGAGCTTTCCCTCCGATAAACACAAAACCCTGTTGACTCTTTTATCAATAGCACCGATATCATGGGTAACCATAACCAAAGTAATGCCTTTTTTCTTATTAAGGGAGTCCATCAATTCATAAAAGCTTTCTTCTGACTTCTGGTCTATTCCGACAGTAGGCTCATCCATTAATATCACCCGAGGATCACTGACTAAGGCCTTCGCAATGAACACCCTCTGCTGCTGTCCTCCTGAAAGCCTTCCTATCAGCCTTTTCTTATATTCCAGCATACCTACTGTTTTAAGAACCTCATCAACCTTCTCCCTATGGCTTTTGCCAATGCGCCCGGCCAACCCGATCATAGGATAAAGGTTTGCTGAAACCACCTCTTCCACAGTTGCCGGAAAGCCCTGGTTGAAGGAAGTGGCTTTTTGCGGTATGTAACCTATTTTCCCCCACTGGTTGAATTTATCAATTTCAGTACCAAAAACCTTTATGGTTCCTTTCTGAGGTTTTACCAATCCCAGAAAAATCTTCAGCAATGTGCTTTTACCCGAACCATTGGGGCCAACTATCCCGAGAAAATCCCCATTATTTATTGTAGTGCCGACTCCGTCAAGCACATTGGTTCTGCCGTACCCAAAGGTAATATCCTCAATTTTTATAATTTCCGCTTCCATTTAATCACCCAATGCCTTCTTCAAGTTTTCCAAATTCTCGTACATAACTGTTATATAGTTTTTTCCGGACTTTATTTCTTCTTCGCTTAAGCCTGCTGCATCATTCAGCACCAGCGTTCCTGCACCCACCTCCCTGGCGAGGGTCTCCGAAAGCTTGGGACTTGTAAGCTTTTCAAAAAAGATATACTTTACATTATTTTCCTTGCATTCTCTAACCAGCTCAGCCATTTTCGAAGGACTTGGCTCTTCCTGCGGATTTACTCCTTTAATTGCAATTTGCTTGAACCCATAGTCATTTGCAAAGTATCCGAAGGCCTCATGGGATACTACAATCACATTGCTCTTAAAGGCTTTTGAAGCATCTCTTATGTCTTCATCCAGCTTGCTGAGTTTTGACTTCAGCTCTTCGAAATTTTCGCCATAATACTCCGAGTTCTCAGGATCAACTTCTACCAATGCATCAAAAATGGTCTGGGCTTGCTGCATTGCCCTTAATGGACTTACCCATATATGCGGGTCGTATATGCCATGGCCTTCCTCTTTCTCGTCCTCATCAGATGCCAGCAGTTCTATGCCCTTGCTGGCATCTACTATTCTCGTTCTTTCTTTGTTAATGCTGGGCAGTATATTGCCTATCCAGGTTTCCATTCCTGCTCCGTTATATACAAGCATATCGGCCTTGTTAAGCTCCATTACCATTTTGGGGGTAGGCTCCCAGTCATGGGGTTCCGCACCCGCCGGCACCATTGTTATGACCTCAGCTTTATCCCCTGCGATTTCATTTGCAAGGAAGTACATGGGATAAAAGCTGGTATATATTTTCATGCCAACCTTTCCCGGAGATCCTTGTTTGCTTTGGTCAGCAGGCTTACCGATTCCTCCTGTGCAGCCCGCCGGTATCATGCTGAATAATAGTAGAATGATTATTGCTGTTATTATCTTTTTCATTACTCGTTCCCCTTTTTGCAAATAATTTGCATTTACATTGTATAATATTGTCTTATATTGTGTCAATTATTCAGGAAAATTAAAAATACACCTTTCGGTGTATTTTAGATACGAGACTCGAGATACGAGATGCGAGAGTTAAAGTAGAGCTTCGAGGTCTTTACGGGCGAACACTGTTCGCCCCTACAACTCGTATCTCGCATCTGCCGCTTTAGCGGCCTTATTTCCCTGTCACATATTTCATCGGGTCCACATGCTGCCCGTTTTCCCTGACCTCGAAGTGAAGGTGCGGTCCTGAGGACAGTCCGGTACTGCCTGACTTTGTTATTGCTTCACCCTTTTCAACCTTATCCCCTACTTTTACCAGAAGCTTGCTGTTATGGGCATAAAGCGTGGATATTTTGCCTCCGTGGTCTATGATTACGGTATTCCCATAGCCGCCATTGTATCCTGAATATATAACTGTGCCTGAATTTGCTGCAATTATGGTGGTGCCGCTGGGAACAGCTATATCTATTCCTGTATGCAGCTTTTTCTTCTTAAGTATGGGATGAATCCTATAGCCATATTGTGATGTAATCTTGTAATAATTCGGTGACGGCCAGCCAAGCTTTCCCCCTACATACTTGTTTTTAGACTGCAACGCGATTATCTTCTTCGTAAACTCGTTGGATTGTGCCAGGAGTTCGTCCTCTTGGCGCTCCAGTTCTTTCAGGTCTTTGGTGAGATCCTTCAAGGTCTTCTCCCTATCCTGCTTGGCTACCTCAACCTCTCCTTTTTTTGTTGCAATCTGTGCCTTCAACCTTTCTTTTTCCTTTTGTTCTGTTTCTAACTGGCTCCTTTTATCTGCAACCGAATCACGGTGGCTTTTCATCTTATTGAGTAAATTCATATCAAAATCAATTATTTTTTTGAGAAAATCAACCCTGGATATGAAATCCGAAAAGCTCGCAGAGTCTAATATTACAGACATATACCCGGCGTTTCCGTTTTCATACATTACCCTGACTCTTTTTTTCAGAAGTTCCTTCTGACTGCTAGCATCATTTGAAGCTCTTTCCAGCTCCAGTGTGGTAACCTTTATCTGGCTTTCCAATTTGGAAAGCAGGCCTTCCACTTTGTCGAGCTCATCCACAGCCTGACTAAGCTTCATGTCCAGATCTTCTATGGCCTTCGATACACTTTTCTTCTCGTTCTTGACCTGATTCATAAGCTTCTGTGTCTGCTTAATCTGTTGATTTACCTTATTCTGTTCCTGCTTCAGCTTGTCAATTTCATTTGGGTTCTTCGCATATACATTTGCAAAGGGTATAGAGAGTATAAACACCAGCAGGACAGCAACTATTCTTTTCTTCAACTTCTATCCCTCCTATACTCTGATAAACTTTCTCACTGAAATAAAGCTTCCTACTGCGCCGATTATAATTCCTACAGTGATCAGAAGCACTACCATGCTTGTGATAATCTGATTAAAAGGCATAAGTGATATGGACATAAAGCCTATCATCTGGTTCTTCACAACTCCTGAGAAGTAATAATAAGCGGTTCCCAATATTAAAGTAGATACCGCAGCGCCTATTATACCTACTACAATCCCTTCTACTATGAAGGGCATCCTGACGAACCAATCTGTGGCTCCTACGAATTTCATTATTCCAATTTCACGTCTTCTGGCATAAAGCGTCAGCTTTATGGTGTTTGCTATTATGAATATTGAAATGAACAAAAGTATCAGAATAATCACAGCACTGCTCATCCTCAGGATATAGGTTGCATTCAGGAGCTTTGTGAGTTCCTCTTTCCCATATACTACTTTTTCAATATTGGATATTGCCGATATCGACATTGCGACAGAGGATGCCTGACCCGGGTCTGTAAGAGTTATGAGGAATGCATCCGGCAGCGGGTTATCTCCATCAAGCCCCTCAAGCAAATAGGAGTTTTCACCCCAATCCTTTTCAAGATTCTTGAGAGCTACATCTTTGGGTATGAACTCTGCAGATTTCACTCCATTTATTGACTTGATCTCCGTACCCATAGTGCTTATGATGTTTTCACTCAATCCGTCGTTCAGATACACCATCATTTCTATCTGCGATTCCAGCTTGGTCGCTGCATAGTCTATGTTGAGTACTATAATGAAGAATATCCCTATTACTAAAAGTGCTGCTATTACTGAGGTTATTGCCGCAGCACTCATGGTTCTGTTTCTTTTAAGGCTTCTGAAGCCCTCTCTGATAAAAAACTTGCCTGTTCTAAGCTTCACTGCCGTACCCACCTCGCTTTTCATCCCTGGCGATTATTCCATTTTCAACTGCAATAACACGCTTCTTCATTCCATTTACTATATCCCTTGCGTGGGTGGCCATCAATATGGTAGTACCCCTCTGATTTATTTCACTCAATGTTTTCATGATATCCCATGACATGTCAGGGTCAAGATTCCCTGTAGGCTCATCTGCAATAAGAATTGAGGGACTATTGACCATTGCCCTTGCCAAGGATACTCTCTGCTGTTCCCCTCCCGAAAGCTGATTGGGATAAAGGCCGGCTTTTTTGCTCAAACCAACCATGCTGAGTATTATTGGGACCTGACGCCTTATCTCCTTGGGAGGTGCTTCAACAACTTCCATTGCAAAGGCAACATTCTCATACACCGTCTTTTCCAGCAGCAGTCTGAAATCCTGGAATACCACCCCTATATTTCGTCTATGAAAAGGGATTTCTCTTCTTTTGTATTTTGTTATATCTTTGTCGTCTATGATGATACTGCCCGAAGTAGGCTCTATTTCCTTGAGCAGCAGCTTTATAATAGTTGACTTGCCTGCTCCGCTGGAGCCTACAAGAAAAACGAATTCTCCGTTATTAATAGTTAAGTTGATATTGTTCAGTACCTTATGCCCATCCGAAAATTCCTTGCATACGTTCTTAAATTGTATCAATTTATCACACCCCTTGTTCTAACAAATGCCGGGCAATTTCGACCTAACCGGATTATACTTCTACAAAAATAACCAAAAACCCTTTTAAAATGTCAGTTTATTTTTCATGGCAATATGTCTTTTTTCATCTGATTGAAAAGCTCGGACACCCCGTTCCACCAATTCGGGTCCTCTGCATATCTTCTGTTGATCCATCTAATGGCGTTCATATACACAGGCCTGTTGCGGCTTGATTTTATTATTGTATCAGCTGCAAGGCGCGAAGAATCATATATGTCTGTGTTGTATTTCTCCCAGCTGCCGTAAACATTGAAAGGATTGTTTGCTATTTTTTCTGCAGAGGCATAGTTCTTTGGCACGAAGGCTTGCTCCTGTCCCACAATTGCAAACATCAACAGCGGATGTATATCATACTGTCTTGCGGTTTCCAGTATGGCGGTAAAATAAGGCTCTTCTGTGAGCAACGAATTTTTATTTTCAAGCCATCTTTTAAGCTTTTTCCCATCCACCTCTTCATACTTAAGCCCGCTCTGCAGGCCGTCCAACAATACCAAAGCCTTCTTACCGCCAAAGCTGCCGAGCTTTTTTTGAACCTTTGACTCTAAAGACATATACCGGTCTATCTGTTCCTCGGAAATATCGGCATATTTGCCCTGGTCCGGATGCCGCAGCGCTTTTATCGTATTATCGCTGAGGAGGCCTGATAATACAAAGGCAACAATAATTGCCAGAGGAATGGCAGCAAGCACGGCAGGCTTTACTGAAGGCTTTATATATTTTAATCGGTGTGCTTTCCTGCATGTCTGCGGCATTGAAGCCTCATTTACTTCCAAGCCCGGCACAGTCAATGATTTATCTTCTGCCCGGTTAGCTTCAAATCCATCAATTATCTCATCCAGGTTGTTTTCTATATAGTCCTCTTCAAGCAGTTCAATACTTGATACAAGCTTGTCCACCTTTTCCGCAGGAACCGGTACGGGTTGATTCTGGTTTATCCATTGATTAAAGCTGTCTACATAGTTATCCCCATGCAGCTTTAATGAGAGACACGAACTGAATACCGCTGCTGCATTTATCGAAAATTCCTTTTTCTTTACAGCTTTTCTAAGTACATCGTCCTTAATCTTTTTCCTATGCTTTTCTTCAAACTGGTATATCCTTGTATCGATTATCTTATGCAAGGCATCGGCAAATACGGCAGAAAGCTCTTCTGCCGAACCTTCGGGATTCTTGAGCCTTATATATTTTCTCAGAGCTTCGACATTGGCAGCACTGACATATTCCTTTTCCCTGAGCCTGTCAACCACCTGCTTCATTACCTGCCTCACCCCGGTACAAAGATTTAATTCTATTATAATGCCAAATTGCTTTCTAGTCATTACAAAATAAATCAAAAAATGACAAAACCCCTGATATTTCCTAATCAGAGGTTTTTTTTCTTATTTTCTTATGCCCCTTCTATTTGCATATTTTGATGTTTGATATCCAGGTGCCTTAACTCAAAGAACAGCAAAGCGCCTGTAATTAAGCTTGAAACTAAATCAGCCAATGGTCCGGCATACAGCACTCCATCCAGTCCAAAATACCTTGGCAATATCAACATGGCAGGTATAAGCAGCAGCACCTGCCTTGAGAGGCTCAGAAGACCCGCCTGCATTGGTTTGCCTACTGCCTGGAAGTAGTTTGACGATACTATCTGGAAGCCTATTATCGGCATGAAAATCATAAATGTCTTCAATGCATGAGCTCCCATAGTAATCAGTTCTGTGTCTTTTCTGTTGAACATTGCCATAAGCTGATGTGCGAACAACTGTGTGACTGCAAAACCTGCAGTTACTATTATAGTAGCTGCGAGTATCGCAATTTTCAAAGCTTCTTTTACTCGATTATATTTTTGTGCACCGTAGTTGTACCCAATAATTGGCTGCACCCCTTGATTTATTCCAAATATCGGCATAAGGAAAAGCATATTGATGCTCATCACTGCACTCATGGCTGAAACAGCAACATCTCCGCCATAGGTTATCAAGCTGTTGTTCATAATGGCATTAAGCACGCTTGTTGCAAGCTGCATTAAAAATGGTGCGGTTCCCAGTACCACTATTTTACTTACGGTATCAAACTTTAATTTGAAATTCCGCACTTGAAGCTTCAACATGCTTTTGCCCCATATGAAATAATAGAGTACCCACGCTGCTGAAACACCTTGGGAAATAACGGTTGCAGTCGCCGAGCCCGCTATACCCATATCAAATACAAATATAAACAGAGGATTTAATATGGTGTTCATTACCGCACCTATTATCATAGTAAGCATTGCAATTTTGGGATTTCCTTCAGAGCGTATGAAATTGTTCATGCCAAAACCTACAGTTTGCAAAACCGCTCCAAGCAGAATAATGCTGTTAAAGGTCTTTGCATAGGGCATCACTGCTTCACTGGCGCCTAGCATTTTGAGCAGCGGCTCTAAGAAGCTCAAGCCTATTATTGTCAGGACAATAGGAATTATTATAAGAAGAATCAAAGCATTTCCCATAATCTTCTCCGCTTCTTCCTTCTTTTGTTCTCCCAATCTGATGGAAACCAAAGTATTTGCCCCTATTCCTATCAACATGGAAAACGCCATAACTATAAAAGATATCGGCAGACCGATGGCAGCCCCCGCCATACCCAAGGAGCCTACACCATTTCCCACAAATATTCTGTCCACTATGGTATATAATGCATTTACCAGCATACCTATTATCGCCGGTATCGAAAATTTAACCAGTAAGTTTAATACCTTTTCTTCACCTAATTGCCTTGATCTGTCCAAATTATTTCTCCTTTCAAACTCAATGCTGCATGTTTTCTTTGTAACTAACCAACCCCGTCAATACAATAAATACCTTATGACTGGAAATTTAAGCTTTTAAGTTTTCAATCATCCTTTTCAAATAATGTTTCAGCTGTTCTACTTCTTCCTTTTCAAACCCTTTTGTGGCTTTACCCAATGTGTTTTCGTTCAAATGCTCCAACTTCGGAATTAACTCCTTTGCCTTATCATTCAAAAGTATTATCTGGGACCGTCTGTCATTTGGGTTGGAAATTCTATAAGCCAAGCCCTGCTTAACCAGCTTTTCCACCATACAGGAAATTGTAGGCCTGTCTGCACGAAGTCTTTCTGCTATAGCTGCAGGTGTAAGCTTGTGAAATCTTTCCTCTTCATTGGTGCATGCCTTTTCATTAATAAAAATATCCCTGAGCAAGCCCCACTGCGCTGAAGTTATCTCCAGTTCTGTTAATGAATTGTTCAGGTCCCACTTAGTCATTCTTGCAGCTTTATTTAATAAGTACCCTAAATTATTTGAATGATCCATTGTACACCTCCACTGACAAAAAACAAAATAGTTAGTGAACTAACTATTAGTATCAATATAATTAGTATACTAACTATTTTAATTATAAGCAATATCTTTATGTTTTTTAATATGCTTTTTCACATAAAACTTAAAATATAACTTTTATCATTGAAATTTCACCCGTTGTTTTCAAAGTTGCTTTGCTCTGCCTGCTTTATCTCCTTTACGCTTCTGTTTGGTGCCATGCATTGGAAGTTATGTTTGTATCATTCATTATTTTCCGATTTCTCCTTATTGAAAAAATTCGTCCCTACTACACCTGAAATTATCAGGACACCACCAACTGTTTGATACCAGTATAAGGTTTCATGTGCAATAACAACTCCTGCCAGTATAGAAATAACCGTTGCCAGGTTGTTAAAAACTGAAGCATTTACCGCAGGCAGATTTGCCAACATATAGTTCATTGCGAAAAACGCAACTACTGAAGCAAATATACCTAAATACAAAACTGCGGTAACTGAATTTATGTTGTGCAATGGTGCTATAAATACTTCATATAAATCATGATTTATTATACCTTGTATCAGGGAAATCAGTGAAAAGAACAGAGTTCCAATCCAGAGCATTGAAAAAGTAATTTCCGTTGGTGAAAAATACTTGGAGTATTTTCTTGAAAGTACATTGTTTATTGACCCAGACATTGTTGAGACTAATAATAGAATTATTCCTTTTAAGTTACTTACTTCCCCTGAGCTTTCGGCAAAGACTACTGTTATAATTACGCCTGCTATAGAAGTCGCAATAAACATTTTTTGTATGCTTGTAGGTGTTTCCCGTAAAATAACAATGCCCAGAACCATAACAAAGATCGGCATTAATGATACCATAATCCCTGCCTGTGATATAGATATATACTTCATCCCTGTTGTTTCAAAAACAAATGATATAACCGGATAGAAAACCGACAAAGCAATGACTCCTTTTATAGGCTTGCCTTTATAATTTACTTTTACAACCTTCAGAAGCAATAATATGGTTAAAATAACGGCGGCAGTTGAAAATCGATACGCAAGCAGCACTGTCGGGGAAAAGGCTCTTAAGCCCTCCTTTGTGAAAAGAAAAGTCAGACCAAATATTACTGACATGGCTATTCCCGATAAATATGCCTTCCATTTCTTATTAGATTCCATTTCACGCCTTCTTTTCATCATATTTCTCAAAAAGGTTCTATCATTTCCGGATAGAACCTTTTTAAATTATTTTTTCATTTTTATTAGTGCATCAACGCCTTTTGCACCCTGGCCTTTTTCATATACGAACAAAGGGTTGATATCAATTTCTTCTATATCGGGATTTTCCATGACTAATTTTGACACTTTAAGCAAAACACTAATTATTGCTTCGCCGTCATATACTCTGCCCCTTAACCCGCTGATTACCTTGTATATATTAACTTCCTTAAGCATTTTTTCTGCATCTGCTCTGTTAATTGGCAGTAATCTCAGTGCTACATCCTTATATAATTCTACATAGATACCACCACTTCCCACCATGATTGTCGGACCAAACTGCGGATCCAGCTTCATTCCTACAATCATTTCCAAGCCATTATCTGCCATTTCCTGAATAAGCACACCATCAATATCAGCATCCGGTTTATATGCTTTAGCATTTTCCAATATTTTTTGGAAAGCAGTCTTAAGCTCCTCCTCATTCCTTACACCGACAAATACGCAGCCGGCATCTGTTTTATGCAAAATATCGGAGGAAAGTATTTTCATAACTACAGGAAATTGAAGCTGCTTTGCTTTCTCAACTGCATCTTCTGTACTTTGACATAGAAAGCTCTTTGCCATAGGTATTTCATAACCGGAAAGAAGTTTATTTGCATCTAGCTCGTTTAAAAACTTATTCATCTTGCTTCCTCCCCTCAATATCTTTTAGAAATGCTGCATACTCTGTCATATTTTTTGCGGCTTTTACCGCATGAGCAGGGCTTTCATATGTCCTAATTCCGTTTTTCTCCAGAATCTCTCTGCTCTCCCAAACATAATTTCCTGCCATTATGCAAATAAACACAGGCTTGTCCGCTTTGTTTTCTTCTTTTAAAAGCTTCACTAATTCCTCTGCAAGTTCTTTACTCGGTAAAAAAGAAGGGATCACCGTAATAAATATTACACTGCTTACATTTTTATCTTCCAAAACAATACGCAAAGAATCAACATGCTGCTTGACTGTCGCTGAAGCTGTTATATCTGCATAGCCCTCAGGAATACAAACACTTGCCATATCCGGAAGCACATTTCTTAATTCTTCTTTTGTTTTTTCTTCCACAACAGGCATATTTAAGGTTTTTTCATCAAGCAAAGCATCTGTACAATAGATTCCGAATCCCCCTGCCTGTGAGAGTATAAATACATTATTATCTTTAGGCAATTCAAATGCATCAAAGGCCTGTAAAGTATCTATCAATTCTTCAAAGGAATACGTCCTTATGATACCAAATTGCTTGAAGGCAGCGCTATAAACCGCATCTGATCCTGCCAAAGAACCGGTATGGGAGTTTGCCGCCTCTGCTCCCACAGTACTTCTTCCGACTTTAAGCACTACAATCGGCTTCTTTTTTGAAATTCGTGCCATTGTATTTATTAATTTTTTACCGTCGGGATATCCTTCCAAATATATCCCTATAACCTTTGTATCTCTATCTTCTTCAAAGTATTCCAACAAGTCAACAAAATCAACATCTGCCATATTTCCTATAGAGATAAATTTATTTATCGAAATCGGAGCAGGCTGTGATGCCCCTGACATCAGTATTGACGCTGCAATAGAGCCGCTTTGGGATATAAAACTGATACCTCCCTTTTTCCCCCTGGTTTCTTGGGGAAGTAAAGTTTCAACAAAGGTAGTATCTACACGATTTATGTTATCAATAACCCCTATGCAGTTTGGTCCAAGAACGCGGATGCCATGCTTCCGGGCTGTTTCCATCAGGCAGTTCTGTCTTCTGCTTCCTTCTTCTGTTCTTGTTTCTCCATAATTTGCAGAGGCACATACTATCACTTTTATATCATTTTTTTCCAGCATTCTTTTATCCAGATCTTCCATGATACTGTAAATCATTTCTGATGGTGTAATTAATACTACCAGCTCAACTGTTGCTTCAACCTCAGACAATTTTTTATAGCATTTGAACCCCAGGATTTTGTCTTCCGATATATTGATTGGAAAAACCTTTTTAGGATAACCTATGTTTATTAGATTATTCAATATTGTATAGCCTGCTTTGGAAGGGTTGGATGAAGCTCCTACTACAGCTATATTCTCAGGATTAAACAAAGCATTCAAGTTATTGTCCATAATCTTACCTCATTCCCTATAAAGTAGACAATTTTTTTAATCTGTTCCATTTGTTGTCTACCAACTCCTGGATTTCAGCTATTTCATCATCATTCAAATGCTTGAATTTTTTCATATACTTTATATATTCCTTAACCGGCAGAGGAGTTTTGAACTCCTTGTTAATTATATATTTCCCGTCTATGACCTCATATAATGGGAAGAAATTTGTTGCAACGGACATTCTGCATGCCTCTATGCTAAGCTCCGGCTTGATCCCCCAGCCGGTAAGACAAGGGTTATATACATGCAGGTATGCAAGTCCGCGCTCTGATGCTTCCATAGCCTTTTCCACCTTTGCAACCATATCTGGAATAAAAGCCGGGCTGCAGGTTGCCACATACGGAATATCATGCATTGCCATAATCATAGGGAAATCCTTTTTATTTTGTTTTTTCCCGCCCCGTCCCTCTTTGCTTACGGGTGTGGTACTTGTCCACGAATATTTTGTAGTTGCGCTGCTTCTTTGATATCCTGTGTTCATATATCCTTCATTGTCGTAACAAATATATATTATTTTGTCTCCTCTTTCCGCCGCCCCGGATAAGCATTGCATGCCTGCATCCGTTGAGGCACCGTCTCCTGCAAAAGCAACAACGTTAACCTTTCTGCCTACTTTTTCATAGTGCAGCCTGATTCCGGCCAGCATAGACGCCACATTGTCAAGAAGCGGAAAAAACACAGGGACTTTTGCGCCGGATTCCATATCCCAGCCTACAACACCGACTCCTCCCATACATCCCGGAGGTATTGCAAGAATTGTATTTGGTCCCAATACTTTCAAGCAAGTCCTTATTGTCAGTTCAACATTACATCCCACACAGGCAGATATACCTGGAGATATCATATCCTCCATAGAGGCTAATTTATCTATTGCATTCATTTATTATGCCTCCTCTTCATTCATCAGCCAAATACATTCAGAGTTCTTACCGTATGACGCCGCTGAAACAACCTTGTCTATTGCATCCGTCATTATTTTTACAGATATATCCTCACCCCCTAGGCCACCAATAAAAGGTACTGAGGGTACTTTATTATCGCCTTCATATAAAGCAGCCTTTACTTCCTGATATACGATACCTGAATCCCATCCAAAAGATACATTCCTGTCTATCACTCCGAAGCTTTTGACCTTTGACAGTGCTTTACATACTCTACTCCTTGGGAAAGGTCTTATCATCCTCATCCTTACAAGTCCAGCTTTGATGCCATTTTCCCTTTGTATATCAACAGCATCCTTTGCGGCACCTGACATTGAGCCTGTTGTTACTAATGCATAATCTGCGTCTTCCATTCTATATTCTTCTATAGCACCGCCATATAATCTGCCGAATAAATCTCCGTATTCTCTATCAACTTCGTCCAATATTTCTAACGCCTTTTGTTGTGCTTTTAAATGCTTATGACGGTATTCCATAACAAGTGCGCCATTTGTTAACGGATCCACTCCCATCGGCTTTTCCGGGTCAAGCAATATATGCTCCGGTTTGTAGGTTCCTAAAAACATATCTACCTTATCTTGTTCAGGAATCAAAACTCTTTCTGTCATATGGGACAGGTAAAAACCGTCATAGCATATGTTTATAGGCAACAAAACCCTTTTATCTTCCGCAATTTTATAAGCCTGAATTATCATATCCAAAATTTCCTGGTTATCCTCAGCATATATTTGAAGCCAACCTGCATCACGTACAGATAAAGAGTCCTGCTGTCCTCCCCAGACACTTTGCGGAGATATCATTTCTCTGTTTACAATAGCCATTACTATTGGAAGCCTAAGGGTTGAAGCCCTGAAATACGGTTCATACATCAAAGCCAAGCCTTGTGATGCTGTGGCAGTAAATGTCCTTGAGCCTGCCAAGGATGCACCGGTAACAACACTCATGGCTGTCAGCTCAGATTCCACTTCACTGATTGCGGCATCTACCTCTCCATTTGCAACAAATTCGGAGAAATATTCTACAACCGGAGTCTGAGGTGTTATGGGGTATGCTGCTATAACGCCCGGTCTCGACATAGCTGCTCCGATTGCTGCAGCCTTATTCCCATTCAATATATCAACCTTCTGCATTATTTCTCCTCCTCTGGCAGTAAATCGACTGCTTTTTTCGGGCATTCGTGGGCACAAATACCGCAGCCCTTGCAAAAATCATATGTAATAATGAATTTCCCGTTAATTTTTTTGATTGAATTTACAGGGCAGTGCAGGAAGCAAATTCCGCATTTTATACATTTCTCCTGATCTATTACAGGCCTTTGTATTCTCCAGTCACCTGTATTCAACACATGGATTCCTTCTGTCCCTATAGGCACAATATGCTTACTTTTATATTTCATGTGCTACCCTCTTTTCTCAAACTGCAAATCATAAACCTGAACTGCTTCAAAACCTTTTTTCAGAGTTTCTACATTTTTCTTTCCCCAAAGCTCCTCTACTTTCTCAGAGACAAGACTCAGGTCTGCTAGTCCTGTAACCTTGCAGAAAGCTCCGAGCATAACGGTATTTGTTATTGACTTTCCCAGAATCTCAAGAGAAATCGTTGTCGCATCCACCACAGCTACCGTCTTTACTGATTCAGGTATTTTTATGTCTTTTATATCCTGTTTTGAGTTAAGTATCAATGTACCATTGTCTTTTATACCTTCAAATACGTTTACTGCGTTCATGATTGTCGGATCCAGAACCACAACAATATCGGGTTCGGAGACTCTGTTTTTCGCTCTTATAGGTTTATCGCTTATTTTCAGAAATGCAGTTACAGGAGCACCTTGCCTTTCAAAGCCGAAAAACGGTATTGAGTTTCCGTATTTGCCGTCTTTAACAGCTGCATATACCAAAACCTCGGCAGCTTTTACACAGCCAAGCCCCCCTCTGCCGTGCAATCTTATTTCCTTCAAATTGCTTACCCCCTTTTGCTGCTATTTTCTTGTTATATACTTACCATTGGAATTCTTTCCTACATAGCTTCCATTTTCTACGACCAAATCACCACTCTTAATGGTCGCAACCGGCCAGCCTTTGATTTTCCTGCCCTCATACAGGGAGAAATCAGACCTTGAATGTCCGTCGGAAGCCTTAATTTCTTTGACTGTATCCATATCCACTATAACAACATCCGCATCACTGCCGGGAAGTATAGTTCCCTTTTGAGGATATATACCGAAGATTTCCGCAGGTTTTTTTGTCAGCTTTCCAATTAATGCATCCAAGGCTATTCCTCTTTTTACAACACCCTCATTCAGTAACACCGGCAAGTGGGTTTCTATTGCAGGATAACCCGCAATTGTATTCCATATTGTATCCTCTGTCCTTTTCTCGGCCTTTGTCATAGTTACATTATCTGTCCCGATAGTGTCGATAACACCTTCGAAAACCGCTTTCCACAATTCTTCCATATCTTCAAGGTCTCTGAAGGGCGGTTCCATTTTAATATGGTTTCCCAATGCCGAGTTTTTTGTTAAGGACAGATATGGGCTTGTTGTTTCTATGTTTACATATTTATTTTCTTGTTTTATTTTTCTGAGTCTTTCCATTGCATTTTTTGAAGAAATGTGAACAAAATAAACAGGAACTTTACTTTTTTCAGCCAAAAATGAAAGCCTCATCACAGCCTCTTCTTCAGCTATATCAGGATGCGTATCCGTCCAATCCAGTATAGTCGCCTTATCACCCTTTCCGGTTTGGACTGATTTGTATGCGCGTCTCACTATGTCTCTGTTTTCTGCATGTGCACATACCAGACATTTTTTATTTGATTTCTTTATTTCTTCAAACACGTCTAAAATAAAGCCGTCGTCAACATCCTGTATTAACCCGGGTATGCCGTTCATATATACCTTGAAGGATGTAACTCCCAGATGATTTATATAATCTACGATTTCCTTCCTCTGCTCATCAGTTGCTATTACCAGATGAGGCATAATGTCAATAAATGAATATTTGTTTATTTCCTCTGCAAGCTGTGGAAACGTTCTGAAATGAGATTCCTTGCTTCCGAAATAACAGCCTGCCGTTGTAACTCCACCTATTAATGCTGCCTTCGTCTCAGATTCCAGCTCAGCAGCCATTGGGGCGAATAAGCCTAAATGGACATGAGGGTCAATTATTCCCGGAATAACATACTTGCCGCTTGCATCAACCGAACGCTGTGCTTTTATGCCCGGATTACTGCCTAAGGAATGTATTTTTCCGTCTTTTATATAAACATTCATTTCAAAAATTCCGTTGTCTGGTAATACAACTTTGCCATTTTCAATGGCTAAATCAACCATGCCTGCTGAGGGCAGTGCAGGAAGAATTTGGGCTACTGTATTGCTGACTGTATTTGATTTATTGAATACATCCAGCTTTGAACTGATTTCTCTAAGTATTGTGATAGTTTCATTATCTTCCTTAAGGCTTTTATTTGCTGCAGTCTTGTTATCTGCTACATATGAGGCTTTATTTTTCTGCTTATTTATATAATCCGCAAATATATCCTTCGCCATATTATTCTCTACCTTCTATGCGTTCTATTGTCCCTATAGCTGCCTCCCTGGCATTGCGCACTTCAGATTCTGTTCCGCAAACATACATTCTCCCGAATCTGCCAACCGGATCAAAAGTAACGATTTTAGTCTGAGAGTTCTTTTCTGCCTCGTTTACTGCAATACTTATGTAAGCAGCCGGCTCAACCTCCAATATGAACAGGCTTTCTCCGGGAACAATAATTGAACCGTATCTGTTGTCTCTGTTTATAAGCTGTGCCTGATAGGGATCAATATTCGATATGATTTGCTCAGAAACAATTCTAGGTTTTCTTCTGTCACTGACACTTTTCCCACAAGCATCCAAAATAGCTTGTCCTGCCTGTTTCAGGTCTTCCTGTGAGAAAGAATGCAATTCTATCTCTCCATATTCTCTCTCAACTATCTGAAATCCCGGCTTTGCATTTGTCTGTTTCAAAGCTGCATTCAGAAGATTATATACGCCGCTTCCAGGTGCCAGCTCTATATATAGTTGACACATACCGGCAAGAGCAATATCACCTTTCACCACCGTTCCTGTGATTGCAGCATATTGCGGCTGCATATTATCTATAATTACAAACGTTCTTAAATCCATTTCTTCTATCATAAACTGCTGATTCACCTCCTGTATGAAAGATCCCCTGTCTACTTCGTCATAAACTTATCAATCTCTTCATTAGGTCTGGCAATTACATGAACTGATACCAATTCGCCGACTTTCTTTGCTGCCTCTGCTCCTGCGTCTACAGCTGCTTTTACTGCTCCGACATCTCCTTCAATAATTACAGTTACCAGCCCTCCACCGATTATTTTTCTGTCTACTATCTCTACATTGGCTGCCTTTGCCATTGCATCTGCTGCTTCAATAGCTGCAACCAGACCTTTAGTTTCTATAAAACCCTTTGATTTCATAAATATATCCTCCCTATTTCTTATTTTTCTTATTTCTCTCAGTTAGCATCAAAAGTGTCTATGATCCCTACAATAACAACATCTACCGGCACATCCTTCATTTCAAGAGCATACTTTGCATTTTCACCTGCTGTAACCAGAACAGTTTCCCCTACACTACATCCTATGGTATCCACTGCCACAAGAATATCATCCGATGGCTTTCCGTTTTTTTTCAATTTCTGTACAGTAACCATACTGTAGCCTGCCAATTTCTTATTTTTTATAGTTGAAACACACTTTCCCTGCACTATACAGATATACACAACATCACCTACTTTTCATTAAGGATTTGTTTAATCATATCTAACGCATAATCTATTTCTTCCGGTTTTGAATAGAAATGCGGTGCAATTCTTATAACGTCACCTCTACCTGAACCAATAACATTTCTTTTCCTTAATTCAGCTTCCATTTCATGTGAATTTATCTTTTGTGATAATACAATTGCAGTTGTGCCGCCCTTTTTATTGACATCTAAGGGGCTTATCGTAGTAAGTCCTCTTGAAAGACAGCCTTGCAGGGCATAGGCGCTTAACATGTCAATTCTATCTTTAATTCTTTCTACTCCAACTTCATTGATAATCTTTAGTCCGGCTCTTGCTGCATATGAGTTCAATACCGGCTGTGTTCCCGTATCAAGTCTGCTGGTTGTTTCCGACCAATCGTTATATCTTGTCTGGAAAAGGAAAGGATTGGTTTGTCCAAACCATCCTGTCACTGTCGGTTTGAACTTGGAAACCAGATCTTTACTTACATATAGAAATGCAATTCCAGGTATACCGAACAAATATTTCAAGCAACCTGATGTAACCATATCAATATTCATCTTTTTTACATCCAGCGGTTCTGTACCCAAACACTGATATGCATCGACCAGTATTAGTGAGCCTTTACTGTGAGCTATTTCTGCAATCCTTGCTATGTCCTGCTTAAACCCGTTAAGGTAATAAACTTGTGTAATTGAAGTAATTAATGTGTTTTCATCAATATATCTTTCATATTCTTCAATATCTATTTGATGATTTTCATTTACAGGTATAAAGTCAACTTTTGCTCCGTATCTTTGATTTGCCAGCCAAATATAATCTACTGTAGGAAATTCTGCGTCTGTTACTACGACTTTTTTTCTCTTACCCGAATAATCCAGTGAATTTGCTACCGAGGACACTGCTTCTGAAACACATGAACTGACTGCTACTTCGCTGGGATCCGCATTTATCAGCTTTGCAAATTCTTCTTTTGCCAGATTCACTTCTTCTACCCATGAATCCCAGTCCATTCCTACTGTCTGCCAATTATCCAGGTAATTGTTTATTGCTTCCCTTACTCTTATTGATTGGGCACTTTGAGAGCAATTTCCCAGATGAGCTGTTGTTTTCAATATCGGGAACTCTGCCCTCCACTTTTCAATTTCCTGGTCTGAAATCAGCCCCTTATACATAGGAGCGATAATCTGCCGGCTTGTATATAATTGACTTTTCGGTGCCGTATATTCCGGCCTGCTTATTGCCTGTGGTCTATTATTAACATAGCTGCTGTTCGCTGACGGCTTATCTTTTATTACAAACTTAATTCCTTTTTTGTCCGCATTTTCCTTTGCTATCGAAGTTACAACATCATCTTCCTTAATGTATATAACGGCTTCTCCTCTTGCAAAGCTATATTCGACATCCTGTGCTGTATAAAACTTTTTCACCTTCTATAACTCCTTTCCGTTTGACTTTTGTACATTACTCTCCTTTCGGCAGGAAAATATCGAGCAGCTCAGGAGTTGGCCTCGGAATAACATGGACAGATACAACCTCTCCTACCTTTTGCGCTGCTTCTGCACCGGCATCTACTGCTGCTTTAACCGCTCCAACGTCACCTTTGATTATTACCGTCACATATCCTGCTCCGATTTCAATTTGATTTACAATTTCTACATTTGCTGCTTTTGACATTGCATCCGCTGCTTCTACACTTGCTACAAAGCCCTTTGTTTCGATAAAACCGTATGAATTCATTTCTTTTTCCCCCTTACAATGTTATATTTTTAGTTTACATATTAATTTTTGCTATACATATATCCCTGCTTGTATTAAAATATTAGCAAACACAACTAAAAAATTCTGTAAATTGCTTTACAAAATATAATAAATATTTTGAATCTTTTATTACCTGACTAAATGCTTAAAGTGCCGCAGAGCAAATTTCAGATACCGTGAGGTGATGTAAATGCAAAATAATAGTAATAGTAATAGTTTCGAAGAACTAGATAAAATTTCCCCTTGGGTTAAAGTTGGCAATGTAGATTGGAGCTGCATAATCTCAGGCCTGAAACCCAAAAAATACAATAAGAATGATGTGATTTTTTATCAGAATTGTGTAAGCGAGTATGTATATTTAGTAAAAGACGGACGCGTCCGCCTGGATATTTACAGTCAAAGCGGTGAGGAAAAAACCCTTTTTATAGCTGATAAGGGTACCCTAATAGGAGAGCTTTCACCAATAGACGAAATTCCTAACATTTGCCGGGCAACAGCAGCTACTGATTCTGCATTATACTTAATACCCAAATCAGATTTTTTGAAACAGTTGCAAATAAATAATAGATTTGCAGCAGATTTGTTGTATTTATACACTTTAAAAATGAGAGCACTGGTAGACAATATAAAACAGCTTTCATTCAATAATTCTTATTACAGAGTATGTGATGCGCTGGCCCATTTGGTCAGACAGTATGCAACACATACAGAAGAAGGATACAAATTGAATATGAAGTTTACACACCAGGAAATGGGCAGTCTAACGGGACTATCAAGAGTATCAGTGTCAAATATTATCTCCGATCTGACTTCAAAAGGTATTATAAAAAAAGAGAACGGATACTTAATAATCAAAGATATTGACTCAATCCTTGATTATTTAAGTGATAAAAAATAATAGTAAAAAAGCGCAGCAAAACTTAACATAACAAATGTTGTTTCGCTACACTTTTTCAATTATTCTGTGAATATCTTATTAGCAGCTTAATTGCTGGCTTTCATATGTCTTAGCTGCTATTTCCTCGCCATTGGGACCTTCATATGCTCGTCCCCAGCCTGTAAATATCGAGAACATGAATACTATGAACAATCCAATACTGTGGAAGGATGCATATGCAAGCTGGAGCGGATTAAGGGGCTGAATAAATTCATAATCTCCCATCAAACCTTGTACACAAGCAATTACTATAAATATAAACGCACTGGTGAATGGAATGATAACCGGCAGTGATGCTGTAACACCATCCATTAAGTTTGCTCTTCTGTATGGATGAAGATTCTTTGCCTTGCCAATCTCGTCTGCAATAGGTCCAAACATGATAATTGCAGGACCATTGGCGGCACCAAGGCATATTGAAGTTACTATTACTCCAAGGCTTATTATTAATTCTGAACCAACAACTGTGGATGCCAGTTTGCTTTGAAGCAGTGATTGAATAATATGGTCCATCATTCCGCTTTCTCTCAATATTCCCATTATACCTGCCACTCCATATAAGTAAACAACGGTACCCAACATGTTTTTTGTACCCTCAATTGCAAATCCTGTTAATGCTCCATCTTTTACCGATATTATATCATTAAATCCTATAATGCCTGTTACCAATCCTATTGCTGTTCCTGAAATAATTCCCCATGTTATTGCTATAAATATATCTCGTTTTGTAACTGCTACAACCAATAAAACTATGACAGGAATTAACATTATTAGTCCCTTTGGATCTATGTATTGCTCCATTATTGTCCTTCCGGCAGCATCGTATTCTCCTGTACCTCCTAAGAAATAAAAGAGAACACCGGAGACTAAAGCTGATGCATATGCATACTTCATTCTTGTCCTTACAACACCGCCGATATCTGCAGAACCTGCTTTATTCTTATATGATTGAGTAGCCGCTGATGCAATCGTTGTATCTGAAATTGGTGCTACATTGTCTCCAAATATTGCGCCTGAGAGTATTGCTCCTGCAAGGAACAATGGGTTGGCACCCAATAAAATGCCAGAGGGATAAAATATCGGAAATCCCGAAAACAGTGTTCCGATTGATGTTCCTGTTGCTGTTGATATTACACAGGTTGCTAAAAATGCAAAAACTACAAATGCTCCACCCTTAAGGCCCATACTGTCTCCCAGCCAAACAAAGCCCTGGGCTACACCGCCTCTTGACATCAGTTTTGCAAAAATACCTACAACCAATAGTATCAGAGCCAGCATATTCATCATATTGGAAGACATTCCGGTAACCACTGCCTCCCAGTATCTTGTCCAATTTTTAGAGAATATGCTTCCGATAATAAGTGCAAGAATACCACCCATTGCAAGAGCTTCCATTTCAAAAACTTTGAACACTACGAAAAAGGCAACGCAAAAAATAACGAAAATTAGTAATGGAATTAAGGACATAGCTCTACCACCATGAAACTCTAATTTGTAGTTCTCATTATTACCCATTTTTTTACCCCCTTTAAGTTTTTTGAAATAGTTAATTTATAACACCGGCGCTATATAAAATATAACTTTTTTTCATATTAGCATATTATTTTTTAGGATACTGTAAACTGCTTTACAAAAATCAATTATTTTTCGAAATGTTTGAATATTACAATTTATTACAGTTTGAATTCCTTAAGCAAAATAAAAAAGCAGTAAATACTGCTTTTCTCCAAAACGTTTATATATTTGCTGTAAAATAGTTTCTTGCATTATTGTAGGAAATATCTCTGACCATGCTGCCCAATAGCTCCATATCAAGAGGAGCCTCCCCTTCTGCAGCCCATTGGCCTATTAAGCTGCACAGCACTCTCCTGAAGTATTCATGCCTGGTATAGGATATAAAGCTTCTTGAGTCTGTCACCATGCCAACAAATCTTCTCAATAATCCCAGGTTGGCAAGGGCAGTCATTTGCCTGACCATCCCATCCTTCTGGTCATTAAACCACCAGCCTGAGCCAAATTGTATTTTCCCGGGAATTCCGCCTCCTTGGAAATTCCCCAGCATGGCTCCCAGGACTTCGTTATCTCGCGGGTTAATGCAATAAAGAATCGTTCTGGGAAGGTTATTCTCCCTGTCCATGGCATTCAGCAGGTTTGATAAAGGTTTGGCGATATTGTAATCTCCAATGGAATCAAATCCCGTATCAGCACCCAAGCTATTGAACATTCTGGTATTGTTATTCCTCATCGCCCCTATATGAAGCTGCATAGCCCACCCCAAGGAGTTAAAAATTGCTGCCAGCTTTACCAGGGTTCTTGTTTTGTATTTTTCCACTTCTTTCTCAGCCAATTCTTCACCATTCATGGCCTTTTTAAATATAAAAGCTACTTCTTCATCAGTTGCCTCTGCATAGAACACCCTATCCAAGCCGTGGTCTGATACCCGGCACCCTTCCTCATGAAAGAACCTTACTCTCTTTTCCAAGGCCGTCATAAAGTCGTCATAGGATGCTATATCTGTCCCGCTTACTTCAGACAGCTTTGTTACCCAGCTTCTGAACGGGTCTTTTTCAATATTCAGGCCTTTATCCGGTCTTAAGGCGGGTAATACCTTTACTCCAAAATCCTTATCCTCTCTTATCCTTTTATGGTGCTCCAAGGTGTCGATAGCGTCATCAGTGGTAAAAATCACTTTAACATTAGACCTTTTTATCAGTTCCTTCGCGGTAAACTCTTTGGTTTTAAGCATTTCGTTGCAGCTTTCCCATATCTCATCTGCTGTTTCTTCATTTAGCAGCAGGTCTATGCCGAAATACCTTTTTAACTCGAGATGGGACCAATGATACAGAGGATTCCCCAGGCAATACGGCATTGTCCCCGCAAAGGCTTTAAATTTATCATAATCGCTTGCAGCTCCTGTGATATACTCCTCATTCACTCCATTGCTTCTCATGGCTCTCCACTTGTAGTGGTCCCCTCCAAGCCACAGCTCGGTTATATTTCTGTAGCTCTTGTTACCGGCAATTTCTTCAGGACTTAAATGGCAGTGGTAATCATATATGGGCATATCCTTGGCATAATCATGATACAGCTTAACTGCCACTTCATTGTTAAGCAGAAAATTATTATCAAGAAATTTCTTCACTTTCCGATCCCCCTTTTATTATTTTGGGTTGCAGCAAGTAATCGTACGTTTACAATCGCAGGGCAATATCCGGCATTTATTCTTCTTATAGCAAAACTCCTTAGGAGACATGTTATAACACTTTTTAAAAGCCTTGCTGAAATAATTCTTATCTGAATATCCCACTTCTATGGAAATTTCCCTTATGGCCTTTTTCCCTTCCTTTAAAAGATGCGATACTGGACTGGTCAAAAATAATACAAGAGCAATTCCGCATTATGTGGAAAACTCTTGATATTATTTGTATATATTTTTTGATATTAACATGTTCTTATTGCTATTCCGGGTTTTCCCGGAATATTTCTACTTTATCATAGCCTCATAAAACTGCTTTGGTGTAACTCCGTACTCATTTTTGAAGGCTCTGAAGAAATTGGAATAATCCCCGAAGCCGCACTGCTTATAGACTTCAATTATCGGGGTATCTTTAATTATCAACTCTTTTGCCTCTATGAGCTTCTTTTGAACTATATACCTGTGTATGGTAGTCCCAGTATGTTTTTTAAATTCCCTTGACAGGTGAAACTTGCTTAGGTAAAAGTGTTCGGAAAGCTTGTCTATTGTAATGTCTTCCTCTATATGGTTATTTATATACTCTATCATCCCGTCAATCAGATTGCTTTTCTTTATGTCCTCATCAAAATGTACTGCCTCATTGAAGGCCATATTATTCAGATGCACCATGACTTCCGTTATATAGGCCCTGTAAAGAAGCTCTTTGCCTATTGCATTGTAAGATTCAAGGTTAAGCAGCTTAGCAAGAAGCATTTTTATATTCTTCGTGAGCTCTACGTCTCCTCTTAAAACATTTTTCCTGTCAGGTCCTTCAAAGCAGAGGGACAAATCTGTTTCTCCTGAAGAAAGCTCTTTCAGAAATGCCCTGTTTATCCAAAGTACAATTCTTTCATATTTGAGCTCCTTGCTATTAATAACTGCCTGGTGCAGTTCCTTTGAATTCATTAAAATTATATCGCCGGGTTTTAAATAGTAGGATTTACCTTCTATAAGGTATGTTACATCCCCCGAAATAAAAAGATAGCATTCGTAGAAATCATGGTGGTGAAGGCTTATGCCGGCGAGATCGGTATTTATGTAGTGGAATATTTCATAATCACTTGAAAGCATGTATTGACGGGTTAAATATTTGTGGGTCTTACCTTTCAAGCAGAGCACCTCCCTATTAACTATCTAAATATATGATATTTTATATGAGCAATTTTTACAAGTCCAGCAGCAAGAATAGCATATTTATTTGCTTTTACTATTGCTATAATTAAGACGTTTATTATGTATGTAAATAGAATATCATAAAGTCTTGAAAGAACCCGCAAAGGAGAGAAATAGAAATGAAATTGCCCTTTAATGTAGATCTGAGCAATAAAGTAGTTGTAGTGACCGGAGGTACGGGAGTGCTGGGAAGCTCTTGGGTAGATGCACTTGCAGAATGTGGCGCAAGGGTGGCAGTACTTGGCAGGGACTCAGTACTTGCTGAAAAGAAAGCTGCAGAAGTCGTGGCTAACGGTAAAACTGCGATAGGTGTTACTGCCGATGTGCTTGATAAAGCAAGCCTGAAAAGGGCTCATGAAGTTATATTGGAGAAGCTTGGCCCATGCGACATACTTATAAACGGAGCAGGAGGAAACAATCCGAAAGGGACAACTACCAAGGAATATTTGTATCCTGAAGATCTTGATATGGATAATAAAGAACTTGTCACTTTTTTTGACCTTGATGAGCAAGGGTTGAAATCGGTGCTTGACCTTAACTTCCTTGGGACCTTGCTGCCTTCACAGGAATTTTCAAAGGATATGGTAGGTAGAAAGGGCTGCAGCATAATAAATATTTCCTCAATGAATGCATTTACACCTCTCACAAAAATTCCTGCCTATTCAGGTGCAAAAGCCGCAGTATCAAACTTTACTCAATGGCTGGCAGTCCATTTTTCAAAAGTGGGTATAAGAGTTAATGCCATAGCGCCGGGCTTTCTCGTAACGAAGCAGAATGCTTCCCTTCTTAAGAACCCTGACGGAAGCCTGACTGAACGTTCTCGTAAAATACTCAACAGCACCCCCATGGGAAGATTCGGTGAGCCGGAAGAGCTTTTAGGAGCGCTTTTATTCCTGGTAAACGAAGATGCTTCAAGCTTTATAACCGGTGTAGTCCTTCCGATTGACGGAGGTTTTTCATCATATTCTGGAGTTTAGGAAGTTAAGCTGTCGCAAATGAGGTACTGTTATAAAAGGCTCCGCTAAACAATTGATGGGCCAATTTAAAATTTGACCCATCTTTTTTCTGAACTGCTTTGAGCTGCCAGCTCTATGATCCTTATTACATTCCGTGCCTGCAGAGGCTCAACCCGAAGTGCAGCCTTACCCAATACGGCCTCGTAAACATTTCTGTAAAACTCCCTGTAATCCCCTGTTTCACTTTCCACTTTTCCTATTATGTGCAAGCCATCAACTTCAGTATTTATTCTTCCCCACAGTTCTTCAGGCTCTTTCCCCCAATCCGCCGTGTCCTTTGGCAGCAATCCGCACTTAAGGGCGGCTTCCTGGACGTCCAGCCCATACTTGACAAAAGAGCCCTTTGTTCCATGAATGGTATAGCGCGGCCCTTGTTCTCTTACAAGTGATCCGGCTTTTAATACAACATTCAGGCCTGGGTATTTCAGCTGCAGTTTAAAATAGTCGGTGGCCTCTCCGCCTGGTTTCTGAATTTCAAGGTTTGCGAACACTTCTTCAGGAAGTCCGAACAAGCACAATGCCTGATCAATCAAATGAGAGCCCAAATCATATAAAACCCCTGAAGCAGCTATATTCTGCTCCTTCCAATTGTGCTTAAACCCGGGGTTGAATCTGTCAAAGCTGGCTTCATAGTTGACAATATCTCCAAGCAAATTGCTTTTAACGATCTTTTCAACCGTTTTAAAGTCACTGTCCCATCTTCTGTTTTGATGCACGGTAAGCAACCGGTCTTTTGCCTTTGCGAGGGTTATTAGCGTATCCGCCTCCTCAGCAGTTGCTGTAAAGGGTTTTTCCACTATAACATGCTTGCCTTTCTCCAGAGCCTTTTTTGCTGTTTCAAAATGAAGCGGACTTGGGTTTGCGACAACGACAAGCTGTATATCCGGGTCATCAATTATGTCATCTACCTTTGATACAATCCGGGCATCTTTGTATTTTTCTTCCAGATGCCGCACATTTTCTTCTTTTTTTGTATAGACCTTAAATAACTTGAGTCCGGATACACTGGCAATAACCGGTGCATGAAAGCATTTTCCGCCTAAGCCGTACCCTATCAGCCCCACATTGATTTCTTCCCTCATGTTTCATCACCTCTTTATCCTATTGGAATCTGCTCCTGTCAGCCCACAAGCCCAAAGCCGGATTGCTTATATAGAATATCTCTTCGCCGTTTTCAAGAGTATTGAAACCGTCTTTAAGCTTTTCCGGATCGTACAGCTTATATGCCTCCTGTAAAGGCAGATATCCGAAGCCTACTCCGGTAACTTCCTCCTTTGACAGCTTACCTGCAGCATAAGTAATGGAAAACCTGCCGTCAGAAGAACCGTGAATAAGGTGTGCAGCCACTGAAAGATTCCCTTGAAGGTCTTCATTCTCCTTAACCAGCTCAAGAACCTTCTTTCTTCCCACATAGCCGTACTTTCTTATCAGTTCGTCATTTCTGCCGTCTTCCCCAAACTTCCTTATGCCGGGTGCCAGCACTATGAGCTCCCCTCCGTCGGCAATAGCCATCCTTGTCCTGTAGACAGACTTGTTTCCCAGCCAGGTGCTCTTGAATTCCCTTTCATCAAGATACACTACCACCTTCTTTAAAGGCCTGTCAACAAAAATCAGATTCTTTTCCTGGCTAAGCTTTACCGCCTCTTCAAAAATCCTTCTTTCCCTTCCGATAAAAAGTCCATGAAGTGATATCTTTCCTTCTTCGGCAGTGGTTACAGTAAGAACATACATTAGAGGGATATCCTTAATAAAGTTCTCCTCAGCATAATCAAATACCTTCCTTACAGGTGTTGCATCCCTTCCCATGATTCTTTCCATTCCGTAGAAAGCACCCAGCATATGTGACTTGTTGATCATGCTGCTTCCGCCGCAGCCCACAAATATATTCTTGCTGTAGTTAGCCATTCCCACTACTTCATGGGGAACAACCTGCCCTATTGAAATCACAAGGTCATAGGTTTTATCCAGCAAACGTTTGTTTATTTCAACATCAACAGGCTCTTCAACCAGGCCTTCAGATATTCTTCCGACATATTCTCCCGGGACCTCTCCTATCTTTACCACATCATTTCTCCAGTTGTGTACTACCATGCAGTCCATGGGCACCCCTTCTCCGAAGAAGCCCTCCCACTCCTGCCGGCTCATAGGTTCATGGGTCCCAAGTGCAGGCATTATTTCCACCTTGCAGCTTTCCTTCAGCATTTCATAATACATTGCGGTTATTTTCCCTGCACCCGAATGCATCCTTGTAAAATCAGGGGGCAGAAGCAAAACCTTTTTAAGTTCGGATTTCCTGTCGCTGATAGAATGTTCAAGGGCATTTAAAAGCTCATCGTCGCTAATTTCTGCTGAACCTGATTTTTTAATCATGATTTCTCTCATAAATTCACCTCCGCCCATGGCAATCCTTCATTCAATTTATCGCCTTACTCTTGCATTACCCTGCCATACGCTCCAGACCTGTTCCTCATCAGCAGGCTGGGCATAATCGGTAAGGAACGTTGTAGCCAAAGCCCCGCTTGCCCAACCGAACTGTATCCATTTCTCCGGTTCCCAGCCCTTCAGAATAGCATAAAGCATGCCCCCGACAAAGCCGTCTCCGCCTCCTATACGGTCAAGAACGGTGATTTCACGGGATTCCACTACCTGCCAGTTCTCTCCCTCCAGCATAAGTGCGCCCCACAAATGGGTATTGCTGCTAATAACCTGGCGCAAGGTAGTTGCAAATACAGAAGCGTTCGGAAATTCCTTCTTTACACGGCTGATCATACCTTTGAAGCTGTCGATTTTTGATGCAATTTCCTTTCCCCCCGCTTCAGGGCCTTCTATTCCGAGGCATAGCTGGAAGTCCTCTTCATTACCAACCAGGATATCCGAAATACTTGCAATCTCAGTAAAAATAGCCCTAAGCTCTTCTTCCCTATCCTTCCAGAAGGACGCACGATAATTCAGGTCAAAGGAAATCCTCGTGCCGTATTTTTTTGCGAATCTCGCAAGCTCAAGACAGAATGCGCTTGTTTCAGGCGAAAGTGCAGCCACCAGCCCTGATAAGTGTAAAATCTGGACGCCTTCCCTGCCAAAAATCCGCTCCAGGTCAAAGTCTTTGATATTTAGAGTCCTGCCTACTTCACCGGCACGGTCATTATGCACTCTGGGTCCGCGGGAGCCATAGCCGCTGTCCGCTATATTGAGCTGGTGGCGGTAGCCCCAGGGTCCTCCCTGGGGGATTTCTACTCCTTCATATGCCATATGCCGGCTTGCGAGATCATTTTTGATAAATGTCGCAATCGGGCTGTCCTTCACAAATGTCGTCAATACCTTAACAGGAAGTCCAAGATAGGAAGAAATACTTGCCACATTAGTTTCTGCACTGGTAGCCTGCATTGTAAATGTGGTGCTGCTGTGGACAGGCTGTCCGTTTACGGGTGTGACGCGCACACCCATGCTTGTGGGTACAACCAATGAATATGTAAAAGCTTTGCGTAATTCCATTTTTTCAGAGCCCCCTAACGTTATTATTGATTTTTACTTTCTTGCTGTTATAAGCTTTTTATGGTTTCAGAATTTAGTTTTCCGGTAACAGGTCTCTCCATTATGAACACTCTCCCAATTCAAAAGTATACAATTCAAAAACTTGATTGCACAGCTTAAGCCCGATACCTAAACTTCATAGGTAGAAGCGGACGTAGTTCCGCCTTCTCCGGTCCAGTTTGTGTGATAAAACTCTCCGCGCTTTTTGTCAGCACGCTCGTAGGTATGTGCTCCAAAGTAGTCGCGCTGAGCCTGCAGCAGATTTGCAGGAAGCCTTTCGCACCTATACCCGTCATAGTATGAAAGCGCTGTGGAGAAGGCAGGAACCGGAATCCCATTTAGTGCGGCAGCAGCAACAACTCTTCTCCAGCCTGCCTGTGAGCCTTCAACCTTCTCTTTAAAGAAGGGATCAAGCAAAAGGTTGCTCAATTGAGGATTTTTATCAAAAGCTTCTTTTATCTTTCCAAGGAATACAGACCTTATAATACAGCCCCCGCGCCACAATAACGCTATCCCTCCGAAGTTCAGCTTCCAACCGTATGTCTTGGCAGCGGCCTCCAGCAGCGTGTAGCCTTGAGCGTAGGATACGATTTTTGAAGCATAGAGCGCGTTTTTAATGTCCTCTATGAAGGCTTGCCTATTACCTTCAAATTTGGGTTTTGGCCCTGTGAGGATCCTTGATGCTGCAGCCCTTTCTTCCTTTATTGCTGAAAGGCAGCGTGCATAAACTGCCTCCCCTATCAATGTCAACGGAATTCCCTCATCAAGTGAAGCGATTGATGTCCATTTGCCCGTACCCTTCTGTCCTGCGGTATCAAGAATCTTGTCGATCATCGGCTGCCCGTCCGTATCTTTATAGGCCAGTATATCCCGTGTAATCTCTATAAGATAGCTGTCCAGCTCCCCTTTGTTCCATTCCTTGAAAACCTCATGCATCTCATCGGCAGACATGCCAAGGTAGTCTCTCATCAATTGATATGCTTCACAAATCAATTGCATATCTCCATATTCAATTCCGTTATGGACCATTTTCACGAAATGCCCTGCTCCATTGTCTCCGACCCAGTCACAGCAAGGGCTACCGTCTTCAACCTTTGCTGATATGGCCTGGAATATCGGTTTGACATACGTCCATGCAGCAGGTGAGCCCCCGGGCATTATGCTTGGGCCCTTAAGTGCACCTTCTTCTCCGCCTGAAACTCCTGTCCCTATGTACAGCAAGCCATGATCCTCCACATATTTTGTGCGGCGTATTGTGTCTGGGAAATGTGAATTTCCGCCATCAATAATGATATCGTCCTTTTCAAGGTATGGTATCAGCAGGTCGATAAAATCATCGACCGGTTTGCCTGCTTTCACCATAAGCATTATTTTTCGCGGTGTTTTCAAGCTGTCCACAAACTCCTGGATTGAGAAAGTTCCGATAATATTCCTTCCTTTTGCCCTTCCCTCAATGAAGTTTGCGACTTTCTCCGTGGTTCTGTTGAAAACAGCTACAGTAAACCCTTTGCTCTCCATGTTCATAACAAGATTTTCGCCCATGACCGCCAGTCCAATCAGGCCTATATTCGCCTTGCTCATAGTAATATATCCCTCCTCAAAATTTTGGTTCAGAGTGCTTGCAGTTCAATTCTGCAGTTTTATTGCAAGCTCTGAAAACACAATTATTCGTTTGAATTATTTATTTTTTGCATTTAATTATATATAAATAATAGAGTTGTTTTTTACAAATTTCACTGCTTAAATTGCTGTTTTAATTGCAATTATTGCTGTGTTTTTCTTTTTCCAATTAATATATCAGATTATAAAAGGGGCAGCTGCTGCTGCCCCTTTTATAATCCAAGAACAATTAGTGTTTTTCACTTATTCATTTTCATTTCTTATTTCTGATATTTTTCTATGAACCAGTCTATCAATTTTCTTGATATACTAAGGCTTCCGGGAATCTTCGGAATTTCCTCCGCGCCAAACCATCTGGCGTCTGCGATTTCATCTTCGCCTATCTTTATCTCTCCGCTTTCATGCTCTGCCGTAAATGCAAGCATGTATGAATTGGGGAAAGGCCAGGATTGGCTGCCGAAATACCTTATATTTTTTACCTCTATACCTGCTTCTTCCCTTATTTCCCGCTTTACACACTCTTCCAGGGTTTCACCCGCTTCAACAAAACCTGCCAGTACACTATAGACCCCCGGGGCAAAATTCTTATTCCTGGCAAGCAGCAGCTTATCCCCCTTTGTAATGGCAACAATAACCGCAGGAGATAAACGAGGATAGGAAATATGCCCGCAGCCAGGGCATACCTTGGCATGCTCATCAGCTTTCTTTACTGTAGCCGTACCACATACCCCGCAGAATCTATGAGTCTCGTCCCATGCAACTATTTGAACGGCACGGAACGCTGCCTTCAGCATGATATCATCAATCTGCTTATGGAGCTGCCTGAGCCCCTGAAACTCCATTCCGTGAGGAATTTCCACACCCTCCGGATACCTTGCCGTATAGCAGGAATGACCATCCATACTCCCAATATAAAGCTTGTCCGAAATTTTACTTTCCAAAAAATCCAGATCAGCATAGACAGGCACGAAGTATCCATTCTCCAGCTTTTTCACAAGCAGGTTGCTTTGCTGAAAAAGAAACTGAAATGATATTTTGTCTTCCTTTTCAGGAGGAACACTTCCAAGCATAAAGCCCATAATTAACACCTTAACTTTCTATATGTGATAGCAAATACTATTTCCAATATATTATACAACAAAACACTTACTGTTTGGCAGTAAGTGTTCTTGTCGTGCAATATTTTCCTATTGAATTTTTAATCGAGTATTTTTCGTATTTATTGAATCAGGCTCTTAAAGCCTTCTCCCAGCGTTTCGTGTACTTTGTTTACCGTAATAAATGCCCTCTTGTCCACCTGCCTGATGAAATTTCTCAGCTTAATGAATTCTTTTCTGTCAAGTACAACGATAATTATTTCTTTTGGTTCATTTGTATATGCACCTCTGGCTGAAAATATCGTAGCACCTCTTCCGAGCTTATTTATTATAAAACCATTTATTGCATCGACTTCCGTTGTAATTATTGTAACCTCCTTGTTCGTCTCAATGCCTTCTATGACGCTGTCTATAACAAAGCCGTTAATAATTACTCCCAGAAGAGCATACAGCCCTGTCCTTATTCCAAAAGCAAAAGCTGCGGAAAGTGTGATAAAGAAGTCTGCCATCAGGACTCCCTGGCCAATATTTACATTTAAATACTTGTTCAAAATCTTTGCAATTATATCAGTTCCTCCGGTTGAGGCATTATTCAGAAATACTATACCCATACCTGCTCCGGAAATCAATATTCCGAATATGAGCTCCAGGAACAAATCTCCTGTCAATGGCGCATTGAGAGGGAAAAAGCTTTCAAAAACCCATATCATTCCCGATAATACAAAGCTTGAGTATATGGTCCTGATCCCGAAACCGCTTCCTATAAAAATAATCCCGGTTATGAATAACACAACGTTCATAATAAGCATCAGGAGTCCTACCGGCATCTGAGGTATAAAATGGTTTATGACCATTGAAAGGCCGCTTACCCCTCCTGCTGCCAGGTTATTGGGGACAAGGAAAAAGTAAATGCCTGCAGCTACAAGCAGTAAACCGACATTTATCAATATAAACTCTCTGACAGACTTTTTCATACGCTTCCCTCCTTAGATCCATGATATATGCCGTATATCCTTCTGCGATTGTATAAAACTCCAATATGATTATACCACAATTGATAAAAAATAACTCTTTCCCTTTTATTTAGTATAATTCCATATCAAAAACTATATATAGCCTCCGGATGATCATCTCCGGAGGCTATATAAAAATCCACTTATTTATTCTTGATTATCGCCTTTATCCTCTCAACCGTCTTGTTCCTAAGCTCTGTTACACCTGAAAAATCCATGCTGCCTACATAACTTTTCTCCATATCGTCATGGAGCAGCTTAGCCAGTTTTATCCTCTTCACCCCTTCCTCCAGCATCTGCATATATACCTCTCCGTCCTTTGCAAGGAGTTCTGATTTGTCATCATATTTGCTTGGATCAATGATAGTATCAATGTCTATTATCTTGTATGCCCTGGACTCCATTTTGGGGTTTATGGTTACCGCTATCTTTAACCCCTCAACCACAAGAGTCTGCAGTCTGTCTGGGTTTAATGGCTGGTGATAGAGCTCTACTGCGTAGCCTTTCATATTGTATTCATTTGCTAGATAAGACAATATATCGGTAGTTACAGTGCCTACACCGGCCTTCAGATAATAGCAGATATAGCTGCCCGGTATTATGGAGCTGATATAATCCACCAAACCGTCAGGAGTAATTGCGCTGTCAAAAAGATGCCTGATCCCTGCACTCTTATTCCTGGTATCCACTCCATCCACAAGCTCGTACCTAAGTGTTACCTTAAGCTTATTCAGCTTCTCCCTGTCCACTCCCTCGCCGATAATTACTTCCATATCCTCCTGCATTTCCTTCGCAGCCATAAGATACCTGTATGCACTGTAGAACCTCATTTTTATCTGCTTGTTGCTATTGATGATTTCATATTTGTCATTTACAAGTCCCGACTCATTCCAATACTCTCCAAGGTTCAGTATCTCATCAACCGCACCGGGGTTTTTGGGGTCTACCACATGAGGCGCAGTTCCATCCAGTAGTGCAACATTGGCCTTTTTAATCACCAGTCCGT
>CAZUGK010000011.1:6488-51967 GCA_964619815.1 uncultured Clostridiaceae bacterium | reverse complement strand
CCTGCTGTATGGATTAGTGAAAGCCAGAAAGAAAGAGCGGAGATGATGGGTTATACAGTAGTAGATCCACCTTCCGTGATCGCTACTCATCTCACTGAGATTATAAAGAATCACGCATATGAGCTGCTGGGAAGGCAAGATGTACAAAAACTCGTCGACAATATAAAGGAAAGTTATCCTGCATTAGTAGACGAGGTAATACCGAAGCTTTTAAATATAGGTGATATACAGAAGGTTCTGGCTAACTTGCTTAAAGAGGGCGTATCCATAAGGGATATGGTAACCATAATGGAGACACTTGCAGATTATGCACCGGTTACGAAAGATACGGACATGCTTACCGAATATGTAAGACAGGCTATGAAAAGAAACATTACAAAACGCTTTATATTCGACGGGCAGGCAAAGGTAATAACATTGGATTCAAATCTTGAACAAAGGATAATGGATTCGGTGCAGCAGACTGAATATGGATCATATTTGAACCTGGATCCAATCTCCTTAAAGAGGTGCAGAAACTGGCGACCATAGGAGAACAACCCATAATACTGGCATCTCCTGTTGTCAGGCTCTACTTCAAGAGGATGACGGAACAGGTTGCACCAGGACTTGTAGTATTATCATATAATGAGTTGGACCCGTCAGTTGAGGTACAATCAGTAGGGGTGGTGAGCATATAGTGAAAGTAAAAAGATATGTAGGAGAAACTGC
The DNA here is from genome assembly GCA_964619815.1 of uncultured Clostridiaceae bacterium. Classification (GTDB taxonomy): domain Bacteria; phylum Bacillota; class Clostridia; order Lutisporales; family Lutisporaceae; genus BRH-c25. The sequence goes on along the minus strand of CAZUGK010000011.1, from coordinate 51,256 downwards.
TCAGGAAGCAATGCAAAAAGTGAAATCAGACCTGGGCAGGGATGCAATAATATTGACAACAAGAAAAATCAGGAGAAAGGGTTTGCTGGGTTTCCTTACAAAGCCTCTGATTGAAGTTGTTGCAACCATTGATAACGACATTTCCTCAGGAGTGATGACAAGTAAGGTTCAGGATATTAAACCTCCGGTACAAACTGCAAAAGAGGAATATTCAAACGGGAATGTGAGCTTTATAAACGAGCTTAATGCAAATATACAGGCGCAAAAGAGCATTCCCAAGGAGGATGCAAAACAGCAGCAAGTACAAAATGATGAAAAAGGGCTGATTCAGCAGGATTTTTTGGAACTGAAAAATATGCTGGGTAAGGTTTATGATGCTGTAAAAGTGGATTATGAAAATATAAAGCTTTCCGATATAGTAAAGAATTACTTAAAGCTCCTTGAGGATTACGAGGTAGACAAGGTGATAATAAATGAGGTAAAGGAAAAGCTTATTGAGACTTTAGACAGTGAAAAGCAGCAGGATGAAGCAATAGTAAGAAATGCCATATATAATATCCTGAGCAAGTGTATGAAGGACTCCGAACCGTTTACCTTCTCAAAGGACAAGAAGGTTATAATTGTAATCGGACCTACAGGGGTTGGAAAAACAACTACAATTGCCAAGCTTGCAGCCAATATGGTGCTTACCGAGAAAAAGAAGGTAGGGCTTATTACCTCAGACACCTATAGAATAGCAGCTGTAGAGCAACTTAAGACCTATAGCGAAATAATCGGGGTACCCCTGTCAATAATATATACACCTGCAGAAATTCTTAATGCCATAGAGAATTACAGTGATAAAGACGTTATACTTGTTGATACTGCAGGCAGAAGCCATAAGGACAAGTACCAGCTTATGGAGCTTAAAACTCTTATAAAATCAAGTATCGATTATGAAGTATATTTAGTTATGAGTGCTACTACTAAATTTTCAGATTGTATAGAGATAGTAAAAAACTACAGCTTCCTGGAGGATTACAAGCTGCTTTTTACCAAAATGGATGAAACCTCTGCCTTCGGTGTAATCCTGAATGTCGCTTATATTACAAAGAAGCCTATTTCATATATCACTACCGGACAAAGCGTTCCTGACGATATAGAAATAGCAGATAACAGCAAGATAATAAACTGTTTGTTGGGAGATAAGCTATATGAAAGATCAAGCTGAGAGATTAAGAGAGATAATTAGCAGCATTAAGGATTACAAAGAGGATGGGAAAAAAACCGGAAGCCTGACTGAAAATCCGGGGTCAAGGGTAATAACAATTACAAGCGGAAAAGGCGGCGTAGGAAAGACTAACTTTACGGTTAATCTTGGAATTAAGTTTGCACAGATGGGTTTCAGGGTAGTGATAATTGATGCTGATCTGGGTTTGGCAAATGTTGATGTAGTTATGGGCAAAATGTCCAAATACAATCTTTCAGATGTAATAAACAGCAATAAGGATATACTTGAAATACTTGAGGAAGGTCCCAATGGTGTGAAATTCGTATCGGGAGGCTCCGGAATTCAGGAACTTGTGAAGTTGAATAAAACACAGCTGGTAGATTTGTTGATGAAGCTTGGCAAGCTGGATGAGGAAGCTGATATTATTCTTATTGATACGGGAGCAGGACTCTCTGATCATGTCATAAGTTTTGTACACGCGGCAAGGGAAGTAATATTAATAACAACCCCCGAGCCTACTTCCATAACGGATGCATATGCGCTTATAAAAACCATTACTCACAAGGACAAAACAAAGAATATAAAGGTCGTAGTAAATAGAGCTGATAGTGAGACGGAAGCTTTCAACATATTGGACAAGCTTAGCGTTGTAACGCAGAAATTTCTTGATATCAAGCTTCAGAAGCTGGGCTATATACTTAATGATACAAGCGTGACAAAGGCAGTAAAGATCCAGCAGCCGTTTGTATTAAGCTTTAACAAAAGCGACGCTTCAAAGAATATAAATGATATAGCCTTGAGCCTTATAGATAATAAAGAATTCAGCAAAAGCTCAGTGTCAGGAATAAAAATGTTTATAAACAAGCTTTCTAAAATGTTTAATTAAATCACATAATTTTCTTCAGCTAAATTTAACTATAACAGCATAAAGAACAATTTAATTTACGACTGATTTTACTTTTAATATTTACTGCTTAAGGAGAATTGGTATGTTGGACTTGAAGAAATATTTCACTGTTGGTGAGAAAATCCAAATGGATTACTTAGATGCAAGCGGTCATCAGCGTGAATACATAAGTCAGGTTGTTGAAATTATTAATAACGAATATATTGATGTCCTAATCCCAATACATAAAAAACGTGATGTGTACCTGAGTCAGGACGCATTGTTAAAAATCGTTTTGGTAAAGGGTGAAGCAATATATGAGTTCAAAGCTGTTCTACATGAAAAGCTTTTTGGCAGAATTCCTCTTTTAAGGCTCAAGATATTTTCAGAGGTAAACAAGATACAAAGAAGAGATTACTATAGGCTGAAGCTTATGGGGGATTTGGAAGCAAGACTGGTAGAGGATCTCAAGGAAAGGAAATATGGCGAATTATTCAAATGCAACCTTCATGACATAAGTGCAGGAGGAGTGCTCTTAAGTACAAATAAAGAACTTCAGGAAAAAGCATTGCTGGAGTTTACACTGAATTTAAACGGAAATAAACTCATTGTATACGGTACCATAGTGCGCAAGACCTTGACCGGTAACCACAGAGCACCGTATTCTTATGGGGTTAAGTTTGAAAAAATGAGTGAACTTGAGAAAACTGCCATTACCAAGTTCATATTTGAGGAACAGCGCAGATTGATTAAGAAAGGGTTAGTATAAAATGTATACCTCGATAGAGAAGAAAATCAGAGTACTTGTAGTCGACGATTCGGCATTTATGAGGAGAATAATAACTGACATGCTGATGAGTGATGAAAACATCGAAGTAATTGATAAAGCAAGAAACGGCAAGGAAGGATTGGAGAAGGCAATAGCACTGAAACCCGACATAATAACACTTGATGTTGAAATGCCGGTTATGGATGGCCTTGAGACTCTTACCGAGCTTATGAAGCTGAAGCCTGTTCCCAAGGTAATAATGCTTTCAAGCTTAACCTATGAAGGCGGCGAAGCTACAATAAAAGCACTTGAGCTTGGAGCTCTGGATTTTGTACCAAAGCCAACCGCTTCAATACTTAATTTTGATGCCGAACACATAAAGGATGAGCTCACTAAAAAAATAAATTCCATTGGCAAATCAACAGGAATTTATTATCCTCAGCTGCAAATAGAGAACAGACATCCTTTAAATAAGAAAAATATCGGAAACACCGGTACACCCGGAAGCCTAAAGTACATAGTGGCAATAGGTACATCTACAGGAGGGCCAAGGGCACTTCAGGAGGTTCTGACCAAGCTGCCGCAGAACATACCTGCAGCGATACTGGTAGTGCAGCACATGCCTCCGGGCTTTACGAAGTCACTTTCAAACAGGCTGGACAGTTTATCGGACATAAACGTCAAGGAGGCTGAAGAAGGAGATGTGTTAAAGCCGGGCTGGGCATATATAGCTCCCGGTGATTATCATATGCTGATAAATAAATACAGAAATGATGAATACAGAATATCAATCAATAAGGAATCTCCAGTATCTGGACATAGACCCTCCGTAAATGTTATGATGAAATCAGTGGCAGAAAGTGGACATAAAAATATTATTGCCGTCATGATGACAGGTATGGGGAATGACGGTAGTGAAGGGATTCTTAAGATAAAAGAGACAGGAGGAAAAACCATAGCACAGGACGAGAGTACATGTGTAGTGTATGGGATGCCGAAATCAGCAGTAAACATTGGTGCTATCGATACTATAGCTCCTTTACATAATATAACAACAGAAATATTAAAATACATGGGGGTGTAACACTATGGACATGAATCAATACCTGGAAATATTCATTGAAGAATCACAGGAGCACTTGCAGGGGCTGAATCAGAGCTTGTTGGGGCTGGAAACAAACCCTAAGGATATGAAAATACTGAACGAAATATTCAGAGTAGCTCATACGTTAAAGGGTATGGCAGGCACAATGGGCTTTACAGGAATGACAAATCTCACCCATCAGATGGAAAATGTACTCGATGCCATAAGAAATGGCAAGGTTGAAGTAAATAATGCAATTATAGATATTTTATTCGAATGTCTTGATTATCTGGAGAACTCAATAAGCACAATTGCCAATACAGGACAGGAAGGCAGCAATAATGCGGATGCAATTATTGCCAGCCTTAATGGGGTACTGCTTAAGAAACCTGTGACAGAAGAAAAACAAGCCGTGGCTGCTGAAGATATGCATGATGACCTTATGAAACTTAACCAATACGATGAAAATATCGTAAGAAAAGCTGTACAGCAGGGTATGAGTGTATATAAGGTAAAAGTAATGCTTGCAAAGGATTGCATGCTGAAATCTGCCAGGGCATTTATAGTATTTCAGACAGTTGAGAGATATGCGGAGATATTCAAGGCAGTACCAAAGGTGGAAGACATCGAGGATGAAAAGTTTGACAGCGAATTTACAATTGCAATAATTACAAAAGAACCTGAAGCGATAATAAAGAAAGAATTGGAATCCATATCGGAAATAATTGAAGTAAGGTTTGAAAAAATTGAAGTGGCTGCAGAAGAAGAGAACCTACAGAACAACCTGAATAAAGCTGAAGAGGAACAGGAAGCAGCCGCAGATTCCAATAATGAAAAAGAGAATCATGAGGATGCGCAGGGGAAGAAAGCCAGGATGGGCAAAACTGTAAGAGTTGACATCGATAGATTGGACAACCTTATGAATCTTGTAAGCGAGCTTATTATAATCAAAACAAGGCTTGAAGGTGTAGGAACTGATTTGAAAAATCAGGATATGACCGAAACAATAGAGTATTTGGAAAGGATTACTACCAGCCTTCATGATGCAGTTATGAAAGTAAGAATGGTTCCGATAGAAAGAGTATTCAACAGGTTCCCAAGAATGGTAAGAGACCTTTCAAAGGAGCTTTCAAAAGATATAACCTTGAATATGTCAGGTGAAGAGACAGAGCTGGACAGGACAGTAATTGATGAAATAGGCGATCCTCTGATCCACTTGCTGCGAAATGCTATAGATCATGGAATTGAGGAAAGAGAAGAAAGAGTAAAGGCTAACAAGCCGGCAAACGGTACAGTATACCTTAGAGCTTACCAGGATGGAAACAATGTAGTTATAGAGGTTGAAGATGACGGCAAGGGTATAGATGTAGAAAAGGTTAAGAATAAGGCAATAGAAAGAGGAGTCATTACAAAAAGCGAGGCAAACGAGCTGGATGAGAAGAGTATTGTGGAACTGCTTTTCAGACCGGGCTTCAGCACTGCTGATAAAATATCGGACATCTCCGGCAGAGGGGTTGGGCTGGATGTTGTAAAGACAAAGATTGAGTCCTTGAACGGAATAGTTGAAGTAGAAAATGCACGGGGCAAGGGAAGCAAGTTCATCATAAGACTGCCGCTGACACTTGCGATTATACAGGCGCTTCTTGTTACAATAGGAGAAGAGAAATACGCTATACCTCTAAATGTAATAAGAGATATCACTACAGTAGATGCAGGTACAATAAGAAATGTACACGGACAGGATGTTGTACTCAACAGAAACAGCGTGCTTCCGATTATAAGGCTCGGAAGGATGCTGGATGTTCCTAATGTTCTCAGTGATGATAGCGAAGAGCTTACAGCTGTTGTTGTAAAAAAAGGCGACAAGAATGCCGCATTTATAGTGGACAGCCTGATTGGACAGCAGGAAATAGTAATAAAAAATCTTGGCAAATTCCTGTCAGGAATTAAGTTTATTGCAGGAGCTACAATTCTTGGAGATGGACAGGTAGCACTTATTGTCGACACAAATTCTTTAATATAGGGGGGGGCACTGGATGGAAACAGCAGCATACACTAAACAGTTCGTTGTATTCAGACTAGAGAATGAGGAATACGGTATCGATATCCTGAGGGTTAAAGAAATAAAGGAAATGATGAACATAACAAGGGTTCCCAAAGCAGCGAGTTTTGTTCGCGGTGTCATAAACTTAAGGGGAGAGGTAATTCCCGTCATTGACCTTCGTAAAAAGTTTAATCTTCCGGAAGGAAAGGAAAGTGAAAACACAAGAATCATAATAGTATCGGTGGATGATATCACTGTTGGATTAATTGTAGATACATCCTCCGAAGTTATAGAAATAAGCAGTGAAGCAATAGAAGAGGCACCGGAAAGAGTGGGCAACACAGAACAGGATAGCATTTACGGCATAGGCAAGGTAGGAGAGCGATTAATCATTTTACTGGATATCGTAAAAATTGTAACCAATTCAGCTATCTAGTGATATTAACACAACAGATTTCTTGTCTTTCATAGTGTTAATAATCACATCCTTGATTTAGTGCCTCGCGTGCTAAAGAAGTAATATACGTTACGAGGCACTAGTTCGTGCAGAAAAGGCTTTAACTGAAGAATACAGCCAAATAAATGAAGGTTGATATATGATCTTATTCCTTATAAAAAGAGGTGAGTGGTAATGGGGATATCGATTGACGAATTAAACAGTCTGCAGATTGATGTATTAAGAGAGATAGGAAATATTGGAGCAGGAAATGCTGCAACGGCCTTATCCAAAATGTTGTCCAAAAGAATTGACATGGATGTTCCAAAGGTTAATATTCTTGAATTCAAGAATGTTGCAGAATTGGTAGGAGGGCCGGAGGTCGAGGTAGTTGGAATTTACTTCAAGGTAACCGGGGACATAACCGGCAGTATCATGTTCCTGCTTGACAAGACATCTGCAAAGCTTCTGACGAATTTGCTGATGGGCAGGCAGGACTATGGGTCAGAACTTGACGAAATGGACTTTTCTGCATTGCAGGAGGTAGGGAATATCTTATCCGGTTCGTATCTTTCTTCCTTATCATCTTTAACAAATTTAAAGCTCATAGTTTCAGTTCCTTCCCTTGCAATGGATATGGCAGGGGCAATACTTAGCGTGCCTGTTATCCTCTTTGGACAGGTAGGGGATAAGGTTATGCTTATAGAGACTGACTTTAATGAGGGTACAAACCATGTAAAGGGTAATTTCTTCCTTATACCGGACGAGAAATCCTTCGAAATTTTACTTAAGAGCTTGGGAGTAATTTAGCATGGCAGATTTAATTAAAGTAGGAATGGCTGATTTGAATACAACCTGTAGTCCTGGAGTACTTACTACACTTGGTTTAGGTTCCTGCGTGGGCATCTGCCTGTATGATCCCGCTACAAAAATTTCCGGTATGGTACATATTATGCTTCCAAGCAGCGCGCAAATCAAGAATAACAGCAACATAGCAAAGTTTGCAGATACAGGAATTGTAAAGCTATTGGAGAATATGCTCAAAATGGGTGCAAAGAGAAGCAAGCTGGTGAGTAAAATAGCCGGCGGCTCACAAATGTTCAATTTTAACGATGCAAGTGACATAATGAGAATTGGTGCAAGAAATGTAGCAGCAACCAAAGAAATCTTAAAGTCCCTCAATGTACCGATTATTGCAGAGGACACAGGAGGAAATTATGGGCGCACTATTGAATTGTACTCGGAAACTGGTATATTGCTGATAAAAACTATAGGTTATGGAATGAAGCAAATTTAATATCATAATTTTGTACATATGAATTAAGGAATATATTTCGTACATTTTTAAGCAAAAAATGTTTTGTGCGGAATATATTGAATGGAGTTTTCGAATATGAAAATGGTTGATACTATGCCGATGATCATAGTTATAGCTGCAATACTTGCAAATATTGCTATCGGAGTAAGAAACGGCATAGGTTTTTCCGCACTTATGGTAAGATGCATGATTGTCACTGTAATATTTGGAATATTTGGTTATATGATAACAGATACGATAAATAAAGCTATAGAATGCAGCAACTTAAGCAAGCTGGCTAATGTCGATGCTGAGGCAGCTGCAGGAACGGAAGAAAACCGCAGTGATGGTGACAAAAATTCGGGTTTTGATATAAAAGTACCTCCTTTGGATGATGAAGAATTTATGAGCATGGATAACGGCAGCGATGATGGATTTATTGAAGTAAACCCAGCTTATATGGGGAATTACGATAAAGACGAACAAGATTAGCAATACTTACTACGGAGGTATATTATGGATCTGACATATCTTTGGGAAGCATATTCCAAAACAAAGGATGCAGGTGTTCGCGAAGAGCTTATACTTAAATATACATATCTTGTAAAGTTTGTAGCCGGGCGGCTTTATGCCAATTATGGCAACAACGTTGAGTTCGATGACCTGGTAAGCTACGGTATATTTGGACTGATTGATGCCATTGATAAATATGACCTTTCCAGAGGGGTAAAGTTTGATACTTATGCTCAGCTTAGAATCAGAGGAGCTATTATAGATCAACTTAGGGAGATCGATTGGCTGCCCAGGTCGATAAGACAAAAATCAAAGGAACTGGAAAAGGCTTACTTCGAGTTGGAAAACAAGCTTGGCAGGCCGGCTACTGATGAGGAAATGGCAGAAAACTTCGGGATGTCGGTGGAAGAGTTTCAAAAGAAAATACAGAATATTACAACATATTCAATTATTTCCTTGGATGATTTGCTTGAGCAAAAGAGAGAAGTAACCAGCAACGAGGAAGAAAAGCAGATTGAGACCCCTGAAAGTGTGGTTGAAAATATCGAAGTTAAGGAAATACTGGTAGATGCTATAGCAACTTTGCCTGAAAAAGAGAAAAAAGTTGTTTCACTATACTATTATGACGAGCTTACCTACAAAGAGATAGGAAAGCTTTTGAGTATATCTGAGTCGAGAGTTTCGCAACTTCATACCAAAGCGATTATAAGGCTTAAGAACAAGTTTAGAGCCGCATTTGAATGATAGGATGGTGTTACTATGGGGAATGATTTTATTGTTCTTGAAGGTAAGGATTATGACAAACTGATAGCTGAAGCTATGAAACGCCTTAATGTCACAAAGGAAGAGCTTCATGTAGAAGTGCTGGAAAGTAAAAAAAATCTGTTTTCTTCTTATTTTAAGCTTAAGATTTGGTCAGGAGACAATAAAACTCTTGAAGCTATTGAGAGCAATATTGACAGCATTCTGAATGAAAGTCAGAATTCAAGGGACAAGAATATTGAGTTTAACTTCATGGAAGACGGAGTATACATAAAAGTGGAAAAGGGAGTTACAATGGTTGACATTGTAACTAAAATCGACCTGCGAAGAATCCAAAACGTAAATTTGGCTCAAATCAGGCAGGCGGTGGAAAACAAAAACTTTGACAGTTGGATAAAAATAGCTGAACCGCAGGAAGAGAAATTGATTGACAGCGAGTGCATAGTAAAGCTGTCAAACGACAAAATGAAGGCATATATTACTTTAACCAGACCGGTAGGCGGTGCGGATATAACAGAGAACGCAATATACGAAGCACTTAAGATTAACAGTGTTGTATTTAATATAAAAGATGACGAAATAAAAAATGCAGTTGCGATGAAGGCATATGACAAGGAAATACTCGTGGCAGAAGGAATTGAACCTATAGCAGGGCAAGATGCCGAGCTTGTTTATTACTTTGATACATCCAATGAAAGATTAGTTAATATTGATAAAGACGGAAAGATTGACTATCATGAGCTGTCTTTGATAAAAAATGTAACAGCCGGCCAAAAGCTTGTAACCTTGAAACCGCACACAGAGGGCATAGCCGGTAAGAACATAATGGGTGTAGAGGTACCGGGCAAAGCCGGAAAAAAGCTTGCATTACCAAAAGGCAAGAATGTAAATGTAGGCAATGACGGACTTGAACTCACTGCAGCTGTTGACGGAGAAGTAAAAATAATAGACGGAAAGGTTAATGTGTTTTCGGTATATGAAGTTAAGCAAAATGTAGATAATTCTACAGGCAATATAAGATTTAACGGCAAGGTTGTCGTAATGGGAAATGTCCTTACAGGCTTTATTATAGAAGCTGAAGGCGATGTGGAGGTATTTGGCGTCGTAGAGGGAGCGCAGATAAAGGCTAACGGCAGCATAATACTTCACAGGGGTATACAGGGGATGAACAGAGGAGAACTTTACTGCGAAGGAGATTTAATTGCCAAATTTATTGAAAACAGCAGGATAGAAGTAAGAGGAAACATACAGAGTGATGCCATAATGCACAGCCAGGTTGTATGCGGGAAAAAGCTTGAGGTTAATGGCAGAAAGGGTTTGCTGGTTGGGGGTTCCTTCAAGGTTGGTGAAGAAATCAAAGCAAAGGTAGTAGGTTCACCAATGGCAACCATTACTGAGTTGGAGGTTGGCGTCAGCCCTGATATGCGAAAGAAATATGAGAGTATAAAAAATGAGCTGAAGCAGACTACCGACAATTTGGACAAGACAGCCAAAGCTGTTGAGCTTCTTACAAAGATGAGTAAAAATATGGAGCTTCCGCTTGATAAAAGGCTGCTTCTTTCAAAATCCGTCCAGCTGAAGCTGCAGCTTCAACAGAAGCAGGAGCAGATTCTGAACGAACAGAGTGAATTGGAAGCATATTTTGAGGAACTTTCGAGAGGTAAGCTAAAAGTCTACGATGTAATTTATCCTGGAAGCAGGATAATAATAGGCAGCAGCACTATGCACATTAAGGACTCTGTGAAATATGTATCTTTTTACAGATATAATGCTGAAATAAAGATAGGCTCCTATGACGACTAAATAATTAATAGGAAGTGATTGTCATGACTATAAGGCCTGTTGAATTGCAAACTATGATACACAAGCTTCCAGAAGTGCAAAAAGCAAAAAATGTTGAAAGCGAATTAGAAAAAAACAATCTTAACATTAACATCCAAAAGGATCAGCAGCAGCAAGAAAAAAGCACGAAACAGGTAACAGAAACGAAGAAAAGCCAAGGGACAAAGATAAGCAGGGAACAGGAAAGAAAAGAAAAGCGCGGCAAACAGGAAAAGGAACACAAGGACAGCAATACTGAACACAAGGATGATAATGTTAAGGAACCAAAAGTAAAAAAAGGTCTGACTAAAATAGATATAAGAATATAAATGAGGTGCTCTCATGGTAAACTATGTACTATTGGCTTTTGGAATATTTGTGATACTTGCAGCTGCAGTACTGATTTTCCTGGACAAAGTGAAGGGGGAAGATATATATTTCAGCATAGATGTAAAGGAGCAGGAAATTAAAAAAGTAATCGAAGATGCTGATGAAATCATATCTGAGCTTAACTATACCTCCGAAATGGTAGTCAAGGAAATAGAGGAAAAACTTAACGGCTTAAGAGCAGAGCTAAAAAGCCTAAGTAATACAGCTGTAAGCATTGCCTCAGCAGATAATAAAAAAAATGCGGCACCGGTAATAATTCCAGGTTTGGCAACAAGCAGAAAGAGAAAAGTAACCAATGACAATGCAGAAAAAAGTAAAACCCCTGAGGGAAAGCTCAGCCAAAAGCAGCAGACTATATTTGAATATGCGTCCCAGGGGATGAGCGTTACTGAAATAGCCAAACAGATGAATATGGGGCAAGGTGAGGTAATGTTGATACTATCCTTGAAAAATGAGGTAGAGTAATGGGAAATTATAGCCTGAAGAATATAACTCTGGGCATAGGAATCGGCCTGGTGATTTCATCAATGATAAATATAAGCGCGGGGAGTAGAGAGCTTACAGTTGAAGAAATAAAAAAAGAGGCGGGAAAGCATAATCTTATTGTTCTTGCCAAGGAGGATATACTGAACAGCCAAACACCGACAGTTGCTCCTGACGCAGCACCTGCTCCAGCTGCAGATGCTTTACAGGATAATACACCGGAGGCACAAGCGGGATCAGGAAAGATTATGGTTAAAGTAGAAGCCGGGATGTTATCAGAAGATGTTGCTAATCTTCTGAAGGAAAAGGGACTTATCAAGGATACAAAAGCTTTTCAGAAAAGACTTGGAGAATTGGGCAAGGATGATAAGCTGCAGATAGGCAGCTTTGAGCTTCCAAAGGGCTCAAGCTATGATGATATAATAAAAATATTAACAAGATAAGGTATCTGTGCTACATAAATTCTAAAATATTAGTAAGAATAGACTTTAGAAACTGGTGTTGAGTCATTAGTCTCTAGCCGCTGGTCTCTGGTTTTTCGAAAAGCCTTCGAAGCATTGCCCTAACTATAGTGACTGGCGACTAGTGTCTAGTGACTTATTTTGCCGAAAGGCAAAAATATTTATTGCCAACAAATATGTTATATGGTAAACTATTTAAGGTGAAAAACACACATGGTCTGATTTCTTGCAGGGGTGCCATTACGGTCCTCAGGAAATATGACGATCATGGAGGAAAAACAATAGGAGGTGAAATTATGTCAGTAATTTCAATGAAACAGCTCTTAGAAGCTGGCGTACACTTCGGACATCAGACAAGAAGATGGAACCCGAAGATGGCAGAATTCATTTTTACGGAGAGGAATGGCATATACATCATCGACCTTCAGAAAACAGTAAAGAAGGTTGAAGAAGCTTACAACTTCATTAAGGAAGTATCAGCTTCAGGTAAGGACATACTTTTCGTAGGAACAAAGAAGCAGGCACAGGAGTCAATTGAGTCAGAAGCAATCAGGGCAAACATGTTCTATGTTAACCAGAGATGGTTAGGCGGAATGCTTACTAACTTCAAGACAATCAGGAAAAGAATCGAGAGATTGAATGAGCTTGAGAAAATGGAAGAAGACGGAACTTTTGAAGTTCTTCCAAAGAAAGAAGTTATTAAGCTTAAAGCTGAAAAAGAAAAGCTCGAAAAGAACCTTGGCGGTATCAAAAACATGAATGGTGCTCCAGGTGCGCTCTTTGTGGTTGACCCCAGGAAAGAAAAGATAGCAATACAGGAAGCACACATTCTTGGTATTCCGATAGTTGCAATAGTTGATACTAACTGTGACCCAGAGGAAGTTGACTATCCGATACCTGGTAACGATGATGCTATAAGAGCCGTAAAGCTTCTTACTTCAAAAATTGCAGATGCTATTATTGAAGCTAGACAGGGCGAACAGCTTGCTGAGTAATTGCTTGGTAAGTATTTAAAGGCGGCGTTTGCCGCCTTTTTGATGATATTCGAATAAATACATAGGAGGCGGAAAAAATGGTAGAAGCTTCAGTTGTTAAGGAATTAAGAGAAAGAACCGGTGCCGGTATGATGGACTGCAAGAAAGCCCTTACAGAAAGCAACGGAGATATGGAAAAAGCAATTGAAATCCTTAGAGAAAAAGGACTTGCTGCAGCGGCTAAAAAGGCCGGTAGGATTGCAAGCGAAGGAATAGTTGATGCATACATACATGGCGGAGGAAGAATAGGAGTTCTTATCGAAGTTAACTCAGAAACTGACTTCGTTGCTAAGAACGAAGAGTTCAGACAGTTCGTAAAAGACATGGCTATGCAGGTTGCAGCTGCTAACCCCTTATACGTTAGAAGAGAAGAAGTTGATCCACACGTAATAGAAAAGGAAAGGGAAATCTACAGGGCACAGGCTCTGAATGAAGGAAAACCTGAAAAGATAGTAGATAAAATGGTTGAAGGCAGAGTAGAGAAATACTACAAGGAAATATGCCTGCTTGAACAGCCCTTCATAAAGGACACTGACAGGACAGTGAAGGATGTTCTTAACGGAATGATTGCAAAAATAGGCGAGAACATTTCAATCAGAAGGTTTGTAAGATTTGAAAAGGGCGAGGGGCTTGAAAAGAAGGAAGACAACTTCGTTGAGGAAGTAATGAGCCAGATGAAGAAATGCTAAGAAAATAGGGAACACTAAGTGTTCTCTTTTTTTTGAAAATCAGAAGGATTTTTTTAGGATATGTAGAAATTTTATGCTTAGTTGGAGGTATAATATATATGAGTGACGTAAAGTATAAAAGAGTGATACTGAAAATAAGCGGTGAAGCATTAGCAGGAGATAAGACCTTCGGATTGAACCACGAAACACTTATGAGCATAGCTGAAAAGGTTAAGAAATTAAGAGAGCTTGATGTGGAAGTGGCTATTGTAGTTGGAGGGGGTAATTTCTGGAGAGGCAGAAGCGGAGAGGGAATGGACAGAACCACTGCCGATCATATGGGAATGCTTGCAACTGTTATAAATGCCCTGGCACTTCAGGATGCTTTAGAAGGAATAAATGTAGCTACTCGTGTTCAGACAGCGATTGAAATGAGGCAGATAGCAGAGCCGTACATAAGAAGAAGAGCCATCAGGCACCTGGAGAAGGGGAGAGTAGTGATATTTGCTTCCGGTATAGGAAATGCATATTTCTCTACTGATACCACAGCTGCTCTAAGAGCTGCGGAAATCGAGGCAGATATAATACTTATGGCAAAGAAGGTAGACGGAGTATATGACTGCGATCCGGTGAAAAACAAAAATGCTAAAAAGTTTGATCAGCTGTCATATATTGAAGTCATAAACAAAGGGCTTGGCGTAATGGATTCTACAGCTGCATCCTTATGCCGCGACAATAAAATACCGATACTTGTATTTGACCTCAAAAACCCTGATAATATAATTAGGGCAGTAATGGGAGAAGAGATTGGTACAATAGTAAAGGAGGATTAGCAAATGATTAAGGATGTTGAAAAGGGCATGCAGGAGAAAATGGAAAAAACCCTGAGCGTACTGAAGCACGAACTTTCCACACTGAAAGCGGGACGTGCAAATCCAAGTCTTTTGGATAGAATAACTGTTGAATATTATGGTACAGCTACACCCTTAAACCAGCTGGCAAACATAGCTGCACCGGAACCAAGGATACTTACTATAAGCCCATGGGATGCCAAGGCAATTCAAAGTATAGAAAAGGCTATATTAAAATCAGATCTGGGAATTAATCCTTCAAATGACGGTAAAATGATAAGGCTGGTAGTACCGCAGCTTACCGAAGAGAGAAGAAAAGAACTTGTAAAAGTAGTCAAGAAGCTTGGAGAGGATGCTAAAGTAGCAATAAGAAATATCAGACGTGATGCCAACGAGCAGCTTAAAAAGCTTAAGAAGGATGGAGAAATAACTGAGGACGAACTGAAGAAATCAGAAGAAGATACTCAGAAGATGACAGACAAATGCATTAAAGAAGCTGATAAGGCAGTTGAATTGAAGGAAAAAGAAATATTGGAGGTCTAATACATTTGGATAGTATACCTCTGGTAATAGGCTACAAGCTTGATAAAGCCTTGCAGTTATTAGGCGACAGACCAATAGAAATTATATATACTACAACACCCTTTGAAGATAAAATAGAAGAAAGACAGGGAAATTCCCCTATTGTTATCAGGCAAAAAACAAAGAATGAAGTAATAAAACTTACTGTTACACATTTCGCGAAAAACAATTTACATTATTAACTCAAGTTTCGCGAAATGTTTCATTGAGTGTTATTGAATTCGCACAGTGCACAAGAGGAATACTTATGTGCGTTCAATAAGTGTTTTGCATAATGACATTTTGCTATTCAAACAGATTATGCAAAACACTACCTTGAATGTTATTGAATTCGCACAGTGCACAAGAGGAATACTTATGTGCGTTCAATATAGTCTTTTTAAATAGTTTCCCTCATTAGAGGGATATTTTTTTAAGACGCATATTCAACTAGAGGTGGGTTTTTGATGAAGGAGGTTCCTTGATGCGTGGACAAATAGATATGGAAAGGCTTCCTAAACATATAGCAATAATCATGGATGGGAATGGGCGATGGGCACAAAAGAAAGGTTTGCCAAGGGTTATGGGTCACAAGGCCGGCATGGATGCCATAAAAAGAACAGTAAGAGAGTGCAGTGACCTGGGTATAAAGATTCTGACGGTTTATGCCTTTTCTACTGAAAATTGGAGACGCCCACAGGATGAAGTAAGCTATCTTATGAACCTGCTGGTGGAATATATGAGGAGAGAAATAAATGAACTCCATAAGAACAGAGTGAAGGTTAAGCTGTTAGGCGAAATTGATGTACTTCCGGAACAGACAAAAAAAGAAATTGAAGAAGCAATAAAGCTCACTACAAACAATGAAGGGCTTCAGTTCAACATAGCTTTGAACTATGGAGGCAGGGCTGAGATATTGCATGCATGTAAAAAGCTTATACAAGGTGTAAAAGATGGAAGCATAGATGAGTCTGAGGTTGACGAAGCTTTACTTTCTAAATTTCTGTATACAGGAAATGACCCGGATCCTGATTTGATAATCAGAACAAGCGGGGAACAGAGAATAAGCAACTTTCTGCTTTGGCAGGGTGCATACAGCGAACTTATGTTTGTAGACCAGCTTTGGCCGGACTTTGATGAAAAGGTGCTCCGTTCGGCAATAATAGAATACCAAAGCAGGGACAGACGTTTTGGCGCATTGAAGTAGTGGAGGTAGAAATGTTAAGGACGAGGGTATTAAGTGCAGTGCTTGGTATACCACTTATATTATTTGTTTTGTATTTTAGGGGTTTGTATCTATACCTTTTTGTTGCAGCTGTCTCTATAGTAGGTCTTTTTGAATACTATAGGGCAATGAGCAACATAAGGATAAATACCAATAAAATATTTGGCTACATTACAGTTATTATTTACTATCTTATGTTTTTGATGCCCATCACCTATGACAGGCCTGGGTTTATAGTCGCGTTCTCAGTTATGGCATTATTCACAATAGAGATAATTACTCAGAAGCATAATATAACGGAAATATCTATTACACTTCTGGGAATTGTTTATATACCCTTTCTGTTTAGTCACCTGCTTTTCATAGAAAAGCTGAAATACGGAAACATAATATTGTGGCTGCCCTTTCTGACTGCATGGTTTACTGATACCTTCGCATATTTTGTAGGAGTCTATATGGGAAGAACAAAGCTATGTCCCAAAATCAGCCCCAAGAAAACTGTAGAAGGCTTCTTCGGCGGTATTGTGGGTTCTGTAGTCTTAAGCGTCGTTTCAGGGCTTATCATAAACAGCTTCGGCGTGGACATAAAGATCATACATTTTATGGTCGCAGGTTTTTTGTGTGCAATCGCATCAGTGTTGGGCGACCTGGCAGCCTCATATATTAAGAGATTTACGGGAATTAAGGATTTCGGCAATATAATTCCGGGGCACGGAGGAATACTGGATAGGTTCGACAGCATTTTGTTTACTATACCGGTAATATACTATTACTTTGTGCTTATAGGAGATTTGATATAAAACAGGTTACGGGGCTTCGAGGTTTCGGGGATAGGGACGAACACTATTCGCCTTCATAAATTCGTGATATAGATTAGGAGATATACATGAAAAGATTATCAATTTTGGGGTCAACGGGGTCTATTGGTACCCAGACCTTGGAAATAGTAAGAGAAAACAGAGAAAAATTCAAAGTGGAGGCTTTGGCTGCCAATTCGAATATAGACCTGCTGGAAGCGCAGGTCAGGGAGTTCAGGCCAAAGCTTACAGCAATTTTTGACGAGTCTAAATATGAAGAGCTAAAAAAGCGGGTAAATGGATTGACTCAAGTTACAGCAGGCTTGGATGGTGTGGTTGAAGCAGCAACTGCAGAAGAAAGCGACACAGTTGTATCTGCGATTGTAGGTATTGCAGGGCTCATTCCCACATATAATGCAATAAAATCAGGCAAAAACATAGCTCTGGCAAATAAAGAAACTCTTGTTACAGCCGGCAGAATCATAACTGAAGAAGTAAAAAGAAACAAAGTCGCACTGCTTCCGGTCGACAGTGAACATTCCGCAATATTTCAAAGCTTAAGAGGCAGCCAAAAAGAAGAAGTAGCCAAAATAATACTTACTGCTTCGGGCGGACCCTTCAGGACAAAGAGCATTGAAGAGCTTGAGGAGGTCACGGTTGCAGATGCCTTGAAGCATCCCAACTGGTCGATGGGCAGGAAGATAACAGTGGATTCTGCTACTCTGATGAACAAGGGGTTAGAGGTTATAGAAGCGAGATGGCTTTTTGATATTATGCCTGAGGCTATAGAAGTATGCATACATCCGCAAAGCATAATACATTCCGCTGTAGAATTTGCAGATGGTGCTGTTATTGCGCAGTTGGGGCTGCCGGATATGAAGCTTCCGATACAATATGCCCTTACATTCCCGGACAGACTGCCTATGAGGGGAGAAAAGCTCAGCCTGACTGCTATCGGAAATCTGACCTTCTACAAGCCTGATACTGATAAGTTCAAATGCCTGAGTTTGGCCTTCCGGGCACTTTCAATGGGAGACAGCGCCTGCGTGGTTTTAAATGGGGCAAATGAAGAAGCAGTAGGATTATTTCTAAACGGGAAAATAAGCTTTCTTGATATAGGGAATCTTATAGAAAGAACTTTGGATAAACATAAAGTAATAAGCGATATTACCATAGATGACGTAATTGCTCTTGACAGGTGGGCAAGAGAGACACTATTGAATTTGTATCAAGTGGGGTGTTATTAACAATGTCAATAATTGTTGCTATTCTGGTGTTCAATTTAATAGTATTTGTCCATGAAGGGGGTCACTTCTTAGCTGCACGCCTTAGCGGAATAAAGGTTGTAGAATTTGCACTGGGAATGGGGCCAAAGCTTTTTGGCAAAAAAATCGGTGAAACAATGTACTCCTTAAGGGCATTTCCTATCGGCGGGTTCTGCTTGATGCTGGGCGAGGATGAAGAGAACCATGACCCGGGTGCCTTCAACAACACTCCTTTAAGAAGCAGGATAGCTGCTGTTGCAGCAGGCCCGATAGTTAATTTACTGGCAGCAGTAATCATATACTCTATGGTAATAGCGCCAGTTGCCGAGCCGATAATAGGCCAGGTCACCAAGGGCATGCCTGCGGAAAAGGCAGGTATTGTTGCAGGAGACAAGATTGTTGAAATAAATGATGTAAAAATAAATAACTGGCAGGAAATGAAGCCTGAGATTGCCAAGCATGAAGGGGAACAAATACCTGTAACGGTTGAAAGCAAAGGAGCTCAAAGGGAAGTTCAGCTCACACCTGTAAAGAATCCGGGCACCAACGATATTGTAATTGGCGTGACCCAGAAGGTTAAAATAGGCGGCTTTTCTATTACAGAAGGCTTGAAGACTACAGGAACAATAACAAAAATGATGCTGAGTTTTCTTGGTCAGCTTGTGGTCGGAAAGGCAGATGCAGATGAAGTAAGCGGTCCGATATCCATAATCGTATATATGAATGATGCTGCAAAGACTGGCTTCATAAGCTTGCTTTTCCTTACTGCCATCATAAGCCTTAATCTGGGTATTATGAACCTGCTGCCTTTGCCTGCCCTTGACGGGGGAAGGCTGTTGTTCCTCTTTATCGAGCTTATAAGAAGAAGGCCTGTACCGGCGGAAAAGGAAGGCATGGTGCATTTTGTCGGCCTTGTAGCCCTTATGGCACTTTCGATATTCCTGATGTACAAGGATATCATAAGGTTCGATCTGTTAAATATATTCAGGTAGGTGTAATATGAGCAAAAGTACGAAGAGGATTAGAATAGGAGACAGATACATTGGCGGCGGAGAGCCGATACTTATACAATCTATGACCAATACGAAAACTCAGGATGTGGCCGGAACAGTGGAGCAGATAAAAAGGCTTCAGGAAGCAGGCTGCGACATTGTAAGAGTGGCTGTGCCGGATATGGAGGCAGCAGATGCACTGAAAGGCATAAAAAGAGAAATCTCCATACCCCTGGTGGCTGATATCCATTTTGACTATCGTCTTGCTATAGAATCAATCAAAAACGGAGCCGATAAGATAAGGATAAACCCGGGAAACATAGGTGACAGGGATAGAGTCAGCAAAGTAGTTGAAGCAGCAAAGGAGAGGGAAATACCAATACGAATAGGTATAAATTCCGGTTCCCTGGAAAAAGAGGTGCTCCAAAAATATGGGCATCCTACTGCAGACGCACTTGTGGAAAGTACCTTGAACAACATCAGGCTTTTGGAAGGCATGAATTTTAATGATATAGTAATATCCATCAAATCTTCAGATGTGATGCTTACTGTAGAAAGCTATATGAAGGCTTCAAAGGCAACCGATTACCCTCTTCACTTGGGAATAACCGAAGCAGGAACAGTTCTGGCCGGCTCGATAAAATCATCTGTTGGCCTAGGAATCATGCTTTACAACAATATCGGAGATACGATCAGAGTGTCGCTGACAGGGGATCCCGCAGAGGAAGTATTTGCTGCAAGGGAAATCTTGAAGAGCCTGAAGCTCATGAAAGGCGGAATAGAGATAATATCCTGCCCAACCTGCGGCAGAACCAATGTTGATCTTATAAGAGTCGCAGAAGAGGTAGAAGCAAGAACCAGAAACATTAAAGTTAGAAAGCCGATGAAGCTGGCGGTTATGGGCTGTGCTGTCAACGGTCCGGGGGAAGCCAAGGAAGCAGATCTCGGAATTGCCGGAGGAAAAGAAGAATTTTTATTATTTGTAAAAGGGAATATTGTAAGAAAAATATCTCAGAAAAATGCAATAGATGAATTGATAAAGGAAATTGAGGCTTATCAATCCGTATAATTTTTTAAAGCTTTGCTAACAATCAATAAGAACCAAAGTCCAAAGAGGAGGAGTCCTGATGAATGTAACGGCCGTGATTCCGGCATACAACGAAGAACAGACCATAGCTGATGTAATTGAATGTGTAAAGCTGGTTGAAAAGGTTAAAAAGATAATAGTAGTTAGTGACGGTTCTACCGACAGGACGGCAGAGATTGCAAGAGAGTGCGGTGCCAGCGTGATTGAACTGTCTGAGAATGTCGGCAAGGGTGGTGCAATTAAAGCAGGAATTAATGAATGCGGAACTGAAGTAATACTTTTCCTGGATGCAGACCTTATCGGTCTCACCGAGAAGCATGTATCGGATCTTATAGAGCCTGTCATAAACAATGAGGCTGATATGACCATTGGAATATTCAAGAATGGAAGAATGGTTACAGATCTTGCTCAAAAGGTGACCCCATATCTCTCAGGGCAAAGAGCTATAAAAAAATCAGTTATAGATAAGATTCCAAACATAGATATAACAAGATATGGAGTAGAGGTAGCATTAACAAAATATGTTGATAAATCCTCTCTAAGAGTGCAGGAAGTGGACCTTCCGGATATGACTCACGTAACAAAGGAAGAAAAGCTGGGAATTATAAGGGGAGTACAAGCGCGCCTGAAAATGTATTGGGACATTGTAAAGATTCTTAGCAGCAATAATATCAGGAAGGAATCGAAATAAGCCTATTGGGTATTCCTAATGGGTATTGGCACGAGGCGCGTGACTCGAGGCACGGGGATTTGGGTATGGGCTTCGAAGCTTGTAGGGGCGAACAGTGTTCGCCTTTATAGTCCATGAGCCACGAACAGGAAATTTTGGAGGTCATTATGCAGAGCAGTACAAAGTTGAATTCAGATTTTTTCCTTCAATATAAGGACAAGTTCGAATTGAAAAAAATAAGGATCATGAAGAAAGCACGTGAATGGGAGTTAATTATTGGCTTGAAGGGACTAATTTCAATATCAGAGCTGAACAAGATAGAAAACAGGATTGCTGAATACTATGAACTGAACAGGGTTCATATAGTAATCGAGGAGTCAGCTGTAAGAATTGGAGCAGATGAATTTGTTGATTCTCACTGGGAGGACCTGAAAAGTGTAATAATAGCAAACAACCCGTCTTTTACGGGTTTTCTTATGGATACAAAAATTGAACACGAGAATAATGCAATAAAGCTTACAGCTCCTTCAAAGGAAGCTGCAAGCTATTTAATGTCCAAAAAGTGCCATAGTATTGTGGCCCAATATATAAAGGACTATTTCAACATAAATTTGCAGGTAATGATATGCTTCAATGAGGAAGAAAAGCTTTGCAGCGAAGATTATCTTAAATGTTATCTTGAAGAGGAGAACAGGATAGTTGCAGAAGCCTTGAAGCCGAATAAAAGCGATAACAGCAAGGATAGGGCAAAGGAAAGAAAAGATGCCGTAATAATGGGCAGACCTTTTAACGATATTCCAGTAAGTATTTCATCCATAAAAGAAGATTCCGGCAGGGTTGCAGTCCAGGGAAGCATATTCAACACAGAAGTAAAAACACTTAATAACGGGAAGACCATCATAATATTCAATATAACCGACAATACCAACTCAATAACTGCCAAGATTTTTATCAAGGAAGAAAACGATACCGCCAAGCTGGTAGAAAATATAACCAACGGCAGATATGTCAGGATAAAGGGGGATATCCAATATGACCAATTCATTAAGGAACTGGTTATATTCCCTCAAAGCATTGTAGAAGCAGAAAAAACAGTACGTATGGATACCTCTGAAGAAAAGAGGATAGAGCTTCACGCCCATACAGGCATGAGTACCATGGACGGAATCTGCGGAGCTTCAGACCTTGTCAAGAGGGCAAAGGCATGGGGGCATAAAGCCATTGCCATTACCGACCATGGGGTGGTGCAGGCATTTCCCGAAGCCTTTGAAGCATCAAAAAAACACGGCTTGAAGGTTATATACGGAGTTGAAGGCTATTTTGTCAATGATGGAGCACCGATAGTATATAACCCAGGCAGCAGAAGCCTCGATGATGAATTCATAGTATTTGATATAGAGACTACAGGCCTCTCTTCCATAAAGGACAGAATAACCGAGATAGGTGCCGTTAAAATAAGACAGGGGAAATTGGTAGACAGATTTTCAGAGCTGATAAACCCTGGCATTCCAATACCTGATAATATCGTAAAGCTTACAGGCATAACTGATGAAATGGTTAAAGACAAGGAAACCATTAAAGAGATACTGCCAAAATTCCTTGAGTTCGTGGGAGATTCACCGCTGGTTGCCCACAATGCAAGCTTTGACTGCGGATTTATAAGAGCAAAGGCAGGGGAGCTGGGGGTGACTTTAAGCAATGTAGTGATAGACACATTGCAGTTATCCAGGATACTGCTGCCTGAGCTAAAGAAGCACAAGCTCAATATTATTTGCGACCATTTGGGAATAAGCCTTGAAAACCATCATAGAGCAGCAGATGATGCTGAGGCAACATCTCTTGTTATGCTTAAGTTTGTTGAAATGATGAAGGATAAGGGAATACATAATGTAGGGGATATCAATAAGCTTGCTTCTGCAGAAGGAAGCTACAAGAAGCTTGAGTCATACCATATCATACTGCTGGTTAAGAACATGACAGGCCTTAAGAATCTGTACAAGCTGATATCAATGGCTCACCTTGACTATTTCTATAAAAAGCCGAGGATACCAAAGAGTGTGCTTATGCAATACCGTGAAGGCCTTATAATCGGATCGGCCTGTGAAGCCGGAGAAGTATTCAGGAGCATACTGAACAATGCAGATGAAAATACAATAATAGAGAACGCAAGGTTCTATGATTACCTGGAAATTCAACCTAACGGAAACAACGAATTCCTGCTGAGAAACGGGAAGCTGTCCAGTAAAGAGCAGCTGGAAACAATAAACAAGCGTATCATTGAACTGGGCAGGAAGCTTAATAAACTGGTAGTTGCAACAGGAGACGTGCATTTTCTGGAACCGGAGGATGAAATATACCGCCGTATCATAATGGCAGGACAGGGTTATTCAGATGCTGACGAACAGGCACCCCTGTATTTTAAATCAACAAATGAAATGCTTGAGGAATTCAAGTATTTGGGCAAGGAAACCGCTAATGCAGTAGTAGTTGAGAATCCCAACAAAATATTGGAGCAGATAGAAGATATAATACCTATTCCTGAGGAAACATATCCTCCCAAAATCGAAGGTGCTGAAGGGCAAATAAAGGAAATGACAATGAAGAAGGCTCACGCACTTTACGGAGAAGAGCTCCCGGAGGTTGTTGTAAAAAGACTTGAAAAGGAGCTGAACTCAATCATAAACAACGGATATGCCGTATTGTACCTTATTGCGCAGAAGCTTGTTACGAAGTCTCTTAGTGATGGCTACCTGGTTGGGTCCAGAGGTTCTGTCGGCTCCTCCTTCGTCGCTACAATGTGCGACATCACGGAGGTTAATCCGCTGCCGCCGCACTATCTCTGCCCCGACTGCAAGCATGTTGAATTTTTTCTTGATGGCTCAGTAGCATCAGGAGCAGACCTTCAGGATAAGAATTGTCCTGAATGCGGGGCAGTTTATAGAAAGGAAGGCCATGACATACCCTTTGAAATGTTCCTTGGTTTTGAAGGGGATAAAGAGCCTGATATCGACTTGAATTTCGCAGGTGAATACCAGCCGGAGGCCCATAAGTATACTGAAGAGCTTTTCGGTAAAGGCTATGTATTCAGGGCAGGCACCATTGGAACCATAGCAGAAAAGACTGCCTATGGTTATATCAAGAAATATTATGAGGAACGGGGCATTAAGGTAAACAATGCTGAAATGAACAGGTTAGTGCAGGGCTGTACAGGAATTAAGAGAACTACAGGCCAGCATCCGGGCGGAGTTATGATAGTGCCCAATTATACTGAAATATATAACTTTACTCCAATACAGCATCCTGCTGACGATACCGGCTCCAGCATTATTACTACGCATTTTGACTACCATTCCATAAGCGGAAGGCTGCTGAAGCTGGATATACTTGGCCATGATGTACCGTCAATCATAAGAATGCTGGAGGATATCACAGGAACAAATGTATATGATATACCCTTGGATGATCGGAAGACAATGAGCCTTTTCACATCTGCAGAAGCCTTGGGAATCAATCTGGATGAAATAGACTGTCAGGTAGGAAGCTTGGGAATACCTGAGTTCGGTACAAAATTCGTGCGGCAGATGCTTATGGATACGCAGCCCAAGACCTTTGCAGAACTGGTAAGAATTTCCGGCTTGTCCCATGGTACTGATGTATGGCTGAATAATGCTCAGGATCTTATAAAAGCCGGGACAACAAACCTTAAAGGTGTTATCTCCACAAGAGATGATATAATGTTATACCTGATACAAAAGGGAGTAGCAAATAAAACCTCCTTCAAAATAGCGGAGAATGTAAGAAAAGGTAAGGGCTTGACTCCCGAATACGAAGAAGACATGAGGGCCCATGACGTTCCAGATTGGTACATACAGTCCTGTAAGACTGTAAAATACCTGTTCCCGAAGGCCCATGCCACAGCGTACGTAATGATGTCCTTCAGGGTGGCTTATTACAAGGTTTATTATCCGGAAGCCTTCTATGCAACTTACTATACAGTCAAGCTTGATGATTTTGATGCGGATTTGCTTACAAAAGGAATTGATGCTGTAAAAGCAAAATGGATAGAAATCGATAGATTGGGGAATAATGCAACTACAAAAGAAAAAAACCTGATGACGCTGCTTGAATCGGTATATGAAATGTACCTAAGAGGTATCAAGCTTTTGCCTGTAGATCTTTATAAATCCGATGCGAGCAAATTTCTGGTTACTGAAGAGGGAATACTGCCCCCTCTCGGTTCACTTCAGGGTGTAGGTACAAATGCCGCTCAGAATATTGTGAATGCAAGGCAGGAGTCAAGCTTTATATCTATGGATGACATTAGGGAAAGAGCCAAGGTTTCCAAGACAGTAATAGAAATACTGAAAAACCACGGCTGCTTGAAGGACCTGCCGGAAAGCAACCAGTTAAGCTTGTTTTCCAATATATAGGTTGCATTAGGGAAGATTCAAAGAAGTATTATGCAACCTATGAAATCAAGGAAATGCTTTGCATTAATTGAATTGAATTTGAAATGTTTAATACAAAACATTAGTCGGCGGACTGGATGTATAGTGCCCCGAAGGGCGTACTACTACATGACGGAATATGATGAAACTAAAAACTTGCATGTAGCAGTAAAGAGTGTTATAATTTTTTATTGGATAGGAAAATAATGTTTTTCCTACAATTCTGAAATAGGCAAGACTGCAGTAGCAGTGCTTGTCATATGACTTTAAAGATTAGAGTGGGCAATCCCACTCTTTCGTATTAATAGGAACAAAATTAGTTAGAATATCACATAAAAGGAGTGACATATATGGCAAAAAGGAAGGTCGAAGATATAGTCTTTGATTTGGCAAAGCCCATTATTGACAGAAATAATTTCGAGCTGGTGGAAATAGAGTACAAGAAGGAAGGTGCAGACTGGTACCTTAGAGTGTACATAGACAAGGAAGGCGGTATAACAATAGATGATTGTGAGTCTGTCAGCAGGGAACTGAGTGATTTGCTTGACGAGGCCGATCCTATCGAGCAGTCGTATATTTTTGAAGTTTCGTCACCGGGCATAGACAGGCCTTTGAAAACTGACAGAGATTATGAGAAAAACAATGGTAAGCTGGTTGAGGTAAAGCTTTTCTCACCATTGGACGGAAAGAAGGCTCTAGAGGGTATTCTTAAGGGTCACAACAAAGAAATTGTGGAAATAGAAACCGACGGAAAAGACATACAGATAGAAAAGAGTTCTATTGCCTTAATAAGGCCTTTAATAAAGCTTTAATAAATAAATGTATGGGAGGGAGCAAAAATGAACGGAGAGTTTCTCCAGGCGTTAGATCAGATAGCTAAAGAAAAGGGGATTTCAAAAGAATTACTTATTGATGCAATTGATGTTGCACTGGTTTCAGCTTTCAAGAAAAATTTCGGGACCTCACAGAATGTAAAGGTTTCAATAGACCGGGAGACAGGTGAAGTCGACGTATATGCCGTAAAGACTGTAGCAGAGGATGTTGAGAATGATCTTCTACAGATAAGCCTGCAGGATGCCAAAGCGTTGAATAAGAATTACGAGGTCGGCGATGTTGTAGAGATGAAGGTAACTCCCAGGAATTTCGGGAGAATAGCAGCGCAGACTGCAAAGCAGGTTGTTGTACAGAGAATCCGGGAGGCTGAAAGAGGTATAATATTTGATGAGTATATCAGCCGTGAGAATGAAATAGTGACAGGGCTTGTCCAGAGAAAAGAAAAGAACAGCGTATTTATAGATCTGGGCAAGACTGAAGCTGTTCTGGGACCGGGCGAGCAGACCCCTAACGAAGTATATAACATAGGTGACAGGATAAAAACCTTCATAGTAGAAGTAAAGAAGACTACAAAAGGTCCTCAGATAGTATTGTCCAGGACTCATCCGGGACTGGTAAAAAGGCTTTTTGAGCTGGAGGTTCCCGAAATACAGAGTGGCATAGTTGAAATAAAGAGCATAGCCAGGGAAGCCGGTTCAAGAACCAAGATTGCTGTTTACTCCCATGATGAGAACATTGATCCGGTTGGAGCATGTGTAGGCCAGAGAGGCCAGAGAGTTCAGGTGATAGTTGACGAGCTTAAGGGAGAAAAGATTGACATTATAGAATGGAGTGACGATCCTGTAGTGTTTGTAGGCAGTGCATTAAGCCCGGCCAAGGTAATAAGCGTTAGTGCAGATAAGGAAACAAACGCTGCAAGAGTTGTGGTAGCTGATTCTCAGCTTTCACTGGCAATAGGCAAGGAAGGACAGAATGCCAGATTGGCAGCAAAGCTCACAGGTTGGAAAATTGACATAAAGAGTCAATCACAGGTTTCTGAGAGTTAAAGGAGGTAGATTCTATGCTCAAAAAAAGGAAAGTGCCTCTCAGAAAGTGCCTTGGGTGCAACGAAATGAAACCAAAGAAGGAACTGATCAGGATAGTGAGAAGTCCGGAAGGAAAGGTTGACATTGATAAGGTAGGTAAAGCGCCCGGCAGAGGCTGCTATATATGCCCAAGCATACAATGCCTTGAAGCTGCCATTAAGGCTAAAAGAGTGGAAAAAGCATTGGAAGCACCTGTGGATGCAGAAGTGTTCAATAGATTGAGAGAGCAGCTTGCCGATGAATAAAGCTTATTCTATGGTCAGCCTTGCCAACAAAGCCGGTAAGTTGGTTACAGGCGAGGATGCTGTAAGAAATTCAATAAGAAACGGAAAGGTAAAGCTTGTAATTGTGGCGGAGGATGCTTCGGACAATACAAAAAAACGCTTCAGCAATTCAACAGCATTCTATAATATCCCATTTGTGACCTGGGGCTTGAAGGAGATGCTGGGTAGCTGTATCGGGAAAAGCGAAAGGTCGGTATTAGGAATAACCGACGAGAACTTCAGCAAAGGCTTAAAGGAAAAGCTTATGGCAGAAGGGACTAAAAATGAAAAACCTGGGGGTGAATAGCTTGAATAAAGTAAGAATATATGAACTGGCTAAGGAACTGGGAGTTCAGAGCAAAGAGCTTGTTACAATAGCGCAGGAACTTAAAATTGATGTGCATAACCATATGAGCGCTCTTGAAGATGGTGATATAGCCGCAATAAAAGGAAAACTCGGCAAGAAGGATGTTAAGCCTGAGAAAAATGCACTACAAACTAAGAGCAATGAGAAACCAAGCGCTCAGCAAAGAAATGAAGCTTTGCCTAAAAAGGAAGAAGCTTCAAAACCTGAACAAAGGCCGCAGAGACCGGAGCAGGCTCAGCAGAGAAGCCAGCAGAAACCGCAGCAGCCTCGTCAGGCAGGGCAATCACAGGACAGAAGACCTGAGCAAAGGCAGGAGCAAAGGCCTCAGAATCAGAAGCCTGCGCAAAGAAACGAAAGCAGACCGGATAACAGGCAACCTGCAAATAGAAATGACAGACCCTTCGAAAAAAGAAACGACAACAGACCGGTAAACAAACCGCAGCAGCATCCGGCAAGAGATACAAGACCAGCAAACGTTCCGGGAAATACTGTTAATAATTCACCTGCGAAGGTTGCTTCGACTGTGGAAATTGATGAAGACGCAGTACAGCTGAATTCTAAAAAGGACTTCACAAAGGTTGAAAGAATAGGAAAGAAACCTCAGGGAAGGACTCCTCAAGGCAAACAGCCTTATAAGCATCAGCAGGGAAAGCCAAATAATAGGAATTTTAAACAGAGAGGCTTTGAAGAGCCTAAAAAGGAAGAAGTCCATCTGCCTAAAAAGCCAATAAAAATAGGTGATTCAGTTTCAGTAAAGGAACTGAGTGAGAAATTGGGCAAACAGGCTTCAGAGATAATAAAGAAGCTTTTACTGATAGGAGTAATGGCTACTATCAATCAAGAACTGGATTTTGATACGGCACAGCTTATATGCGAAGATTTCGGTGTAACCGTGGAGAGACTTGTAGATAAGGCAAGTGAAGAAGTGCTTCTGAAGGTAGATGAAGATAGACCTGAGGATTTACTTCCCAGACCGCCTGTTGTTACCATTATGGGACACGTTGACCACGGAAAGACCTCGCTTTTGGATGCTATAAGGGAAACAAACGTAATAGCCACAGAAGCCGGAGGAATCACACAGCATATAGGTGCTTATACAGTTAATATAGGCGACAAGAAAATTGCCTTCCTGGATACTCCGGGACATGAAGCCTTCACAGCTATGAGAGCGAGAGGGGCTCAGGTAACAGATATAGCGATATTGGTCGTTGCTGCGGATGACGGTGTTATGCCACAGACTGTAGAAGCAATAAACCATGCTAAAGCAGCCAATGTAGCAATAATAGTAGCAATAAACAAGATAGACAAACCGGGAGCAAATCCTGACAGAGTGAAGCAGGAGCTTACAGAGTATGGTCTGCTTGCGGAAGACTGGGGCGGAGATACAGTAATGGTTCCGGTTTCTGCAAAGAAGAAGGAAGGTATTGATAATCTCCTTGAAATGATTCTTCTGGTTGCAGAAATGCAGGAGCTGAAGGCAAATCCAAACAAAAAAGGCTCCGGTACGGTAATAGAAGCAGAGTTGGACAAAGGAAAAGGCCCTGTGGCAACATTACTCATACAGGATGGTTCATTGAGCGTGGGAGACTACTTGATAGTCGGAAACACTTACGGTAAAGTAAGAGGCATGATTGACGACAAGGGAAAGAGGCTCAAGAAGGCCGGACCTTCTGCACCTGTGGAGATTCAAGGCCTTGACGAAGTTCCTGATGCCGGAGATATTTTTGTGGTTGTAGATGATGAAAAGGTTGCAAGGACAATTTCCGAAAAGAGAAAAGAGAAGCAGAGACTTGCGCAGCTCCAGAGCAAACAGACCATATCCCTTGACGAATTGTTCAACCAGATCCAGGAAGGAAAGGTTAAGGACCTTAATATAATTGTAAAGGCCGATGTTCAAGGCTCTGTGGAAGCTGTGAAGCAATCCCTTGCAAGACTCAGCAATGAGGAAGTAAAGGTAAATACAATCCATGGCGGTGTTGGAGCCATCACCGAATCTGACGTAATGCTGGCTTCAGCCTCAAATGCTATAATAATAGGCTTCAATGTAAGGCCGCAGCCTGCAGCAGTTGCACTTGCAGAAAAGGATAAAGTAGATATAAGGCTTTACAGAGTAATTTATAATGCTATTGAAGACGTAGAAGCAGCCATGAAGGGTATGCTGGAGCCGGAATATAAGGAAGTGGTACTGGGACATGCGGAAGTACGTGCTACCTTTAAAGCATCCGCTGTTGGAACTATTGCCGGCTGCTATGTAACTGACGGTAAAATAAACAGAAACAACGACATCAGGATAATCAGGGACGGTATAGTAATTCATGAAGGAAAGCTTGCATCCCTTAAGAGGTTCAAGGATGATGCAAAGGAAGTAAACACAGGGTACGAATGCGGATTGAACATAGAAAAATACAATGACATAAAAGAAGGAGACGTAGTAGAATCCTTTACTATAGAAGCGGTACCGAGAAAGTAAATATAGTCGCTAGTTATCAGTCACTAGTCGCTAGCTTTAGGGTTAGACTTCGAAGGCTTTTCTTAAATCTAGTGACTAGAGACTAGTGACTCGAGACTGAATATTAGGCAGGTGCATATTAATGGCAAAGTATAGAATGGACAGAATTTCCGAAGAAGTGAAAAGAGTCGTAAGCGACATAATAAGGAATGATTTGAATGATCCCAGGATATCGTCACTCTGCAGTGTAGTATCTGCAGAGGTAACACCTGATTTGAAATATGCAAAGATATTCGTCAGCGTACTTGGAAGTGACGAAGAAAAGCAGTCTACCATAAAAGGCTTGAGCAGCGCTGCCGGGTTTATAAGGCGTGAGTTGGGAAGAAATATTGAGCTCCGGTATTCACCCGAGGTGTTTTTTGAGCTTGACAGGTCCATTGAGCATGGTGCTTATATAAACAAGCTATTAAATGAGGTGAAGAAGAAGGACGGAGGCGAGAGCCTTTGATTTATCCCAAGATTATCAGTAAAATCAAGGAGAGCAATAAAATTGCCATAATGTCTCATATAATGCCCGACGGTGATAACGTCGGGTCTACCCTTGCCCTGTACAATGCCTTGAAAAAATCCGGGAAGGACGTACATTTAATCCTTGACGATGAAATACCAAAGATATACAGGTTTTTGAAGAATTCGGACAAGGTTGAAAGGCCCGGGCAGTATGAGAGCTTTGATGCAGTAATAGCACTTGACTGCGGTGATGCAAACAGGCTTGGCAAATCCAGGCTTTACCTCGAGAACAACTTTGTAATCAATATTGACCATCATATAAGCAATGACGAGTTCGGCAACCTGAATATGATAGATTCCAATGCGGCTGCTACAGCAGAAATCATATATCAGATAATAAAAATACTGGGTATAGAAATGGACAGGGAAATATCCGAATGTCTTTATACCGGAATTGTAACAGATACCGGACAGTTCCAGTACAGCAATACTACTTCCGTAACTCATCAAATTGCAGGTGACCTGATAAATAATGGAGTAAACGCATCTCTCATGTTTGAAAGGATATACCAGAACAGCTCAAAGGAAAAGGTCATGCTGATGAAGACAGCCCTGGAAACCCTGGAGTTCTATCATAACGACAGCATTTCCTGTATAAGCCTTACACTGGAGCAAATGAGAAAAGTTAACGCATTGGAAGCTGACAGTGATGGAATCATAAACCTTGCAAGAGATATAGAATGCGTTGAGGTTGCCATCTTCCTTAAAGAGCTTGAGCCCGGAAAAATAAAGGTCGGGCTAAGATCAAAGAAACTGGTTGATGTAGCTTCAGTATCCCTTCAATTCGGCGGGGGGGGACATGTGCGTGCGGCCGGCTGTACACTACACGGTACAATTGAAGATGTTAAGGCAAGGGTTCTGGATGCAGTAATTGCAGAATTTAGGAATATGTGAGAATGATGAACGCGATAAATGGAATCATAAATGTTTTGAAGCCCCCGGGAATGACTTCCCATGATGTAGTCTATTTCATACGGAAAACGCTTAGCATAAAAAAAGTAGGGCATACAGGGACATTAGACCCTGAAGCTGCAGGAGTGCTTCCAATTTGCATCGGGAAAGCCACCAAGGCTGTCCAATTTCTGACCGATAAGAAAAAGAGCTACCGTGCCAATATTAAATTTGGTGCAGTTACCGATACCTATGACGGCTGCGGCAAAGTTATAAGGGAAGCAGCCAAGGTGGACGTTGATCCAGAAGTGCTTGAAGAGGTGCTTAAGGGCTTTGAGGGCACTATCAGCCAGAAGCCTCCGATATATTCCGCCTTGAAGGTGAAGGGAAAGAAGCTGTACGAGTATGCCAGGGAAGGCAAAGAGGTGGAGATTGAGGAAAGACCGGTGAAAATATATGAGCTGAAACTGGTCGATGTAATGGCAAAGGATGAAGCAATGATTGATGTAACATGCTCAAAGGGCACATACATAAGGACCTTGTGCTATGACATAGGTGAAGCCCTTGGATGCGGAGCCTACATGTCACAGCTCGTCAGGCTCGGTTCAGCTCCGTTTGCTATAGAGGATTCCCATACCTTAGAGGAAATAAAGGCAGCAGCACAAGAAAACCGTTTGGACGAAATAATAGATAATGTGGAAATATTGTTTAAAGACTATAAGTCAATTGTTATAAAACCATCAGCCTTGAGTTCCATTATGAACGGCAATCCCCTTTTCGGACCGGGAGTGCTGAAAGGCTTTGAAGAGCTTTATGAAGGTGATTACATAAGCATTTACGGTGAGGATGGATTTATAGGAATAGGCACTGTTAAATATGATGCAGACAGACAAAGATTATATATAAAGTTGAAAAACATATTTATTTAAATTGCTGTGGATAGTGGGGGTTGGCCTTCACATCCATTAGAAAATAAGGGTGGTTGTCTTGAAAATTGTTGAGCAGTATGATAATGCAATAAAATCAGAACCGTGGTGCATAGCACTTGGAAGCTTTGACGGAGTTCATCTGGGACACAGGAAGCTTATTGAGCTTTTGAAGGAAGAATCCAAGCTCCATGGAACAAAAAGCATGATATATACCTTTTATACGCATCCGAGAAAAATTCTCATGCCCGATAAACATATTTACCTGATTACAGATAATGAAAAAAGGGCAGAAATCATGGAACGCATGGGAGTTGACATGCTTTACCTGGAGGATTTCAAAAAGATTAAGGATATGAGTGCCGAAGCCTTCGTAAAAAACATACTGTTAGATAGCTTCAATGCGAAATCAGTTGTTGTCGGCTATAACTACAGGTTTGGAATCAGAGGAGAAGGCGATGCCGAAATTCTCAAACAGTTTGGAGAGAAATACGGCTTCAAGGTGAATGTGGTTGACGCTGTAGAAGTGCATGGGCACACTGTATCCAGCAGCCTCATCAGGCATACTATAAGGAGCGGCAATGTTGATAAAGTGGCAGACTACCTCGGCAGAGATTTTTCTGTACATGGAAAGGTTATTTACGGCAAGCAGAACGGTGAGGCAATGGGTATAAAAACTGCAAATATTGAAGTAAAAAAGGATATAACCCTGCCCAAAAGGGGAGTATACTATACAACAACATTACTTAGGGGGAAGCTTTTCAAAAGCATCTCCAATATAGGCTTCAATCCGACCTTTGATGGAGAAAGCCTTAGTGTTGAAACCCATCTGATTGATTTTAACGAAAATATTTATGGTGAAGAGATAGAAATATTCTTCCACAAGCATACAAGGGGCGAGTCAAAGTTTGTATCTATGGAGGAGCTTGTAAAGCAAATCCGCAGTGACATCAACGACAGAATTGCATATAAATCGGATATGGAAGCCTGATAGAAGGCGTAATTAGAATAAATATCCTTTACACGGAGAAATATATGTGTTAAAATCATATCTGTCACATAGATACCAATTGCCAGGTATACCGAATCACCGACGGTTTGCTTAGCTTTTGGAGATAATATAAGGAGGTGAAATCAATGGCATTTACAAAGGAATCAAAGAGCGAACTCATTCAGAAGTATCAGGCAAAAGAAGGTGACACAGGATCTCCTGAAGTACAGATAGCTTTACTTACAGAGAGAATCAACAACCTTAACGGACATCTTCAGACAAACAAAAAGGACCATCACTCAAGAAGAGGACTCTTGAAGATGGTTGGACAGAGAAGAGGACTTCTGAATTACCTCAAAGCCAAAGACATCGAGAGATACCGTGCTATTATTGAAAAATTAGGTTTAAGAAAATAGTAGTTAAAGGGCGGGGATCAAACCCGCCCTTTTTGTAAGATTTTTTTGATAGAAGAAGGAAATAATAAAATACATATAGAAGTTAATCTTTTGGAACTGGTAAATTATAATTACTATAGTTTCAAAAATATATACAGATCCGAAAGGAGGCAAAAACGTGGATGTATTTGAATTAGAACTGGGCGGACGTACGTTAAGCATCGAGACAGGTAGAATAGCCCAGTTGGCCGATGCAGCAGTCTTAGTCAGATATGGTGATACGGTTGTACTTGTAACAGCATGTGCTTCAGATGAGCCAAAGCAGGGAATAGATTTCTTTCCGCTAAGTGTTGATTATGAAGAAAGACTGTATGCAGTAGGTAAAATTCCGGGAGGCTTTATAAAGAGGGAAGGAAGGCCCACGGAAAAGGCTATACTGTCAGCAAGACTGATAGACAGGCCAATAAGACCATTATTCCCCCATGGCTACAGGAATGATGTACAGGTAGTAGCTACAATATTGTCTGTAGACCAGGACAATCTGCCTGAAATAGCCGCAATGATAGGCTCATCAGCAGCACTATCCATTTCATCGATTCCGTTTCAGGGACCTACAGGCTCAGTACTTGTTGGGCTGGTTGACGGAAAGCTCATACTTAATCCCAACAACGAAGAAAGAGAAAAAAGCGACATGCACTTAGTTGTTTCAGGCACTAAGGATGCCGTAATGATGGTTGAGGCAGGAGCAAAGGAAGTACCTGAGGATTTAATGCTTGAAGCAATAATGTTTGCTCACGAGCATATCAAGAAGATTGTTGCATTTATCGAGGATATAGTTTCCAAGGTAGGCAAAGAAAAGAAAGAATATGTGATTTTCAAGCCTGAAGAAGAAATAGAAAATGCTGTGAGAGAGTACGCAACTCAGAAAACCCTTGATGCAATCAGGACACCTGACAAGCTTGAAAGACAGGCGAATATTGATGCTGTAAAAGAAGAGACTTTTGCTCATTTTGCAGAAATCTTCCCCGAAAAGGAAAAGGACATCGATGAAGTGCTGTACGACATTCTCAAGGAGCAGGTAAGGAAGCTCATAACTGAAGAGGGCATAAGGCCTGATGACAGAAAACTTGATGAAATAAGGCCGATTACCAGCGAAGTCGGAATTCTTCCGAGAGTACACGGCTCAGGACTTTTCACAAGAGGACAGACACAGGTTCTCACAGTTGCAACACTTGGTGCTCTGGGAGATGTGCAGATACTTGACGGTCTCACTGAAGAAGAGACAAAGAGGTATATGCATCACTACAATTTCCCGCCATACAGCGTAGGCGAAGTAAGATTCATGAGAGGGCCGGGAAGAAGGGAAATAGGACACGGGGCTCTTGCAGAAAGAGCATTGGAACCTATGATACCTTCTGAAGAGGAGTTCCCATACACAATCAGACTTGTTTCCGAAGTAGTAAGCTCCAACGGTTCAACTTCACAGGCCAGTGTTTGCGGCAGCACCCTTGCACTTATGGATGCAGGTGTACCGATCAAAGCGCCGGTTGCCGGCGTAGCAATGGGCTTGATGAAGGAAAAGGGAAATGTTGCAGTACTGACTGACATACAAGGTATGGAAGACTTCCTGGGAGATATGGACTTCAAGGTCGCAGGAACAAGCAAGGGTATCACAGCAATTCAGATGGACATAAAAATAGCCGGCATTGACAGGCCTATACTTGAAAGAGCTTTAGAGCAGGCGAGAGTAGGAAGACTCTTCATACTCGACAAGATGCTCAGTGTAATAAGCGAACCAAGAAAAGAATTGTCACAGTATGCTCCGAAGATAATCACCACAAGGGTTGACCCTGACAAGATAAGGGACATAATAGGCCCCGGCGGAAAGACAATCAATAAGATAATTGCTGAAACAGGCGTAAAGATTGATATTGAAGATGACGGCAGGGTATTCATAGCTGCTACCAACCAGTCAGCCGGAGATAAGGCTCTTAAAATAATCGAAGGCCTTGTAAAGGAAGTAAAAGAAGGCGAGATTTATCTTGGCAAAGTAACAAGATTGATGACCTTCGGTGCATTCGTAGAAATACTTCCTGGCAAGGAAGGCCTGGTACATATCTCCAAGCTTGATACCAAGAGGGTAGAAAAGGTTGAGGACGTTGTAAGCGTAGGCGATGAAATACTTGTAAAAGTAACCGAAATCGACAAGCAGGGAAGAATAAACCTCTCCAGAAGACATGCAATGGCCGATACAGCTGCTGCAGAAGAGAAAGCTGAAGAGAAGACAGAAGAAAAAGCATAAACCAAAGGTTTATGTTTTTTCTTTTTTTATGCGGCATACGAAAAGCATGATAATTACATGCTTTTTTGCATTTATTGGAAAGGATTATTGTAAAATATGGAGAATCTATATAAATGACAGTATCAACCATAGAGAAATATTGACGACACTATGTCGTAGATGCAGTAGTTATCTGACATATGGTGCAGATTGTTTGCTTATGAAGCACTATTCTTATATTGCATATCAATATAATGTAGGGAAACAAAAACTACTAATAAAAGAGGAAACAATAATGTTGAATGTTAATTTTTACAATAGCATAGAAGATAGTTTGCTGAAATTTGCTGTGATTGTTTCAAAAAGCCAAGGGAAATGGGTATTTTGCAAGCATAAAGAAAGAGATACATATGAATGTCCAGGTGGTCATAGAGAAGATGGAGAAGACATTTTAGCGACTGCAAAAAGAGAACTTTATGAAGAAACTGGCGCAATTGATTACTCAATAGAACAGATATGTGTATATTCTGTTAGTGGTAATGATGGATTGAATGAAAATAAAGTTGAGACCTTCGGTATGCTATATTTTGCTGATATTTTGAAATTTGAAGAAATACCAAGTTTTGAGATGGAAAAGATAGAACTTTTTGATAGTTTACCTGATAATTGGACATATCCAGAAATTCAACCTAGATTATTAGAAAAAGTAAACAACGTTATTGGAATATAAATGAAGTTGGATTAGCTCGCAATCTTTTCACAATGTGCAAACACCTATGCGGAGTTTGTGAGATTTGAACCCGAGAGAGACAATATATACATAATCGACTCATGTCAGGTTCCGGGTACCGGAAGCGGTATAGAAAGATATTAGGGTAGGGCTATGCAGGGCACCATACGTCAGATAACAATGCCCTCACGCAGCGGCACGGCGGGTAAGGGCAGGAAGAATGCGTGCCTTGGGTTGCCGGATGCATTTGCTTTGGAGTGGAAGCAGGGCAACCACATCCCTTCACCGGGTGACAAGCACCGCCAGTGGGCAAGGCTCTGCGGGTCCGGTTCAGGGATGTCGTGAGTGCGGAGACGTTATGCGCCATGTGGTGCAGTAATGTTTTAATTATTCAGGAGTATTAGAATAAGACTTAGAAAGTTAAGGGGAGATATTCATGGAAGTGTTATTGGAAAATTTCATTGGAACTGCATGGTTAGAAGACATAACCCTTGAGGATGCAAAGCTTGGCATTTATATTGCCGATATTGGTAGTCGGGGAAAAGGTATTGGAGAGGAAGTAATAAGGAAGTTAATTGGAATTGCTTCTGATGAGATGAGATTAAAAAGCATATATTTGAATGTACGTGATTACAATGAGAGAGCTATACGGTGCTACAGTAAGTGCGGTTTTAAGGTTACGAAAAAGACAGAAGGTTTGACTTTTTCGGACGGATCACATGGCGGAGCATATCAAATGACGCTATTTATTACTTGATAAAATATAGCCTGTCTTGTAGACAGCCTCTGATTGAAATACACCACACGGTGCATAACACAACACTCACGCTGCAGCACGTAGGGTAGTGGCAAGGAGCAAGCGTGCCTTGGGTTGCAGAAGTCTTTGCTCTGGGGCAGGGCAGCAACCACACCCCTTAACCGGAGTGCAGCTCCGCCAGGGGAGTGGGACTCCGGGGTCCGGTTCAGTGGTGTCGTGAGCGCGGGACGTTGCGACAGGTAATGCAGATTATTGATTGTGATTGAATAAATGGATGATAAACCTTATCAAGCAGCAATAAGAAGATTGTAAGCTCGTCCCATATTATGGTAGAATGAATAGAGATCGTTGCAAGTGTGGTTTGCTTCCTTTTTGCAAAGGAGGTGAAGCTATGAGTGTATATGAGTCCGTAAGTGTTATGCTTATGTTCGGCATGTTAATTATAGCTTTGCTGAGTTTTCATCAAAAGAAAAGTTAGCAAAAAAGAAAACCACCCTGCAGTGCCTGTGCAGGGCTGGTTATTTGACTAAGCTCTCGTGAGGCAACCACATTTGTGGCGGTCTCTTTAGCATTATTATACCAAATTGAAATAATTAATCAACAAATTTTCTTGCAAGGTGCAAACTCCTATGCGGAGTTTGTCAGATATTTAAACCCGGGAGAGACAATAGAGGTGACACATGGAAGTAAATATTTTTGAGCTTGGGGTTATTTCAGATTTATCATTAAATTTTGTTGTTATGCCTTCAAGATACTTAGGCAAATGGGCATTTGTAAGACATAAAGAATAGTACTGCTAAATCTATTTGCTAGGGTAGTTTCAAGGAGGGAACCCCATTACACCTAAACAGTTCAGACGACGGGATCAAAGTCTCAAAAAAGCCCACGTTTTTCATCAGAGTATTTAACTCAAGCATACAAGATAATGAAAAAAGTTCATATCCAGATAAGCTGGTTATGAACCTGTATAGTATACGAACAACGCATTCACGCAAGTGGCATGCAGGAGCAAGTTCAAGAAGAAGGTTCAGGCGGTCATCCTGCCACACCACTTCACCAGGTGTGACTACCGCCCACGGAGAAGGGCCCTGTGGGGCAGGTTCAGCGGCGTCGTGAGTGCGAACCGCTAGGCAAAATCTCCCCATATGTTTGCTTAAGGTGAGCATATTAGTATTTAATAGATGTGAGGATATCAGATTGATGCAAAATAGTATGAAACCGATTGCAAGATCAAAGTTCAGGATTCTTTTGGGGAAAATGTGTTATACGTTTACGAAGTACTTACAATGGTATTTTAGTAGTAATAAATATACAAAAAGAATTAGTAAGAATTTATTTTCATACATTAGTATTTCTCATAGGACGCCACTGTATAGAAGGCTAAAAGATGTTGATATGTGGATGCAGCAAATGAATATATTACAGAAAATCATGCCGTTATGATGTATCAGCCATTCTTAGCAGAGAAAGCAGTAGACTAAAATTTGAAAAAGCAATACACTGGGCTCATGGGGCAACATCGTCTAATAATACCTTAGAAAGAAGGGCTTTGGAGAATGTTCAATAGAGGCGACAGAAAGTATAAATTTATCCGAAGTACTTCCGCAATGACGCTGCTTGCATACTTAGTATTTTTGGCGTGGAGGATGTTTTTCTATGCTTATGCTAATTATCACAGAGTACAGAATCCTAAGTTAGAATATAATATCATGCCATTTAAAACGATACTTGATCTCTTAGGGAACTACCATAAATATGGTTTTACTTTTTGGATTTATAACCTGTTAGGTAATATTGTAGTTTTTATACCTCTTGGTGTATTGATCACGCTGGTGCTCAGACGGTGTAGTATCAAAAACACTCTTAGTATATCATTTTTTATTATTGTGCTGGCTGAATTAATACAATTATTTATGAGAGTAGGAGTATTTGATATAGACGATATTATTCTTAATTTATTAGGATGCTTAATAGGATATGCTTTTGGTTCACTTATCAGGATGACATATAATGCAGATTGATTTACTTGAGAAGTAATATTCTTATATTGAGCATTGACGATTTTTTCTGCTGGAATTTATGAATATGGATTTTACAATATGCTATAAAGAAACTTTATTGCATGGAGCGATTGCCTTGAAAAGTTTAACTATAACAAATAAACTTACACTGTAGATTAGATAACATAATGGTGATAGTCTGGAAGACTTGTTTGTAAGCACTATAAAAATGTTTAAGGTGGGGGTAATGATGTCTGCTGTTCAAGTAAGATTATGCAAATACGAGGATCTGCCGGAAGTATTATCATTGAAGAAGTTCCATTTGCTTGCTAGATATATAGATATTTGGGAGTTGATGCATTGTGTCTGATTCAGGCAAAATAATTAAATATAATAAGTTAATCAGGGACTTCATTCCTGAAATATGTGAAAAAGACGGAAAGACGGCAGTAACAAGGGAACTGGACGAAAGGGAGTTTATAGAGTATCTGACAGCCAAGCTCAGGGAAGAATGTGATGAGTTTGCCGGGAGCGGAAATATTGAAGAGCTAGCTGATATCCTTGAGGTTATAGACGCTATCCTTAAAGTCAGGGGTGTGCCCTTTGAAGAAGTTGAAGAGCTGAGGCTCAAAAAAAGAAAAGAGAGGGGCGGCTTTGATAAAAGGCTTTTGCTAATTGAAACAGTTGTAAAATAAATGGGGCGGGTACATGAAGTGAAGTATACGGTACCGAGAGGAATGCACTTAAGTTATGCGGAAAGTATTTGGATGAAGAGTTAATGGTTTTAAACTTGATGGGATAAGGAAATAATGAGTATTAACAGGAGTAAAGGTATGAAAGTTATATCAATAATCAGCAGCAATCGAAGGAATGGAAATACGGAGCGGGTGTGCAGCCTTCTTGAAGAAGAACTTCAAGCAATAGCCGAATATCAGCATGAAATATTGGATATTGAAAGAATATACCTTGGACATGCAGGACTTAAAATGTGTCTTGGCTGCAGGGTATGCTTCGACAAAGGAGAAGAATTTTGTCCGTTAAAGGATGAATTATTATCTATAAGAGAAAAGCTTAATAAAGCTGATGGGGTTATAGCTGCAAGTCCCGTTTATGTAGAAGATGTTAATGGTATTATGAAAAACTGGATTGACCGTATGGCGTTTAACTGTCACAGACCGGCATTTGCAGGTAAAAAGGCAGTAGTTCTTTCAACATCAGGAATTGTATCAACCAGTCATGCGTTAAAGACAATGAGAACCGCCCTGATGACATGGGGTTTTCAAGTTATTGATTGGCAAGCCTTCAGCACTGGGGCCTTAATGGAAACTGAACAAATAAACAACTTGTATCGTCACAAAATCAAAAGAATAGCTGAAAATTTCTTCAGTGCAATGAAATATAATAAAGCTTTAAGACCTTCATTATACTCCCTGATCATGTTCAGAGTGCAACAGAATTACTGGCAAAAAGGAATTGACATGCAGCATACATTTGATTACATATATTGGAAGAGAAATGGTTGGCTGAAGAAAGACTGTAATTATTATATGGATATAAAAGCCAGCAGCGCGAAGGTATTCATGGCACGATTGCTTGGGAGTATAATTGCAGCTTTTTTTAACAAGTGATTTTAAGCAGGTTTATTTATGAACTGTTGCGTCTTGAGCTGCAAGACAATTATTAAGGAGGGGTACCTTGGACATATTTGAGGACAATGAAAAAGAGTTATGGGATATATATGACGTTGATAGGGTATTGACAGGAAAAACCCATGTTAGAGGAAATCCATTGGGAAAGAATGAATACCACCTGGTTGTTCATATATGCATATTTAACAGTAAGAATGAATTGCTTATTCAGAAGAGGCAGCCGTGGAAAGAAGGATGGCCGGATATGTGGGACTTATCGGCTGCAGGTTCTGCTTTGGCAGGAGAAAGCAGCATCATGGCTGCGGAACGTGAAACCAGGGAGGAGCTTGGATATGAACTGGACCTGACAGGAGAACGCCCCTATTTTACATTCAACTTCATCGGCGGCTTTGATGACTTCTACCTGGTGAAAAGAGATGTTGAGCTAAGCCGGCTGACACCTCAGTATGAAGAAGTGCAGGCAGTAAAATGGGCTGGCAAAGAGGAAGTATTTCAACTGGCCCGGGAGGGTAAATTTGTCCCATACTATTTCTTGGATGTACTATTTGAAATGAGGGGGCACATCGGTGCTATAAGAACGGATTGAGGTGATAAAATGCTTGATACGTCAATGAATGAAATTACTATTTGCTTAAAGCAATATTTGGATGAAAATGACTGCAGAAAGATAAATGAACTTAAAGAAATATGTACCGCTGATGAAGATATATTCTTGAAGCTGGAGCTTGGATTTAAGCTTAATATGAGTCAATTATCCAGTGAAAGGGCATTTGAGGCAGTTAATGAATTCTTTTGTTATTCCGGGAATACACTTATCGGGTATTTGGGAATATTCAGCTCTGGAAGAGAGACTGCGGAGCTGACAGGAATGGTTCACCCCCTACACAGGAGAAAAGGAGTATTTAAGAGGCTTTATAACCTCGCAAAGGAAGAATGCATCAGGAGAAATTTCAGGAGGCTTTTGCTCGTATGCGACAACAGGTCTTCTTCAGGTTTGGCATTCATTGAAGCAGTAGGTGCAGCCTATGCATTTTCAGAGTATGAGATGAAATATGACGACAACTATGTTTCTGAGGAAGCAAAAGACATAGTCCTGAGAAAAGCTAAAAATTCAGATGTTGAGGAGATAGAAAGGCAAAATTGCATATACTTTGGTGATGTAAGCGGAACTGCCGTAGTACCGGAAGAGGAGGAAAAACGAAACAGAATTACATATATGATTGAATTGGACTCCGTGATAATTGGCAAGATCCGTATAGAAGAAAGCTGCAGTGAAGGCTTTATAAGCGGTTTTGGGATATTGCCCGAGCATAGGAACAAGGGATATGGAAGGCAGGCGCTAAAAGCTGCCTTATGCATAATTAATAAAAAAAATATACATAATGCGGCACTGGAAGTAGCCGCTCAAAATAAAAACGCTTTGAACCTCTACAAATCATGCGGCTTTGTTGAAGAATCCGTAACAGATTACTATGAGGTATCGATAAATAAAGAAGCTATTTAAGGAGGCTTACATATGGAAAATGATATACAGGACTACAAATCAATATAATTGTTTTGGCGATGTTTTCTAACCTTTGATAAACTGCATGTATTATACATGAATCACAATGTTCATAATATATACAGCAGTACCAAATCATATATCTATATTGAAAGGATGGAAATATGGAAAGAACTTTGGTAATTATCAAACCGGATGCAATGGAAAGAAAACTGATGGGTGAGATAATATCTGTTTATGAAAGGAAAGGGTTGCATATATCCTCAATAAAAGTTAT
This sequence comes from uncultured Clostridiaceae bacterium, assembly GCA_964619815.1. GTDB lineage: Bacteria > Bacillota > Clostridia > Lutisporales > Lutisporaceae > BRH-c25. Next base: position 7,533 of record CAZUGK010000011.1, on the reverse strand, counting down.
AAAGCCTTCTGTGAAAATTGCACAGGAGCATTACCTTGAGCACAAGGATAAACCATTCTTTAAAAAACTCGTTAGCTACATTACAAGTGGAGAAGTTTGTGTTTTAATAATAGAAGGGACCAACGCCATAGCGATGGTTAGAAAAATAAACGGAGCTACAGATCCAATGGATGCTGATATGGGAACTATCAGAGGCAGATATGCAATATCAAAGACTGAAAATACCGTTCATTCTTCAGACAGTGCAGAGAGTGCCGAACGTGAGATAAAGATATGGTTCCCTGAGCTGTAAATAATCGCTGAAATAATTGAAGTAGCTGAAAGGGATGGGGATAGACAGGTGAATAGTATGATGATTAGAATGGCTGCAATAAATGATGCAGAGCAAATCCTTGGTATTTATGCACCATATGTAGAAAATACAACTATTTCCTTCGAGGATGAGGTTCCAACAATTGGAGAAATGGAGAGAAGAATCAGGCACGTACTGGAGAATAATGCATGGATAATAATGGAGAAAGGTACGGAGCTTCTGGGGTATGCATATGCTTCAAAGCATCGAGAGCGTTCAGCATACAGATGGTCTGTTGATGTTTCAATATATGTAAAAGGAGACTCCCATAGAAGAGGAATAGGAAAGGCATTGTATACTTCTCTTCTTGAAGTACTTAAAAGCCAGGGTTTCTGCAACGTATATGCAGGAATCTGCCTGCCCAACGAAAAAAGCGTTGGAATCCATGAACATTTTGGATTCAGGAAGGTAGCCCAATATAATAAAGTGGGATATAAGCTGGGAAACTGGCATGATGTCGGATGGTGGGAACTGTTCCTGAACAAGCATGGGAATGAGCCTGAGGAACTATTGTCAATAAAAGCTATTGAACCCGCAAGTCTCTGTGAGGCATTTTCACATGGGATTCAAATGATAAATAAATAGGAGTATGTCATATTTATCCTAAGTTATGAAAATATAAATAAAAGGGGGTATATTTCTATGAAGGCTTTGGTAGTATATGATTCAGTCTTTGGCAATACTGAGAAAATT
>CAZUGK010000011.1:3399-6477 GCA_964619815.1 uncultured Clostridiaceae bacterium | reverse complement strand
CAGGGAAGTGTGCAGGTGATAAAGGTAACAGAAGCGAAGCAAGAACATCTGAAAGGTGTAGATCTTTTGATAGTTGGCTCGCCCACCAGAGGATCTAAAGCAACAAAGCCAATAGTAAATTTCTTGATTAATATTCCGTCTGACGGCCTCAAAGGAGTTAAAGCAGCAGCATTTGATACCAGGGTTAATGCAGCAGAAATAAAGTCATGGATGCTTAACGCTTTTGTTAAACTATTTGGGTATGCAGCTAAGCCTATAGCTGATAAGCTAAAGAAAAGGGGCGGAAATCTTATAATTCCTCCTGAAGGATTTTATGTTAATAACTCCGAAGGGCCTCTGAAGGATGGAGAGCTTGAGCGTGCTGCGGATTGGGCAAAACAAATATTGAAGGGAGAATAGCAAATGTCAAATACAGCGGATTTAAGGTTTGCAGTACTAATAGACGCGGAAAACGTTCCATACAAAAGTATAAGAGGAATACTTGAGGAGGTAGCTAAATACGGAACCCCTACAATAAAGCGAATATACGGGGACTGGACGAAATCCACCTTGTCGGGCTGGAAGAATTCCTTGCTGGAAAATGCAATAACGCCGATACAGCAATATAGTTATACATCAGGAAAGAACTCTTCTGATTCCGCTCTGATTATTGATGCTATGGATATATTGTACTCTGAAAAGGTTGACGGTTTTTGCATAATATCCAGCGACAGCGATTTTACAAGGCTGGCTACGCGGTTGCGTGAAGCAGGCATGAAGGTAATCGGAATCGGAGAAAGAAAAACGCCCAATGCATTTATTGTCTCCTGTGACAAGTTTATATATATAGAAATCATAAACGCACCTGTTAAGAATGATGAAGAATATATAAACGAACATCAGAAGGAAGATGTGGTTGAGCATGAGACAAAGACAAGCTCAGTAGAAATCGGAGATGATATAATAAACCTTATATCTTCGTCCGTAAATGACGTTGCAGATGATAACGGATGGGCTTTCCTTGCTGACGTCGGCAATTTGATCTCAAAAAAGCAGCCTGATTTTGATGCCAGAAATTATGGATTTTCAAAGCTGACACCTCTCGTAAGGAGCCTCAAGCGCTTTCAGATTGAGGAGAGAGAGTCAAGTAATTCTAGGATTAAGCATATATATATCAGAAATAAAGTTAAATAGCCTTTTCCATTAATCTATTTAATTGTTGATAATTGTGAGAGGGGGGTTATGATGATAACGGCAAGGGGTATGGCACGGTTATTCTGAGGGAGCTCCTTAAGAAAGCAAAGGCTAAGGAGATTGACAATGCACTTATCACATGCAATGAAGCAAATACTGCATCCCGCAGGGTCATAGAAGGCAATAACGGGGTACTGGAGACCATCAGCGATGGAAAATGCAGGTATTGGGTAAAACTGTAGGGTTTGAGGAGGATGTGTGCGGACATGAAAGCTATAGATAAAGTATTCGGAAGCTTGGTTATCGGATTTATTATACCGGTAATTGGATAAAGGATGAACTATATTTATTTGAATGTGGGGTATCGATATGTTTGAATATAAGACACTGGAGTATGTGAGTATTGAGGTTATACATCAGGCATTTGTAGAAGCCTTTTCGGATTATCAGGTGAAAATAGACATCCCTCTATGGAAGCTTAAGCAAATGCTGGAGAGAAGAGGCTATGTTCCAGAAAAATCAATGGGTGTATTTAACGGCAATTCTATGGCCGGCTTTATCCTTAACGGTTATAGGAAATGGGAGGGAAAGCCTACGGCGTATGATACCGGAACCGGCGTTGTTCCGGAATACAGGAAACGAGGCCTGACGACAAACATGTTCTTAAAGCTTGCAGAGCTGCTTAAGAGTAAGGGAGTTCGGCAATACCTTCTGGAAGTGCTTCAGCAAAATACTTCTGCCTTCGAGTTGTATAAAAAACAGGGCTTTGAGATTACCAGGAGCTTGGCGTGCTTCCAGATGAAAAAGAATGATTATAAGCGGAAAAGGAATTTTAGTGTGGAAGCTGTTGACTGCTTTAAGCCCGATGAATGGGAGCAGGTAAAAATGTTCTGGGATTTCCGGCCATCCTGGCAGAATTCTATTGATTCCGTATGCGCCATACCGGATGCTTTTGCTTATTGTGCTGTTCGTATGGATAACAGGTTAGTCGGCTACGGGATTATTGATAAGCAATCAGGAGATATACCCCAGCTGGCGGTGGACAAGGCTTTCAGGGGAAAAGGCATGGCTTCCGCAATATTGTCCGAGCTTGCAGACAGAGCTCTGTCAGACAAGCTTGCCATGCTCAATGTTGAAGATTCCGACGCGGCCATGAAGGAGTTTTTAACCGCTTCAGGCTTTGAAAACTATGTAAATCAATATGAAATGCTTTTAAAGTTCGATAATTAAGGAGAAATCTCAGGATGAACATACAGATATTCGGAATAGATAAATGCTTTGATACCAAAAAAGCCCAGAGATATTTCAAGGAGCGCAATATAAAGTTCCAATACATTGATTTGACAGTAAAGGGATTGAGTAAAAGAGAGCTTGACAGCGTCGAAGCTGCTGTTGGCCTGGCTAATCTTATTAATAAAAGCTCAAAGGACTATGAAAGGTTAAACCTTGGCAAGATAAACAGCAGTACCATTAAAAAGGAAATACTGCTCGAAAATCCCAGGCTGTACATTACACCTATAGTACGTAATGGAAGACAAGCCACTGCAGGCTATGCGCCGGATATTTGGAAAACATGGGAGTAGCAGAAATCCGCAAAAAAAATTATTAATGTTTTATTCTTGTATAGCTGGCAGGGGTGAATTATGACAAAAAGTAAAAAGTTATATATTTCTATAGTTTTGCTAGTAATACTTGCTTTGACTATTTGGTTTGCAATACTTGATTTTTCAAGGTTTTTCAATAATAATTACAAGTATGACATTTTCCCGAGTGCTATTCTGAAGCGAATCAATGTCATACTTGCTGTTGCAATAGCCTGGGCTGTCGGCAGCGATGGACTGAGCCCCCGGGACAGCGGAATAATGAAAGCAGGATTGTTTTTCGCTTTTTTGGGTGAAGCAGCAT
>CAZUGK010000011.1:0-3389 GCA_964619815.1 uncultured Clostridiaceae bacterium | reverse complement strand
TTGTTTTATAAAATGCTGCTTGGAATTTGCATGTTTGCCGTATGCCAGCTGCTGCTCATTAAAAGAAACAGCACAGGTTTTTGGCGTGGCCTGGGACATGCCGGCAATAAGCAAAGGGTGGCATTGTTTTTGTCAGGTTCTATCATTTTCCTCATACTCGCTGCATTGACAGGCATAAGCAGTTCTGTTACGAATATTTACAGCTCAATTATAGTAGTCTACATATATGGATTTTTACTTAGTATATCTCTCTGGGCAGGCCTTGCCAGCTGCATTCTGAAGCTGCTTCCGTTAAAAAACTCAAAAATGGCGGCTGCCGGAATGATATTCTTCTATTGCTGCGATGTGCTTGTTGGGCTTGACACAGCACTGGAGATAGGGTTGCCATGGCTTATAGCCAACAGCTTCATTTGGGTTTTCTATATACCTGCTCTTGTCCTGCTATCGCTGAGCTGCTATAAATATTGAGAAGGGTTGGGTTATCCGAGTATGCCTTAATATAGAGACCATGAACTCCATATTGACAAACGAACAAATGTTCGTCATAATATTACCAGGAAATTAAAATTGAGGTATAAAGGAAGATGGAGACATTAACAATTACAAAACAGCAAGCACGCCGTTTTCTGCTTGCTTATCACGGCCTGGAAGGCAAACGGGTGTTCGTAGGAAAGCAAGGCATATTGGATTATATCCGCAGAGTTGGCTGCATTCAGTTTGATCCGCTCAACATAGTAGGGCACAATCATGAACTGGTGCTGCAGTCAAGAGTCCACGGCTTCAAACCCAATATGCTGCAGGAACTGCTTTATGAGGAACGTAAGCTCCTTGACGGCTGGGACAAAAATATGTCAATTTACTGCACCGACGATTGGCCTTACTTTAAACGTATCAGGGAAGAGGCAAGGAAGCGGCTTGGAAGCTGCGAGCGGCCCATAAATAAAGTTTTGCCTCAGATCCGTAAGGAAATAGAAGACATAGGACCGGTAGCCTCCAGCGATCTTGGCTATTCTGAAATCGTGAATTGGTCGTGGTCTCCCACGCGTATGTCAAGAGCTGCATTGGAGAGCATGTATTTCTGGGGAGAATTGATCATACACCACAAGGCATATACCCGCCGAATATATGATTATGCATACCGTCATCTGCCGGAAGAATTGTTGTCCGCTCCTGATCCCAATCCTACAGACCTTCAATATTTTTCATGGTATGTGCTTAGGCGTTTAGGAGGTATCGGGTTGCTCTGGAACAAAGCAGGGGATGCCTGGCTTGGAATAGATGGCTTAAAAAGCAAAGAACGGAATGCTGCTTTTGAAAAGCTTTTAGAAGATGATAAGATACTTCCGGTGATGGTTGAGGGAGTAAAACAGCCGTTATTTATAAAAAAGGAGGACAAGCCTCTTCTTGATAAAACCTTATCCGCCAAGCCTTCAGTCAAGCATGCGGCAATATTGGCTCCGTTGGACAATCTGCTATGGGACAGAAGGCTAATAAAGGAGCTCTATGATTTTGATTATAGGTGGGAGGTATATAAGCCTGCTTCGGAACGAAGCTATGGCTACTATGTACTTCCGGTGCTTTATGGAGACAGGTTTATAGCAAGGTTTGAGCCTGGCTGGGACAGAAAGGCCGGTGCAATTATAATAAAAAACTGGTGGTGGGAGGCCGGCGTGAAGCCAGGTAAGAAACTTAATGAAGAATTAAGAAAGTGTTTTGAGGATTTTTCTGAATACCTTGGAGCAGAAAGCATCAAAGCCGGTGAAAAAGCCGAGGGAATAAACGGACTTGATTGGTTACAATAATATGATAGAGGAGTTATGATATGAAAGGCATAATGTTAGCAATTTCAGCAGGGATATTTATTAGTTTTCAGCAGGTCTTCAACACAAGGCTTGGTGAGAAAATTGGGTTTTGGGAAACAAACACAGTAGTTCATGCAAGCGGACTGGCTTTTACTCTTATAATGCTTTTGGCGGCAGGTAACGGAAGCTTTGCAAAAATAGGGGAGGCAAATAAGCTTTATTTGCTTGGCGGTGTAATGGGAGTCTTTATTGTTTTCAGTGTTATGAGTGCCATATCAACTCTTGGTGCTGCTTACAGCGTTGTCATACTGTTAGTTACCCAGCTTATTGCGGCAACAGTGATAGACTCCTTCGGGCTATTCGGCAGCTCGGTTATAAAGTTTGACTTTACGAAGTTTCTTGGAATAGCTATTATGATTGCAGGTATAGTCGTTTTTAAGATAAAAGGCTGATGCCGCAGGATGGAGATAATATGAACGGCCGTAAAGCCGTTTTTTAATGTGCATATATCAAGCCGACCAAATATTTAATGTTGAATTTTTCTGTATTTTGGACTTCTATTCTGAATATGAATTATTATACCCATAATTTCAATTTGGAGGGATAGTCTTGAAATCCAGGCTAATAATAATCAGTAAGAGAAAGCTTCTAGTGATACTCACAATGCTTGCCGCACTGCTCGTTTTTATTCTCGCTCTAAAGACAATAAGTATAAATACATTGAATTATTACGATCCGATATACAAAGGAATGGATAATGAAAAAAAGATAGCCTTTGCCTGCAATGTAGTATGGGGTGAGGAGTATCTGCCGCAAATGCTTCAGATTTTCAAGGACAACGATATAAAGATAAGTTTCTTTATTGGAGGCCAGTGGGCGGAGAAAAATGAAGAGTTATTAAAAAGAATACATAGCGACGGGCATGAGTTGGGCAATCATGGATACAAGCACTTATACCACAGCAAACTGACTCCTGAAGCAAACAAACAGGAGATATTGAAGACAGAAGAAGCAGTTAAAAGAATCACCGACTGCAAGACTGCACTTTTTGCACCGCCTTACGGTGATTTGAATGATACAGTGGTTTCATCTGCAGAAGCCCTGGGTTATAAAGTGATTATGTGGAGCATAGATACAATAGATTGGAACACAAAGGATTATAACAGAATACTTCAGCGCTTGGAAAAAAAACATCATAATGGTGCAATTGTACTGATGCATCCCACAAAGGTCACAATACAGGCTCTTCCGAAAATGATAGAAAGCTTGAAGGGTCATGGTTATGAAATTACATCAGTGAGCGGTGTTTTAGAAAATAATTGAAAAAACCTACTACATTATATATAATGAAATGTACAGCTTAAAACTAAATACTTCAGGAGGTTAATGATGTTTCAGAAAGAACTTTTGATAAATGGAATACGTATAGTTACTGAAGAGATACCATATGTAAACTCAGTCTCTATCGGTATATGGGTTAAAGTGGGCTCAAGATATGAAAACATTGAGAATAACGGAATTTCTCATTTTATAGAGCATATGCTTTTCAAGGGTACCAAGACCAGATCAGCCAAGGAAATTGCCAAT
>CAZUGK010000010.1:0-52188 GCA_964619815.1 uncultured Clostridiaceae bacterium | reverse complement strand
TTAAGGTGCAATATGAGTGGGGTTAACGATTGTGTGTGTCTCCATAAGCTATGAGTTATTCAGGGGTTAAATACAATGATAATTATAGTACATAAAGAATGAATATGCAATAGCTTTTGTGAAAAAAATGTGAAGAAATTGTGAAAAGTCCACAGCAGATTTGACGAGTATATAATTACACTATGGTAAAACCTACATTTTATGCACGTTTCGGGGATTTGCGCTTTTGCGTGCAATTGCACGTTTATAAATATTTTGGAAGTATTACAATAATTTTAAATGCATAAATATGCGATAATAGTAGTGAATTATTATATTTATACATTTTTTCTCTAATGTTATATACCTCAAACCATGAGCCTAAAGTACTAATATTAAAGTTGAGTTACAAATTCTTAAAGTTAACTGGCATTTATGGTATAATTTAAGTAATTTTAAACCTTTAGCCTTTAAAGAAAAATGTCGATAAAATTATAGGCACAAAATACGAGATAGCAGAAGGAAACAACAATCTCATATCTCGAATCAAAACTTCAGGAGGAATACCCATGAAAAACATATCGAAAAAGCTTTTATCGTTATTATTGGCGTTGATAATAGTATTCCCGACATTTTCCGGCATTATGGAGGTTGATGCAGCTCCTTCCATTATCAATGTGCGGTTTGTAAGGGCTACGGATCCTGTGACAAATGTCTCGAAGGAGACATTGTACATATACGGGTCAGGCTTTGTGAAACCATTCGTAAGAGTGGGTGCTACAGGTACTTTTCCGGCGACGGTAAACACTACGCTGTCCAACACCTACACTATAGTTGTTGATGATCCGGCTACGATTGCTGAGATGAGAGGAAAAAACAACAGTATAAAGGTTACGGTGGAAAATCCGGACGGCTCAACTACAGATTTGGAATCCAGCATGGATCTTTCAGTTATGCCAACAATAGACGGCATTTCCAGCGGAAAGGCCTATGTGGGCACACCCCTGACAATAAACGGGACACAGTTTGGAATGTTGAATTCTCCGGACCCGGATCCGGATGACAATATTACGATAGAGGACAGCCTCTATGTTGCGGGCACCAGATATGACTATGGAACGGATTACACTAAAAGTGACGGGAGCATTTCCATACCTAAGGTGAAATCACCTAACGACTATGGTGTTTCCGATGTAAGAATAGAGAGATACGTAAAAAAGAATGGTGTGATTATCAATGAAATAGTCACATTGTATGAAGACTGCATTACTGTTGTAAATCAGATGGGCGGCATTCAGATAGAAAGAATAGACCCAAATGCGGGACCCAGGAACAAAAAAAATCTGATTAGTATATACGGAAAGCCTGGCTTTTCCAACTTTACAGGCGATATGAGAATATTCGTGGGGACGGCCGAAGGAGTTAACAAAGGTGTAATAAAAAACATCAGCGGTGATATAATCGGAGTTAAGTTTGAACTGCCTACAAGAGCTACTTCGGGTACTGTGGATCTTGTAATCACCTCAAGGAATATGAGCAGCGAGTATGTAATACCTGCAGCTTTTGTATACCTGGATATAGGAAATACCCTCAGTATAGATACCAATGGCATAAATCCCAATTTCAAAAAAGAGACTGAAGATAAGATTATTGAAATAAAAGGAAGAAACATAGGCTTCTTCAACGGTATAGGCTATGACAAAATAAGCAATGTGTCGGCAAATGAAACCATAATCGGTTATGACCCATACGGCAGCAGCAGCCAGTTCAACAACAATACATATTATAAAGTTAAATATACAGGGAAATATGATAGCCAGGACGTAACCATAATTAGGGAATTCAGGGTCATAATTGACGGTGATGCTACTGTAGTGGATGAAGTATACGGAACAAAAGACTACACCCCAATATTTGAGTTGGCAAAGGATATTATTTATGTAAGTCCGGTTAATGTCAATCTGGATCCAAATGAGCCCAAGAGCGTCGATGTATCCATACAGACGGTTACCACAATTTTCACCGAGTCCGGCGGGGCTGTTGACGATATAATATACAACAGGACTGAGGAGTATGTTGTAAAAAACGGTTTTACATTTTTACCTGATGAAATATCTCCTGAGGTACTTTCAGTCACTCCGGGTTACGGCCCCAGCGATAAGGAAATCTATATGACGATAAAGGGTAAGGATTTCCAGGTTTTTGCGGACGGGACAAAACCCAGGGTAACTATAGGAAGCAGGGAATGTGAAGTTGTGGGTGTCTATGATGCTGAAAACAGAGTAGTAGACGGCAAGATTGTAACTGCAGGAACCAAGCTGAAGCTGAAGCTTCCGCCCGGAGACCGCCTGGATGGGGCGGTAAATGTCGTAGTGATAAACCCAAGCGGAGGGCAGAAAACTCTGGAAAACGGCTTTGAGTTCAGAAATCCTGCTGATGACAGCAAAATGCCTTATATAGACAAGCTTAAGGAAAACTATGCAGACCTCCGCGGAGGAGCTATCAGCGGAGAAAAAGTCATAATAACAGGCGGAAATATATTTACCTCTGCCGACAACAACCATAGGGTAACAATAACGATAGACGGAGAAAAGGCAACGATAGAGGGAAGGGTAACCTCCGACGGAAAAACAGTGACAATCATCCCGCCGCCAGGGACAGTAGCAGGTATGACAAAGCTCCAGCTTATAAATGAGGATGGCTCCATGGAAAGTGCGGACTTTGAATATAAGCTGGTTACCTCCAGCCCAAAAATTACAAAAATTGTTCCTTCAATGGGCGGAAAAGGTGCAAAGCTGGTTATAAAGGGTGAGGATTTCATATTCCCTGATGAAACTGTGACAGATTCCAATGATTCCAGGAGGAAGGGTACGGTTGTACTGCTGGGAGGCAAGGAGCTTAACGCATACAACTATGCGGTGGATGCGTTCGGAAACCCAAGGATAGTTGAGGACGGATACGGAAGCATTTACTATTATGACCCGGCGTATGACCCTGACGGTGCCGGCGGAGTTGCACCATACGAGCTGAATGGGGCTATGGCCAGGGTAATAGATTCCAATACCATTTATGTAGACCTGCCTGACAGGTACTATAGCTTTGGGGGAGGCAGCGCTCCATATCTTGTGAGCGACAGCATACCCCTGGGGGATCTGAAGGTGGAGGTTCTGAACCCGGACGGAGCCAAGTCCAAGGAAAATGTTATATTTAAGTACATGAGACCTCTTACAAACCCTGCTATCACATCAATGTCCCCAAACAACGGCTCCATAGAAGGAGGTACGGTTGTTACACTCAAGGGCAGCGGTTTTAAAGAGAATAACCTTGAAGTTTACTTTGGCTCGGAAAAGGCCCTTAATATAGATTTTATCAATGCCACAGAGGTAAGGGTGACGGTACCGAAATACCCGTATTCCATACCAGGCGGCATAGATGAATTTACAGTGCCGGTCATGGTAGTGAATTATGACGGTGGAACGGCTGTAAGAGATGGCACAGATGGTTTCAAATACAAAGTGCCTTCCAGCCATCCAATAATAACAGCCCTGAAAGACTCTGCAACGGACAGTCTGGTTACAAGCGGTTCCTCGGCAGGAGGAGACAAGATAATCATTGAAGGACTGGATTTTAGAAGAGCAACAGTGGGCGGAAATCCTCCGGATGTGTATTTCAACGGAATAAAAGCTGAGGTTGAGTGGCCTGCCGACAATACGGACCTGATAACGGAAAAACTTGTTGCGACAATACCGGCAAGCAGCGTTTCCGGTCCTGTTGATATAGTGCTGGTAAACTATGATGCAGGCTCCTGTACATATAAAGGTTTTTCATATTCCATGTCCAAGCCGGTAATAACCAGTATAACTCCCAACGTAGTCAGCTATCTTGGAAATGTGAACCTGGAAATCAAGGGTTCAGGCTTCAGACAGGGAAATCTGGAAAGCTTGTTTGAGCTTCCTGACGGCACAAAGGAACAGGTAGGCAGAGAAACCGATAATCCGACAGATGCCGGGGATGCCATAAGTGCAATGGTAATCTTCGGTGATGAGACTACAAGAGACAAGAAAACAATCGATACAATAATCGGACCATATTATACCGTGATTGATGACCTGAAGTTTGTATTTGAAAGGCTGAACCAGGAGACTGCAAGGATCAAAGTGCTAAAAGCCTCTGATAATACTCCGGTTATAAGACAGCTGAGGAATTCATCCAATGCTGTTGTGCCAACTCCTATGGAGCTGGATATGCCTATAGGCTCTTCACATATGTTCATTTTGAACCATTCGGTTGATTTGGGCAACAACAAGAGCTTTGACGAAGGAATCCTTGTGGAGACAACACCTGAGTCAGTAATAATAACAAGAAGAGTTGCTCCCTATGCTCAGGTAAGACAGAACGGTGAGAAGATTGTGGCGACTGCACCTCCGATAAGTACAGAAGGCTACAGAAGCATATATGTAATAAACGATGACAACGGGAAGGCATCAGGGAGAATTAGCGTTGTAAGCCCTGACAGCCATCCGGTAATAACTTCCATAGAACCGGTAAACCACGGTAAATTGGGAAATATCATAGAGCCGTACAATCCCGTTAACCATGATCTGTATTCAGAGTTATATACTTATGTGCCTCTTGACGGTGGAGCATTTCTTACTATACGGGGCTCCGACTACAGGAGGAATGTAAAGGTTTATCTGGAAGACAAGCTTCTGGAAATAGTAAGCAAGAGTGCAAATGATGATGAGCTGGTGGTTAAGGTTCCGGTGGGAACGCAGGATGACCTTGACAAGCAGTACAGAATAATAATTGTTAACGAGGACGGCGGTGTAGCGGATTCCTCATTGATGGAACAGCCGTATTATGTGGAATACCAGCTGTCCAAGAGCAAGCCGGTAGTAGAAAGCATAGTACCTGACAGAAGCTCCAACGGACAGGCAAACACAGTTAAAATTTACGGCTATGGCTTCGAGGAAGGCGTTGTCGTTTCCCTGGACGGTGTACCCTGCGTAACTGTAAGAGATACTTCAAAGCCAGGGGAAATATTAAGTGTAACAATACCCGCAGGTATAAGCCCCGGCAAGAAATTAGTCATGGTGCAGAACGGTGACTACGGTTACACCGAAGTGAAGGATGGAATAACAATAATAAGCTCTCCTGTTATAGACAGTGTCCTTAACAGTAAGGGACAGATAATAGATCCGGTAGTTTTCTCCATAGAAGGAGGAGAAAGCATACAGCTTAAAGGTGCAGGCTTTATGACAGGCGCAAGTGTCATACTGGGAGGAGTTCTGAAGCCGAAGAGTGAACTGGCACAGGGAGAAACAGGCATAGAGTGTTTAGGGCCGGATAATACTGAAATGGTTGTGGTAGGCGGTATACAGGTTACTGGTGTCACAGTAACCGGAAATGATACAATAAGCTTTACAACTCCAAAGCTGACAAGCAGTGATACCAGTATTATTGTAATCAATACCGACGGCGGAGTAAGCAATGTAATTGGTGCCAGCTATGAAAAACCGAAGCCTGACGTACCCACCGGTGTTAAGATAGAGGCTGTTGATGGAGATACCATAAGGCTCGAATGGGATAAAGTCGATAAGACCATTTATTATGAGCTGTATGTATCTATAAGCTATGACGGAAAGAAACTGATTAATTACAGATACTTTGCAAGTGTAATTCCTGAGGAAATAAGCGATACAAGAGTGGTATACTTTGTTGATGGGCTTGCAACTTCAACATGGTACAGCTTCAAGATAAAAGCGGTCAACAATTATATATCGTCAAATTTCACACCGGCTACCAAATATGTGAAGACCGGAGATGTGATAAGAAACACCCATTATCAGGGAACAGATGAGTTCCAGCAGACTATGAACGAGGATAAGGTTGTATTCAAAGGCGGGGAGGTACTATACACCGCCGGAGAAAAATCCCTGAGCAGCAGCAGCGGGGTTACCGCAGACTTTGATAAACAGTATTACGGCTCAGCAAGCCGCAAGTCTGCAGAGCTGAATTTCCTGCTTATAAAGAAGTATCCCGGAAGCAAGCTGGTTATAAAAGATAAGGACATAGAAATCAACATGACGGCCAACAACCTGGCAGTAGACGAAGCGATTATGGTAAGCAGCACGCTCCATGGAGATACAAAGCTAAGAGTGGGCATTAACAGAAACCTGGCAGCTAAAGGCGATGATATCAGAATAAGCCTTCCGAGGGGCTACAAGCTCTTAACAAATCCTTTCGGAGTGGAAGTGACAATGCAGGTAGAAAAAGATGTCAGGAGCATTAGGGGCATAAAGGGCGAAGCAGCCATGACACTAAAATATGACGAAGCTAAAGCAAGCATTTTCAAAGGTGGAGTATACATAGCCTATTACGACAGCTATGAACGGAAGCTTACGATAATGGAAACCCAAAAGCTGAAAGGAGCCCTGAAAGCTCAAATATCCAAAAGCGGCGAATACATGATAATCGGCAAGATGCTGCCGTAGGGGCGACCACCGGTCGTCCAAGCAATGTAGGGGCGGGTTTCCATGCCCGCCCATTCTTCGAAGCCTTTGCTTAGGTTCTCGAATCTCGAATCTCGAATCTCGTATCTAATATTAAGGAAGTGGTTGAAATGCAAATAAACAAAAGAAAAATTTCATATGTACTTACAGCTGCACTAGTTTTCAACAGCCTTATGATGCCCGCTTACAGTGCGGATGTCCAATACACCGGAGCAACCTCAGGGGACTCCCTGATAAGTAATGCAACTTATACTGATATCAACTCAAATTCCAATGCCGAAAACATAATGAAAATGAGTATATATTCAGTAATAAGGGAATACGGAAGTAAAACCTTCAGGCCCAATCAGAATGCAAGCAAGCAGGATTTTCTGGCAGCGTTGGTAAGGGCTGTAGGTAAGCAGGAGGAGGCTGTCAAACAGGGCGAAACCCTCAAAGCACAGGATCCTGCCTTGAGTTCCACAGCTGCATATATACAAGGGCATATTGCAATAGCACAAAGCAGCGGCATAATAAAACCGGGAGAGTTTGATACTGCTTCAGTACTTACCGCAGCTGACAGGGCGGCTGCTAAGGCAGAGGCCGACAAAGCCAAGAAAACCAATTGGAAAATGACGAAGGCCCAATATGACCAGCTGCTGAATCAGCGTTTGAACCAGAAGGCTGCTTCTAGGCTTTATACAGGCCCTGCAACTAGAGAAGAAGCGTCACTCTGGATTGCACGTGCCCTTGGCCTTCAACCGGTAAAAGGGGAGGAGACATCGGCAGTATTCAGTTATAACGATTGGCGGAACATTAAGACAGAAAATCTTCCATATGTAGAAGCAGTGCTGAAAAGCGGAATAAAGACAGGTGCATCCGGCAGCAGCTTTTCTCCCAAAGGGAGTATTACAAGGGGAGAAATGGCAACCATACTTAACTCGGTTGCAAACCAGGCTCTGGATAAGCTTGGATTTACTACCGGAAAGGGAAAAGTATCAAGTGTAAAGGTAAAAAGAGACCTGGGCTCCCTTTCTGATAGTGCTGTTACTGATATAAGAATTGAAAATACAGGCTCTGACGCCATTAATATAAGCGTACAGAAAAATACAGGTCGGAACGTAAATTCCCAGCAGGCCCTGCCGGTAATAAAAAACGGCAAAGTGGGGAATGAATCCCTTATAGCTGAAGGGGATGTGGTGGAATACACCGTCAATAAGGATAATCAGGCAGTGCTGCTGCACGTGGCACGCCTCAAAGAGATTGACGGAACCTTTATAGAATATGACCCGGAAAACCAGACAGTGCAGTTAACCGATAAAGAAAACAACAGATATTTCCTGAAGGTAATGCCGGATTCGGCAATACAGGCAGAGGGTGAACCCGTGGAAATCGGCAGGGTAGAGCCAAACACAGCTGCAAAAGCGGTATTTGCAAACGATGTGCTGAAAAGCATGGAGGTAAAGGTCCCGGTAGAGACACTGAACAACAATGAGCTTGCAGTGAAGATACTGTATGCCGATCCTTTAGGTAATGTGCTCAAGGTGGCGGACGAGTTCGATAACAAGCAATATCTTGATATGACAGAGGACACCAAAGTATATATAAATGGAGAACAACAGGGCATAGATGCCATAGGCTTTGACCAGGACGCCGCACTTAAAGTGGCCGGCGGTAAGGTTCTGGAAGTAAGGATATTTACTGATTTGGAACCTGAGGATGAAAACAGGGTGGAAACCTACACTGCTAGAATAAGAACTTCTTCCGGGGACAGCATAGTTGTTTCGCCGGATGAAGCCCCGGAAAAGGAAAATACCTACAGGACGGACAATATGACGGCTGTTGTAAAGAAAGGCATTACAACAGACAGAAGCGTCCTCAGGCAGGGAGACAGAATAAAGTTCCAGGTCAATCCGGGAAAAGACAACTATATATCCAGGATTGAAGTACAGACCCAGGGAGCAATGGTAGACAAGATATACAAAGGGGATATAGTAGATGTGGTTCCTGCAACCGGGGAAGTAATCCTTACCAAGGCATATAATTACGGCTATTACGATTGGCAGTTTGCCGGCAACTACTTGAAATACCCCTTATCCAGGGAAGCTGTTTTGTATAGAGGAAATGAAAAGCTTAAAATTGAAGAACTGAAAAATTACATAGGCAAGCCTGTTTATGCAGTATCCAAGGATAACTACGGCACCGAGGAGCTGATGCAGATATCCTTGAAGGAAGGCTATGAGGATACCGCTTACAAGACTATCGATTCAATAAAGTGGACAGATAAGCAGCTTACCTTATCCAACGGAAAGCTTTTGAACTATGTGGACGGTACAATTGTAATAAGGGATGGAAGACTCCTGGATACCCGTGACCTTGACAGCAATGTGGGAGCTTTCATAGTCCAGAACAAAACCTCATCAGGAATTGATACTGCCTCTATAGTCAGTCTCGAAAGCTTCAACGCCTTTTCAAATTACAGGATAAGTAAAGGGTATATTAACGGAATAGGAGAGGATTACTTTACTATTGACAACGCCTCTACATTGACAAACAACAGTTGGACGCAGGTGGGAGACCAGCTCTTCCGTTTAAGCGACGAGACAGGCATATATGAGAAGGGGAAGAATTCTATTACTTATATAGCTCCGGATAGGTTCGTGGAGAGCAGGTATAAACCATTTACTTACTTGTGGCCGAATTACAAGAGTGCAGGGAAAGATGCCAATGGAAAAGAATATGAGCAGCATGAGGATAATGAGTACCATAGCGATTACCAGAAATACAAATACAACTCAAAATATCATGAGCATTATATGGTATATGTAGTATACGATGAGGATAATATCGCCAAAGCTGTGATGATTTATAAAAAGGATAAGAACAACTACAACCCTGACAGAGAAATAGAAACGGAGAGAATGGTTGCAGGGTTGATTGACAGTATTGAAAAATATGATGTGAACCTCATTACTCTAAAGGACGCAAGAGAATACAGCCTTACATACGGACAGTGGAGACCTGTGAAGCCCACTATGCCGATAGATATTGGTTATACAATAGTCTTGAACAGAGAAGGAGCCTCAATAGGCATAGAACGTTTGGAAGCCAACAGTGAAGCATATATAATGTGTGAAGGAAATGAAGCGATATTCGTATTCACAGAATAACATGCAGATGATGCTCCATATGTCGTCGTAGGGGCGCCCACCGGGCGTCCGCCAAGGCATTACAGTTTAAAATGTCATCCTGAACGAAGTGAAGGATCTTAGAGGTGTTTATATGAAAAAATTAGTAATAGCAGTTCTGACAATATATATGCTCAGTATAACAGCGGCAGCTGCACCGGGGTATGAACCCGGTATAAGCGGTGAGGCAACTGCCAAGAAAGGGCAGTTCAAATACAAGGAAATGGTATTTATCTCCGGAGAGCCGATTCTTTTGGAGGGTACTGTTGCTGTAAAAGAGGACAGCAAAGGTACTAAGACAACAGTGGAATATGAACTTTCCAATACCGTGAAAAAAGCCGAGCTTAACAGGAAGGTTGTATTTTTGAATTCAGAGAGCAAAAACGGCCTTGGAAATCAGGCCACCTATGCCAGCTCCCTTGATCCAAAATACACAGAGACGATACAGATAGGCAGCGACACCTATAAGCTTACCGAGTACCTTTTCACCCGATCCGGACTAACGGATGACAAGACTATAATAAAATACATGGTATCGGATTGGAACGGCAGCAAGACATATTCAAAAAACGATGGAGCGGGAGAAATAAAAATTGATTTCAGCACAAACCAGGTAGGCTACAATAATTTCTGGAGCTCTACAGATACAGCCTTCTACAATTATTCAATAACATATAGATACAAAGACAGTGTTACTTCTACAACCTTCAAAGAAGCTGTCGGTACCGTGGAATATGCTGTATCCGATTCTGTGGTAAAAAATATGGAGTACATAAATAACGACCCCAAGGACATAAGCTTCAAAGGAGGGTATGTACTGAAGGAAGGCCAGGAAAATATAGTATATTACATATATGACCTTCCTGATCTGAGCAAAACAAACCCCGCGAGCATCAGGAAGAAAGGGAGGGACAGCTTCAGAATCACTACAGTTCCGGTACAGACAAGAACCTTTGCTCCTGCTGTTAAGGACGTCCCTGACAACTATTGGGCTGCAGAGGATATAAAGAAGATGCTGTCCATGGACATTATAAGCGTACAGAACAGCAGCTACTTCATGCCAAGAAGCTTCATGAGCAGGGGAGAATTTGCGAAAGCAATTGTAAAAGCCTGTGATATAAGTATTGAGGATGCTGCAAAAAAGAGGCTGAAATCCTATACTCCTACATTTACAGACGTAGATAAAAATCACCCGTATTATGACTACATTGAAGTTGCGGCAAAGATGGGTGTGATGGGGGGAACCAGCAGTACCAGGTTCAGCCCGGATGAATATCTTACAAAAGCGCAGGCTGCAGCAATAATAGTGAGGGCTATGGGCCTGGAGCAATCCTCTGATGTCAGCAGTACAAAAACTGCCTTCAGAGATGACGGCAGTGTGGAGGCCTGGGCTAAGAAATCAGTAAATGTGGCGCACAGAATGGGTATAATAAGCGCCAACAGCTACAATGAAATAGAGCCGAACAGGCTGATGACAAGAGCGGAAACTGCCGTTATGCTCAACAAGTTCATAAGATACCTTCAATTTGACATAAGAAAAGAATACCGGGAAAAAATAATAAACTTTGGTCGGTAGGGAACGACGCCCCGTCGTTCCGTCTGATCCGCATCCACCGCATGGGCGCCCACCGGCGTACGTATGTAGGGGCGGGTTTCCACGCCCTCCCGCCTATATCATAAATACTATCGTGGGGACGCCCCCGTCGTTCCGTCTAAATACACCGTAGGGGCGCCCAATGGGCGTCCGCCATAAATTAAACGCTAGGAGAGTGGGATTAATGAGAAAGAGTATTCAAAAAACATTTATATCCATCGTATTGATTTTATCATTACTGACAACTGCAGTTGCTGCCGATACCTTTACATTCCAGGCACCAGGGAATGGGGAGGAACAGAAATCCGAAGCAGCAGTAAAAATCGAAATGATGATGGACATAATAAAAAGTGACTATTACAAGGATGTCAAGGAGGAAGACCTTATTAACGGTGCCATAAAAGGCATGTTTGAGACCCTTGACCCTCACAGCACTTATTTTTCTGAAAAAGAATACAATGAGTTCATGAGCGATATCACAGGAGAGATTGTTGGAATAGGCGTACAGATCGAAAAAAAGGCTGATGGGATTACGGTAGTCGCCCCTATTGAAGGCACACCGGCATACAAAGCAGGCATCAAGACCGGAGACAAGCTTGTAAGTGTTGACGGTACTGATATTACTGGTTATACTGCAGATAAGGCAGCTTCGCTGATAAGAGGTAAGGAGGGCACCAGCGTTAAAATTGGGGCCAAAAGAGACGGAGCAGCAGATATAATATATTTCGAACTTAAAAGGGAGATTATAAAGATAAACCCAGTGAAATATGAGATAAAAGATGGCAATATAGGTTATCTGAAGATAACGGAGTTCAACGAAAATACAAGTGCAAATGCTGCTAATGCGGTAGCTGCTTTTAAAGCCAAAAGCGTAAAAGGCGTAATAATAGACCTCAGAGGCAACCCGGGAGGATTATTGGACGAAGTTGTAGCTGTGTGCAAGCTTTTGATACCAAAGGGGCCAATTGTAAAAATCCAGATGAAGGAGGGAATTGTTGATACATACGATTCCGAGCTGGATAAGGCACCCTTTAAGCTGGTTGCACTTGTCAACGGCGGCAGTGCATCTGCCTCTGAGATAATGGCAGGAGCTATAAAAGACAGCAAGACAGGAATACTTATCGGAGAGAAAACCTATGGTAAAGGTACTGTACAGCATACCATGAGAATACCGGACGGCGGCGGAGTAAAGCTGACCGTAGCTAACTATCTGACTCCAAGTGATTTTTCTTTAGATGGCATAGGGCTCACACCTGATATAGAAGTAAAAGCAAATACTGCCAATACAGCTGCTGATTATGCAGCGATAAAAGGTGACAGAAGCATAAAAAGCGGAATCATAGGCCTTGATGTACTGGGAGTGCAGCAAAGACTAAGCGCCATAGGCTATAAAATAGAAAAGCAGGACGGTGTATTCGGACTTCAGACCAAAACAGCAGTACTGAAATTCCAGAAGGACAACAACCTCAAGCAGGATGCTTCCCTGGAGGCAGATGACATCAAAGCTCTCCAGTCCAAACTGGAACAAAAACAAACCACCAGCGACCCACAACTGGACAGAGCAATGACAGAGATTAAAAAAATGTTACAGTAGGGGCAGGTTTCCATGCCTGCCCGCATAATTCCTGAAACAACATAGTGACACAACCACCAGAAAATGGTATAATATTAGCTGGAAAAAAGAATTAAAAAGGATGAACATTAATGGAAGATAAAACCTTTAAATTAATCGAAAAGCTGTATATCGAAGTAACCGGCCTCAAGAGTGAGGTCACCGGTCTCAAGGGTGAATTTAGTGGCCTCAAGAGTGAAGTCACCGGTCTCAAGGGTGAATTTAATGGCCTCAAGGATGAAGTCACCGGCCTCAAAGGTGAATTTAACGGCTTCAGAAAAGAGACAAGAGAAAGATTCGACGGTATAGACAACAAACTTACCTTTATAGAACAGGATCACGGAAAAAAGCTTCAGGCTTTGTTTGACGGCTACAAACAGCACAGTGACCAGCTTGACCGCATTGAGGAAAAGGTTTCCAGACATGACGACATAATTGTAAGAAAAGTAAAATAGTCATACATAACAAGAAGGTTAAAAAGTATTAACCTTCTTGTAGTTTTTTGTTGATTTTTATTACAGTATTAAGTACAATATATAAGTTATGAAAAACTTTATTAAAAATGGAGCAAGTATATGAGCAAGACAAATTTTAAAGACTTGAATGTTTGGCAGGATGCCAAACAAGTTGCTGTAGACTTATATAAGCTTACTAATGAAGGTTATTTTAACAAAGACTATGGTTTAAGAGAGCAGATGAGAAGAGCAGCTGTCAGTATTGTCAGCAATATAGCTGAAGGCAATGACAGAGAGACAGATAAGGAGTTCGTAAGATATCTCTACATAGCCAAAGGCTCCTGCGCTGAGTTAATAGCACAGCTAAATATTGCACATGATATTGGATATATTAATGAAGAAACAATGATCGATTTGGAAAAAAGACTAACCAAAATCTCCAATATGATTGGTGCACTAATAAGAACCCTATACGCAAGCATAGAAAAATGCCCTAGATAATAACCCTAAAATGCACGTGGCACGTAGCACGAAGCACGTAGCAAAATGCGTAACGCGTAACCCAAATAATTATATAAATAAATGTAACGATAGGAGGGGAATAAAAATTGTCTCACACTAAGTATATATTCGTAACCGGCGGCGTTGTTTCATCCTTGGGGAAAGGCATAACTGCAGCATCACTGGGAAGGCTTCTTAAAAGCCGCGGACTTAAGGTAAGCTTGCAGAAGATGGACCCATACCTGAACTTTGACCCTGGAACAATGTCACCGTATCAGCACGGGGAAGTATTCGTAACAGATGATGGAGCAGAAACAGATCTGGACCTGGGACATTACGAGAGATTTACAGATACAAATCTCACAAAAAACAGCAATGTGACCACAGGAAAGATATACTGGTCGGTAATCAGCAAGGAAAGAAAAGGGGATTATCTGGGAGGAACAGTTCAGGTAATACCTCACATAACAAACGAAATCAAATCAAGAATATACAGAGTTGCCAATGAAACAAGCCCGGATGTTGTAATAACAGAAATCGGCGGTACGGTTGGCGACATAGAAAGCTTGCCTTTTCTGGAAGCGATCAGACAAATAAAATATGAGGTAGACAGGGAGAATGTGCTTTTTATACATGTTACTCTGGTGCCTTACCTTTCAAAAGCAGGGGAGCTTAAGACAAAACCCACCCAGCACAGTGTAAAAGAACTGAGAAGCATAGGCATCCAGCCTGACATCATTGTATGCAGGACTGAACAGCCTCTGTCCACGGAAATGAAGGATAAGATAGGCTTATTCTGCAACCTGGAGGGAGACTCAGTAGTTCAGAACATGGATGCGGACAATCTTTATGAAGTACCTTTGCTGCTGCATAATGAAGGCCTGGATTCCCTCGTAATAAAGAAACTGGGGCTTAAGTGCGGGAAAGCGGAATTATCAGAGTGGACCCAGATGGTCAACAAGATAAAAAATCTTAAAAACAAGGTTACAATTGCACTTGTAGGAAAATACGTAGAGCTGCACGATGCATATATGTCGGTGGCAGAAGCTTTAAGACATGCAGGAATAGCTAACGATTCAGAAATAGATATAAGATGGATACACTCTGAGGATGTAAAGGAAGAAAATATAAAGGAATACCTGAATGGAGCCGATGGAATACTGGTGCCCGGAGGCTTCGGAAACAGGGGCATAGAGGGCAAGATACTGGTAGCCAGATATGCCAGGGAGAACAAGGTGCCGTATTTCGGAATATGTCTTGGAATGCAGGTAGCAGTTATAGAATATGCAAGAAATGTACTGGGACTTAAAGATGCTCACAGCACCGAGCTTGATGAGAATACACCATATGGTGTAATACACCTGATGCCGGAGCAGGAGGATATAGACGAGAAGGGCGGTACAATGAGACTGGGCTTATATCCCTGCAAGGTGGCTGAGAACACCAAGGCCTATGAGGCTTATAACGAAGACCTGGTATTTGAAAGACACAGACACAGATATGAATTCAACAACCAGTTCAGAGATAAGGTGCTGTCCCACGGAATGCTGCTCTCCGGGCTTTCTCCTGACGAAAGACTGGTAGAAATAGTAGAGCTTAAGGACCACCCATGGTTCCTGGGCTGCCAGTTCCACCCGGAATTCAAGTCCAGACCCAACAGGCCCCAGCCATTATTTAGAGAATTCATAAAAGCAGCACTACAAAACAAAAAGTAGTAGGGAACGGTGCCCTCATCGTTCCATAAATTGTAATAAGAAGAGTAAAAAGCTTTGGAGCAATTCCAGAGCTTTTATAATAGTAGGGGCGACCATCGGTCGTCCACAAAAAGAGACGGGTAAAACGAAATACACGAAAACCCACTTAAGCCAAGGCAGGATAAATAATATAGATATGTAATAGCTAACGATAACGTATAAGTATCGAAACTTACTAAGGTAACAAAATAAAACAGAAAAAATTCCTCCGTGGATTCCGTGAAATATCCGTGTGTGACCTGTTACCCGTTCCCCGCTTATATCCCCGTAACCAATAAGGAGATGAATAACTTGATTCTATATGAAGAAACATCAAATGCAATAGTTAAGTCAGCATATGAGGTGCATAGAATACTTGGTTCCGGTTTTCTGGAAAAAGTTTATGAAAATGCATTACTTCATGAATTTCAGCTCAGAAATATAAAGTGCGAAGCGCAAAGACAGATTGATATATATTATAAGGATATCATTGCAGGAAAATACATAGCAGATATCCTCGTTGATGAGAAGATAATAATTGAAGTAAAATCTAACTCAGGACTTATAGAAGAGCATCATGCACAATTGTTGAACTATTTGAAAGCTACAAAGTACAGATTGGGATTCCTCATTAACTTCGGACTTCCAAAACTTCAAATTAAACGAGTAGCAAATTAATACATTGAATCTATGCTCAATAAAAAAAATACTTAGATATAATAGGTAAACTGATGGATAATGCACTGAGTATCGGAACTTACTAATTGACTATATAAAAAATATAACCATCCGTGGATTCCGTGGAATATTCGTGTGTTCCGTGTTACCCGTTCCCACTGTTCCCCCGTTCTCGCATCTCACTATTTAGTTAATTTCCAAACAGCTGAAGCCCTTCGCTCAACAGTTCTACCCTCACTATTATCCTGATCCACATATATTACTTCCAGTTCTTCCCCATCCAGGAGACGCAGCTTCATATACTTACTATTGCTGCTGTTAATTGCAAAGGTACCGGTAAATACTCCTGTATCTTTACCTGTTTCCTTAAGTGGAAGCTTTAGCACAGTACTTTTCCCTGCTATACCGACGGATACCGCAATACTGTCTTTTTCATCGGAGTTCTCTGCCATATCCCAATCTTTTACCGTAATATCCACCTCAGCGTTATTACCATAATAAATATCGCTGTCCAGCTTCAGCTCTGCATCATGAGGATTCCATACAGCGGTTGCCTCAACAGTCCCGTAACTGTATTCACCCTGGTCCTCATATGAAACGTTAATTTTATCCCCTGCCGATACCTTCAGTATGCCTTCTGATCGGTTCCCTTGCCTGCCGAAATGGATAGTTCCTTTAAATATTCCGGAATCAGCTTTTGTCTCACTTATAAGCATAGTGAATTCCGGCATTGAAGTACTTGATACTCTTATTTTTACCTTGTCAATGCTTTTTGGGTTGCAGTTTGCTTCTGAATCATTGACGCTTACCGTTGTACTTGAATTATAGCCGGTATAGCTGCTCTCATCAAGCACAACGACTGCTTCCCGGTATGACCAGGTATACAGCTCCCTTATCGTCAGAGGCTGCCCGTCCGGTACCGTTGTATCCTTGTATGTGATTTCTATAGCATCACCCTGGGAAACAAGCAGAGTCACATCTTTCTTTGCCTTATCAGTTACCTTTTTGGTAGAAAAGTATAAGGCCCTCTTGAAACTTCCTGAGGATTTCCCCGTTTCTTCAAGCCACAAAGTTATGGCTTCGCCGGTTGAATGGGAGGTGATATTGACTGGTAAAGTATTCCTTTGATCATTAGTATCTGCATCCGAATCCTTAACAGTAATTGTTATACTGTCATTTTTACCGGACTGTGCACCGCCGGAGATGCTTAGGACTCCCTCTGCAAATTGAAATTTAGCACCTGCATCTACCGGTACATACTTTTCGTTCATCTCATTCCTGTCATCCCAATAGATTACCTTGAAATCTGACTTAGAGGCAACCTTGAGGGTATTCCAATCTGAACTGCTTGAATAATTACTGAAGAAAATGTCACCGTTAAATATTCCGCTGTCAGTTTCAGTCTCGTAAAGCTTAAGATTTATTCCTTTCGGATCAGTATCCGATATAACCTCTATGTTTACAGTATCCTTAATATCTTTACTTATATTCATATCATTGTCTGTTATAGTTACTCCACACTTGGAGTTTAGCCCCACAAAGCTTTCACTGCTCAATTTTACAGACGCAGTCTGGGGCGTCCATACCGCCGTATCTGTGCAAAGCTTATCAGGTCCGCCTGAAACGGTTGTATCCTTATATATAATAGTAATTTCGTCCTTATATTCAACATGCAGCCTGCCATCCTTTGAATCGGAAGAGCTTGTTGTCAGCTTGACAGAACCTTTAAAAACCCCCGAATCTGCAGCACTTTCCTTAAGAGTGAAAGATATGCCTTCAGAATCAGAGGTTGATTTCACAAGCACCTTCACTTCCTCAACCGCATTATGCAACGCATTTAAATCATAATCTGTAAGGGTAATCTCAGGCGAATCTCCAAGCCCTGTGAATATATCAGAATCAAGCTCCAAAGCTGCGTCGTACGGAACCCAGACTGCTTCTGACTTCAAGCCCTCACACTGCACATACAGCTTGATGCCGTTCCGGACTTTTATTGTTCTCTCGGCGGCGTTACTTACACCAAAGCTGAAGCGTATATCACTTTTGAAAACTCCCGTATCTTTGCCGGTTTCTACAAGAAAAATATTAATTCCGGAACTGTTATCCGTAGTGTTAACCTTTGCAAAAACCACCTCAGACATACGTATATCCTTATTAAGTGCAGGAGCAGTCAAGGTGATCTTCATCCTGTCACTCAAACCCTCATATACTCCCTTATCAAGCTCCAGTACAGCATCATCCTCCGCATATCCGCAAGCAAAAAGCATAATAAGAATGAGAAATATTACAACTATGTACTTTCTAACCATAACTTACCACATCTCCCACCTAATAATTTAATTGAGAGTTTGTACATAAGGAACTATAATATAACTATAATATATATGGAAAAATTTATAAACAAAAAAGAATAATAAAAGACCCGAGATACAAGCAGCACAGAAATGTGCGACTTGCCTCGAGCCATTACCCCAAAGCCCCACTGAAAACCTAGTGACTAGTGACTAGTGACTGGCGACTGAAAATATACTTTAGGAGGCATAGATCATGAGTTATTCTGATTTTAAAAAACTAAGCGTATGGCAGAAGTCAAAAGAACTTGCAGTAGAGATATATAAGATTACAAATACAGGAAAGTTCGCAAAAGATTACGGTTTACGCGAACAGATGCAAAGGGCTGCGGTAAGTATTCCAAGTAATATAGCAGAGGGCAATGATAGAGAATCGGAAAAGGAGCTAATCCGTTATTTACATATATCAAAAGGTTCATTGTCCGAGTTGCGGACGCAACTTGAGATAGCAAAAGAAATTGATTATATAGATGAAGCAATATACTCTGAAATGAACATAAAATGCTCAGAAGTCTCCAAAATGCTAGGCGGCCTAATAAAGGCTCTAAAAGCTAAAGCTGCCGACTAGCGACTGAATCCCCAGAGCCCCACTAAACCTAGCGACTAGAGACTAGTGACTAGCGACTATACATCATTAATATTCAACAGTAATATGTATTTTACATTTGTGTTACATTAAATTCCCACACATTGACTCCACATATAAGTGTTGCTATAATGTGAAATAGGTAGCAGTCCCTTTACAGGGTGCTATAATAATTATTACATAACGAGGAGGTTGGTTAAATGAAGAAGACACTTGCATTGGTCCTCGCACTTGCTCTGGTATTCTCATCAATAACAGTAGCATTTGCTGAAGGCACAATCGGTGCAGAAGCTCAGATCGCTGCAGATCTGGGAATGCTCAAAGGCGAAACCGGTACAGTAGATGCAGCATATGTTGCAACTGCTCCAACAAGATTACAATCAGCAGTTATGTTCTTAAGACTTAAGGGTCTTGAAGCAGAAGCTTTAGCTTTCACAGGTGAAGCTAACTTCGCAGATGGCAACATAGCTTGGGCTGAAGGCAGCAACTTACTTGCTTACTTAAAAGCTAATCCACAGTTAGGCTGGGTTGGTGATGGCAAGAACTTCAATCCTAACGGAAAAATAACTGCAAAAGAATACTACAAAGTTCTTCTTGAAACTCTCGGTTACAAGCAGAACACAGCTGAAGTTGTAGGCGACTTCACTTGGGACAACGTAGTTGAATTTGCAGCTGGCAAGGGACTTTCAAAGGTAGCAGCAGTTACTGACTATACAGTTAATGACTTAGCTATAGCTACAGTTGAAGCTCTCAAAGCTACAGTAAAAGATGGCGGCAAGACTCTTGTTGCTTCACTCGTAGAAGCTGGCAAGATCGATGCAGCTAAAGCTACAGCAGCTGGTCTTTTAACAGAAACAACTACAACAACAGCTAAGTTAGATGCAGTTAAAGCTGTAGCTAATGACAAAGTAGAAGTAACATTTGACGCAGATGCTGATAAGGCATTTGCAGAAAACGTAGCTAACTACAGCATAGTTGTAAAAGGTTCAACAACTGCTCTTGAAGTTAAATCAGCAAAAGCAGAGAATGGTACTTTAGTAGTTCTTGAAACAGCAGCTCAGACAGCTGGAACTGCTTACACATTAAAAGTAGGCGAAGTATCCAAGAACTTTGCTGGTATCTCAAAGCAGACTGGTGCTCCTGAACTTGACACAGTAAAATGTATAGATACAAATACTGTAGAACTTGTATTCAAGAAGGCTATGGACAGATCAACAGTTGAAGATGTAGCTAACTACACTCTCAACAATGGCGCAACAGTTAAAGCCGCTGAATTATGGGTTGACCAGGACGATACAAGAATGACTGTTAAATTGACAACTGAAGGTGTTGCAAAGAACAGAATCTACAAGTTAAAAGTTGCTAACGTTAAGTCATCTGACGGCGTTGCAATAAAGACAGTTGAAAAGTCCTTTGCTGGAACAGCTGATACAACAGCTATTAAGTTCCTTGGCAACGTAATCGTTAAGAACAACCAGAGAATCTGGGTTAAGATTGACGATGCTCATGGTATCGACAAAGCTACGGCTGAAGATCTTGTTAATTGGTCAATCAATGATTTGACAATTGAGAAGGTTATAGCTAAGGATTATCCAGATGACAAATCCTTTGGTTATTATACTGATGACTATGGATACTATGATTATGTAGAGATCCAGACTTCACCAATGACTTCAGGTCATTCCTATACTGTAACAGGCAGCAACTTGAAGGACGGTTCAATATCAGGTAATGTTATAGCTAAGCCATTGACAAAGTCTTTCAAGGGTGTTTCTGAGGATAAGACTATTCCAACAGTAAAGTATATAGACGTAGTTGGCGATGATATGATAGACATTCAGTTTACAGAAAACAACAGATTGGATCCAACTAGTTTAACTGATGTTTCAAACTACACATTTGACAAGGACATTACAGTTCTTGAAGCTTCCGTTCTTAAGGCATCAACACCTGATGTACAGAATGGTAAGACAGTAGTATTGAAGACCTCCACAATGGAAGAAAACAAGATATACAAGCTCACAGTTGCTAATGTAGCAGACGAATTCGGCAACGTAATGAAGACTACTACAAGATCAGTTGTTGGCGAGAAGGATGATATAGCTTCACCATATGTAAAGAGTGTTTTATGGGTAGACAAGACTCATGTTAAGTTGACTTTCAATGAGAGACTTGACGCAGACTCCGCACAGGATGTAGCAAACTACTCCGTAAACGGTGATCTCGGAACAATAAAGAAAGCTGAACTTTCAACTGGTGACGTTAGTGCATCATCAGGGGATACATCTTTCAGAGTAGTTACTTTGACTACAGCTGAACAGACAGTTAACAGCAAATACACAGTAACTATCAATAACGTTAAGGATAGAGCAGGAAATGCTTGCTTCAATACAAAGGCATACTTCACAGCAGCAAGAACATCTGCTGATTCCACAAAACCAGAAGTTGCATCAATTGATGTTATAAGCAAGAATGAAGTAAGAGTAACATTTGATGAAGTTGTTAAGACTGTTGGTACTTCAGTAATGACAGTTTCATATGGTTCAACACCAACTTTAACTACATTAAGATCATCTGGTCAGCCTCTTGATGATGAAACAACTATAGTTTATAGGACTGATAACGTTGGCGGCACTCCTTTCGCATCATTGTGGGCTCTTGCAGACAATACAAAGTACACAATAACTGGCCTCACAAACGTTAAAGATGATTCCAACAACACATACGTGCTTCCATCAACAGCTGATTACTTCTATGGAATCAATACAGATAATCAGCCTGCAGAATTATCAACAAAAGAGCAGGTTAACCCAAAGGAATTCAAATTCATATTTGACAAACCAGTACAGGAAATCAATCCTTTAACTACTATTACAGGCAATGGACAGACATTTGATGTAGATGTAGACGTTGATGACGAAAACACTACTGATGCTGAAAGCACAGTAACACTTACAATACAGGGTGTTGCTAATGCGATCGTATTTGATAAGGATTACGATTTCGACTTATCAACTATATTGACAGACTATGCTGGTCAGGCAGTAGTTGACGAAGGAGTAGACGGAAATACAAATATTACAAGAGTAACAAGCTATATCAGCGACGAAGATGCAGCTGTTATAGACTATGCTGAAGCAGTTGATACTAAGACTATAAAGGTCTACTACAATGAGGATGTAAGATCAGACGCAGTTGGTTCTTACAGAATTTACGAAGGTGACACAGCTCTCAATCTCACATTGGTAGCGAAGAGAGATGGTACAGACTACAATGTAGTAAACGTAACAATTACTGGCGGCGCAGATATTAGCAAGTATAAGGCTGACCAGGTATATGACATCAAGCCTACTACAGGTGCAAGAGACTACGCTGGAAACCTCTCATCCGTTGAAGACATAGTACACAGCTTCGTAGCTTCACCAGTAGTTAACGATCAATACATCAAGGGTGTAAAGATAGTTGACAGCAAAAAAATATTAGTTACTTTAAATGCATACCTTGACTCCAACGATACAATCAGCGTTAAGAAGAGTGTAACAGGAGCTCCTGAGCTTGCAATAGAAGGAACTCTCGCAGCTACTGCAGAATATCTTGATACAGCAAAAGCATACAATGAGTTTACTGTAAACCTCACACAGGCGCTTCAGGACAACGTAAAATACACTGTTACTTTAACTCCAGTTGCTGGTGGCGCAGATGCACATTCAACTGCTCCGCTGACTGGAACAGAGACTTACACATTTGAAGGCGTTGTAGCTGATGGTGGTCTTGATGTATCTTCAGCTGGTATAATCACATTCAGCGGTATGGATATTAACAAGTATGTTGTTAAGGTAGTATACGATGGACAGGAATTTACAGTATTACCAGATAAAGCTAACAACAGATTTGATATGGCTACATTCTATGCTGATGCTACAGCTGGTGCATATACAGCTAATACTGGATATGCATATACAAGCATCTTAGGTCTCTCCAAGTACACAGTAGAAGTATACAGATTGGATACAGCTATTGACATGGTAGAAGCTGATGCAACAGATCCTGATACAGATGTTAATACAATTGTTGAGTACAGGGCCGAGATAGCTCCAGCTGGACTTGAAGGCGTTGTAGTGAACTCCAGAGAGTTTACAAAATAATAATCTCTGAATAGGAGAGGGCAGCAATCGCTGCTCTCTTTTTTTCTTTAATAAACCGTTAATAACAAAGTCAATTTTCATTTGAATTATGGGCCATATTGGTATATTATATAATATGAGTACATTTCATGTTCTACTAAATAGTTGCAAGGGGTGCAGTGAATGGATATTTCAACAAAGGTTGCAAAGGGGAAACAAAAGGTTGATAAAAAGGTCAGTAAAAAGAGCAATTATAACCTTTCATATGAGAAAATTATCAGGTATTCTTTTATAACATTAATTTCAGTATTCCTAATTGTAATCCCGTTCTATAGGGGTCTATACTTCAGAGAAAACTATATCCCATCTATTGTATACATAAGTGCAATTTTTGTTCTATACATATTGTACAAGCTAAGAACAAAAGACTATAAAATAATTGGCTCCTATCTGGATGTTGCAGTATTATTGCTGCCTTTGGTATATTTGATTTCATTCTTTTTTTCGATAAATGCAAAACTTGCTTTCGATGCCTTTCTGAAGTATGCAGCATATTTTATGATATATAAAATGACTATGGAGTTATGTAAGGGGCATTTAGAGAAAAAGATTATAATATATGCAGTACTTATTTCTAACTACTTAGTTGCTATTACCGGCCTTCTGACAATGGCAGGTCTAATGGACTTAAAGGGGGTAACAGAATATAATAGGCTCTATGGATTGTATCAATATCCAAATACGACAGGTGCAATATTAGGTGCTGGATTTATGATATGTATCCTGACACTTTCGAAAAGTCAGAACCTATTTGAGAAGTTGTTTCTTCAGATTGCACTGACTACAATTTTTGCAGGATTTATGCTTACGTTATCCTTAGGTGCATTCATAGTGTTTGGAATACTAGCACTTGTATTCTTCATAATCTCTAGTTATAGGGTAAAACTGAATATGTTATGTAGTGCAGTGATTTCAGTAATAGCGAATGCTCTGGTTTTTATCAGCTATTTCCAGAATGGTTTGAAAAATTCATTTATTGCTTACTTCATAATAAGTATTGCTGTAAGCGCACTGCTACAGTTTATTTTCCACTTGTTGAGCAATAAATATATAGATAAGTTTGATA
The DNA here is from genome assembly GCA_964619815.1 of uncultured Clostridiaceae bacterium. Taxonomy (GTDB): domain Bacteria; phylum Bacillota; class Clostridia; order Lutisporales; family Lutisporaceae; genus BRH-c25. The sequence continues at coordinate 27,770 of CAZUGK010000010.1, read as the reverse complement.
GAAGAACAATAAATATTATCATTGTAGTCTTTATTGTTTCAATAATATTACTTGCAATTGTAGTATCAACAATCAAGATGGATGTGATTAAGCCGTTAATTTCAAAATTGTGGGATGCTGGTTTAAAACTCCAAAACGCTTCAGACAGGTTGACCTTCAGCAAGGATGGTCTGAGAATATTCCTTGATAATCCTCTAGTTGGTACAGGTGGTGGTACCTGGCAGGATACATATTATAAATATCAATCTTTTTCCTATAATTCAACGGAAGCCCATAACTTCTATATACAGTTCCTGACCGAGGTAGGAATAATAGGCGGAGTTGTATTTATAGCAATAATGTTTATGCTTTTGAAAAAATTTATAGTACAAGCATTTTTAAATAAAAATGATATGAATATGCCAATATTTGCAGGTATATTTATGATAATTGGGCATGCATCTATTGACTTTGATTTGTCCCTGTCTGCACCAATGTTCTTGTTGTGGTGCCTGATAGGAATGCTGAATGCAGGCCATGAAGATAAGAATATCGTCTTCAAAGGGGAGAATTCAATAAATTATGGTGTTATTGCATTTTCAGTACTTGTTCTATACTTTAGCTCATCCATATTTGCTGGTATGATAAATGGAAATAATGGGTCTCAGTTAGTAAGCAAAGATCCGGATAAAGCAATAATAAATTACGAAAAAGCAATGAGATTGGATAGATTTAACGGAGCATACAGGATGGACTATGCGCAATTGATGGGGAATAAGTTCATTAATACAAAAAATAGTACATACCTTGTCAAAGTTAAAAATGCTCTTGATGAAATAGAAAAATACGAACCTCAGAATGCGAAATATATACCAATAAGAATCAATCTTCTGATTAATTATGGAGAAATGGAAAAAGGAATAGAGCTTACCAATCAACTGGTCGACATGCAGCCATTGGTTGAAGGCGCGTATGCAAATAAAATCCAGGTTAATTACCAGATAGCAAAATTTTACTTTAGCAAACAGCAGTTCAATGATGCCTTGCCTTATCTAAACAATATAATTGAAGTTGAAGGACAGTTGGAAGCAGCAAAAGCTAAGTCAACAAGACCTTTTGAGGTTCAGAAGAATGTGTACGATATGATTGGGCTTGCAAAGAATTGGAAAGACAATGCGGAAAAAAGGATTAATTCTTCAAAATAGAAACATTATTTACAATAATACTTTGATAGGAGATCAATAAATGGAAGAAATCACTTTGAGAGAATGTATACAGGTTTTAATTAACCAAAGGAAGCTTATTGCAATTATTACCATAGTAGCCATTTTATCTTCTGCCGTACTTAGCTTTTTTGTCATGTCACCGGTATATGAAGGTAAGGTAATACTCATGGCTTCAGGTATAAACAATAAGCAGCAGGTAGTGTCGCAAGTTGAAGGGGTAGATGCATTACTAAATACTCTTTCTCAGTCTCAGTTTTCTCAAATGTCCATTGAAACATACAAAGAGCAGATAAATAACCCCCAAATACTTCAGCAGACAATAGATGAACTTAAGCTTGATGAAAGAGATATTACAAGAAGAAGTCTCAAGCAGATGATCACCTTGGGGACAATAAAGGATACCAATCTTATTACCATTACAATTGAGTACAGCGATAAGAAGCTGGCTGCAGATATAGCAAATACAATAGCCAGGAAATTTACCGACTTCGTATCGGAAAAGGCCAAGGAGCAGGCAACAAAATCATCAACCTACATAAAGCAGCAGATGGATATTGAAAAGGAAAATCTCGATAAAGTGTTGCTTGAATACAGGACCTATTTATCCGAGCCCAGGGGGTTGAATGAACTGCAAAAAGAACTGGATTCAAAGCTTGAACTAATAACGCAATACAAGTCCGACTTGATGAACTCAAATATAGAGGAGCAGAAGCTCAGGGCTTCACTTACAGCGGCAGAAGGACAGCTTAAAGATACACCTCAGAAGATTGCCGTAAACAGATCACTTTTGGATGAGCCATTTATTTCACAAGCTTTGGAGGGTAGTACAGGAAAGAGCGGTAAGGATTTATTCGGAGTGAAAGTCGAAGCAGAGGAAATAAACGATGCATACATAGAACTCAAGAATATCGTAAGCAATTTGAATGTAGAGCTTGCCAAGACAGTGGCACAGAAGAACAATCTGCAGAAGGAAATTAACGTACTCCAGAAGGAGCTTGAGGCTCTGCAGGGAGATTTGGCTATTAGGCAGCATCAGGACATGATAATACAGGAAAAAGTGAAATTTGCTCAGGATACATATAATTCTTTTTTAGAAAAGTACGAGGAGACCAGAATAGCAAGATCTTCAGCTATTGGAGATTCCACAATAATCATGGTATCTCCTGCAGTTGAGCCTTTGCAGCCGGTGGCACCCAATAAAGTGCTTAACGTAGCAATAGCTGCAGTGCTTGGCTTAATGCTTGGAGTATTTGTAGCTTTCTTCAAAGAATATTGGAGTAGTACTGGAGATAACTCAAAGAGCAATCAGAAGGTTATAGAAGCATAAATTGAACTCAAGCTCTGGATGTGGAGGGCACTATGGGGTATAAGGTTTTACAGGTAGCAGCTATTGATCTGTCAATATACAAGTTTGTCGTACCGCTTATGGCTAATCTTCAGGAGGAAGGCTTCGAAGTTTCCTGCGCCTGCAAGGATATGGGTATGCTGGATAAAATAAGGCAGCAGGGTTATGAAGTTATTGACATTGATATAGAAAGAAAGATAAGTCCTATATCAAATATTAGGACCATAATTCAACTTTATAATTTAATAAAGAAATATAAAATCAACATTGTACACTTGCACACTCCTATTGCAGGTGCTCTTGGAAGGATAGCCGCCAAGCTGGCTGGGGCAGATAAAGTCATTTATACAGCTCATGGCTATTACAAGGATAACTTTTTATTTTACAATATTGAAAAATATATGGCAAAGTATATATCTGATTATATATTTACTGTAAACCAGGAAGATATGGATATGGCAGTCAATGAATGGCATTTGAGCCATCAAAAGATTTCCAATATAAATAGTGTAGGTATTGATACTCAGAAGTTTAAGCCTGATGCCATAAAAGAAAATGAGAATAAAGCACTGAGAGAAAGCTTGGGGTTAGGCACAAAGGATACAGTTATAGGTTTTATCGGGAGATTGGTAAAAATAAAAGGCCCAATTGACTTGATTAATGCTTTTATAAAAATTAGGGACAGATATCCTGATGCAAAGCTGCTTATGATTGGAACCTGGGAGCATGGGGAAAGAGATTTGACCACAAAGGATACAATTTTTAAGCTGGTAAAGGAAAATGATTTGTCTGGCAGAGTGATTTTTACAGGCTACAGGGAAGATATTCCTGAGCTTTTAAGTATTATGGACATGTTTGTACTTCCTTCCTATTGGGAAGGAATGCCCGTTTCATTACTCGAGGCCATGTCCATGGAACTTCCGGTAATAGGTACCGATATCCGCGGCAGCAGGGAAGAAATAACAGAAGACTGCGGTATTATATATCCCCCTGGGGATGTTGATGCACTTGCACAAGCTATAGTAAAGTATCTTGAAGACAGAGAGACGGCTACTGCTATGGGTAAAAATGCTAGAAAAAGAGTGGTTGAACTTTTCTCGGAGGAGGAAGTTCTGAAAAATCAGGTAGCTATATATAAGAAGCTTCTTAGTGAGGTAATAAAATGAGACTTCAACTGTTAGTAAAGGGAATGTTTGATTTTTTGTTATCTTTAATCATGCTGTTGTTGCTCGCTCCGCTTTTTCTTGTTATAGCTCTGGCTATAAAGGCAGATTCCAAAGGAAATGTTTTTTTTATCCAGGAGCGGGTAGGAAAAGATAAAAAATTATTTAGAATATACAAGTTCAGGACAATGGTTGAAAATGCTGTAAATATGGGTTCTGGTTATCTGACTGAGGAAAGAGATCCAAGAATAACAAGAATTGGGAACATACTGAGAAAAACAAGTCTGGATGAACTTCCCCAATTAGTAAATATACTAAAAGGCGAAATGAGCTTTATAGGCCCCAGGCCTACACTTATTTACCAAGTAGAGCAATATGATGATTACCAGCTTCAGAGGCTTAAAATGAAGCCGGGTATCACAGGCTGGGCTCAGGTTAACGGCAGGAACAGCATTTCCTGGCCTGCTAGAATAAAACTTGATGTATATTATGTCAATAACTATTCACTATTACTTGACCTTAAAATATTAATAAAGACCTACAAAGTAGTTTTTGAAGCCGATAAAATATACGGAGACAAGGAAAATTTCAATATAAAGAGGAATGATTAGTTTGAAGGATTTAGTCATTCTGGGTGCAGGGGGCTGTGCCCGCGAAGTAGCATGGCTTGTGGAAGAAATTAATAATAGCAAAATGCAGTGGAACCTTCTGGGCTTCATTGATGAAAATATAGAGAATCATGGTAAAGTGCTGAATGGATATGCTGTGTTGAGTGATCTCAGTTGGTTTGACGATAAGGATGATATATACTGCGTTTGCGCGGTAGGGAATCCGGCAAGCAAGAATAAACTGTGCCGAAAAGCAGTCAGTAAGGGTGCCAAGCTTGCAACACTAATACATCATGAAGCTGACGTATCAAAGCATGTTGATGTTGGACAAGGGACAATAATATGTGCAGGCAGTATTATAACTACAAATATTAGGATAGGACAAAACGTACTGGTTAGTGCAGGCTGTATAATAGGACATGATACCGTTGTAAGTGATTATGTCACCTTACTGCCTAGATCTACTGTTTCCGGTACTGTGAACATAGGGGAAGGCTGCAACATTGGCGCAGGGGCAACAATAATCAATAATATTGATATAGGAGAATGGACAATTGTAGGAGCTGGGGCTGTGGTAGCAGATCATCTTCCAGCCTTCTGTACTGCAGTAGGTGTTCCTGCAAAGGTTATAAAAAGACATGAAAAAGTATAGCAATTTTAAGAAACTTATTTGGGTTATGACATTACTATGGATGTGTACAATTTTCTACTTTTCACATCAGCCGGCAGAGGTATCAAGGCTTGAATCGGGAAACCTGCTGGTTAAGATGCAACTCATGGATGCGGAAGAGTTGGAAAAAGATGTAGACACCGGCAGAACCTTCTGGCTTCAAGTATACATAAGAAAATCCGCCCATGCGGTTATATATTTCATATTGGGCGTTCTACTGACACTTGCTTTTGCCGATATGAATAATAAGAGAAGACATCCATATTTAAAGGCATTATTGATAGGTGTAATATATGCAATATCTGATGAGCTCCATCAGATATTCATACCGGGCAGAGGCCCATCTATTAAGGATATAGTACTTGATTCGGCAGGGATTTTAGCTGCAGTTGTACTGTGTGCAGCAGTAATTGAGTTCTGCAAGTATAAAAAATATAAGTTTATATGTTATTTATAGGCGCAAACGGAAGGGGAAGTAAGATGCTAGACAACTTTAAAGGCAAAAGGATACTGGTAATTGGCGGCACAGGCACAATAGGAAGCAGCATAGTCAAAGCCTTGCTGGAATGTGAACCGAAAGTAGTAAGAATTTTGAGCCGCGATGAATATAAGCAGTTTAATATGATGAACGAGTTTGCGGATAATAAAAGGCTAAGGTTTCTTCTTGGAGACGTAAGAGATGCAGAGAGGCTAAACAGGGCAATGGAAGGAATAGACATTATTTTTCATGCCGCAGCGTTAAAACATGTTCCGGCCTGTGAATATAATCCTTTTGAAGCTATAAAAACTAATGTGATTGGAACACAAAATGTAATAGAGTCAGCGATCCAAAACGATGTTGAAAGAGTTGTATTCACTTCCACAGACAAAACCATAAGCCCTACAAATACATACGGGGCCACCAAGCTTCTGGCCGAAAGGCTGATATCTGCAGCAGACTACTATAAAGGAAGTCACAAGACAATATTTGCAGCAGTGAGGTTTGGCAATGTCATGGGTTCAAGAGGCTCGGTAATCCCATTATTTAAGAATCAGATACTGGGAAAAAGATACATAACAATTACCGATCCAAATATGAGCCGTTTCATGATGACACAAAAGCAAGCAACTAACCTTACCCTAAAGGCTTGTGAAAGGGCTCAAGGTGGAGAAGTATTTATACTGAAGATGCCGGTTATCAATCTGGGGGATCTGGCAGAGGTAGTTGTAGAGGAAACTGCTGAAAAGTATGGTATCCCAAAGAAAGATATAAATATTAAGTCAGTTGGCCTTAGACCAGGGGAAAAGATGTACGAAGAACTGATGACACTTGAAGAGTCAAAGTGCGCAATTGAGTTCGAGGATATGTTTTCAGTTCCGCCGGTCTGGTCGGAAAAGCTGCTGAATTATGCAGATGGGAAACAAGCACAATATAAGACCTATAGCTCACATGATGAAATTCCTATATCTAAGGAAGAAGTGCGCAGATTGATAATTGAAGAGAACCTGATATAGTCAAATTAAAATATAAAAGTAGGAGGATCTTGATGAACGTTTTTGTTACGGGAGGAGCAGGCTTCATAGGCCGTTGGGCTGTTAAAAAGCTTGTAGAAGATGATAATAATGTCTGGATATTGGACAACTTAACAAATGGAAGGGAAGAAAACATAAAAGAGTTTCTGGGACATAAGAACTTAAAGGATTATATAGTTGGAGACATAAAGGACAAAGCATTGCTTTCCAGGATATTTGAGAATAAATTCGATATCTGTTACCACCTGGGAGCAAGCATAAACGTTCAGGACAGCATTGATGATCCTCGGACAACCTTTGATAATGATGCGGTAGGAACATTTAATGTATTGGAGGAAAGCCGGAAGCAGAATACAAAGGTAGTATTTATGAGCACCTGCATGGTATATGACAAAGCAGATGGTGAAAAGGGCATTAATGAAATGCATCCTACCAAACCCGCATCCCCGTATGCAGGAAGCAAAATAGCCGGAGAAAATATGGTATTGTCATACTGGTATGCATACAAAATGCCTACAGTAGTAATAAGACCTTTTAATACATATGGGCCTTTCCAGAAAACAGGTGGAGAAGGCGGAGTAGTAGCTATATTTATAAAGCGCAACCTTCAGGGGGATACACTTAATATATACGGTGAAGGAACTCAGACAAGGGATCTGCTGTATGTTGAAGACTGTGCAAGATTTGTTGTGGAAGCAGGGTATTCGGATTCGGTAAATGGTCAAATAGTTAATGCAGGGCTGGGAAGAGATATTTCAGTAAATGATCTTGCCAGACTTATCTGCGGAGATGAAAAAAGAATAAAGCATGTGCCGCATATACATCCGCAGAGTGAGATACAAAAGCTGCTGTGTGATTATGCAAAGGCAAAGAAAATACTCGGCTGGGAACCTAAGGTATCTTTAGAAGAGGGAATAAAAAGGACAGAGGACTGGATAAAGGAAAATCCACAACTAATATAAGTGAGGGATGAGTATGGATAATAAGTTGGCAATTAACGGTGGTAAACCTGTAAGAGAGAAGTATTTGCCCTATGGACAGCAGTGGATTGATGAAGACGATATAAGAAGAGTTTCTGATGTTTTAAGAGGAGATTATTTGACTACAGGACCATCGGTAAGCGATTTTGAGCATAAGATAGCTGAATATGTAGGTGCAAAATATGCTGTAGCAGTATCCAATGGTACTACGGCACTTCACTGTGCATGCTTTGCAGCCGGAATAGGACCTGGAGATGAAGTAATCACAACACCTATGACATTTGCAGCTTCAGCTAACTGTGTACTCTATCAGGGTGGAACTCCGGTATTTGCAGATATAAAGCCTGATACTTATAATATCGATCCTGAAGATATAGAGTGTAAAATAACAAATAGGACAAAAGCCATTATTCCTGTTGCTTTTACAGGTCAGCCTGCAGAGCTGGATGAAATAAGAAGATTAGCCGATAAGTATAATCTGGTAATCATAGAAGATGCTGCCCATGCATTAGGAGCAACTTATAAAGGCAGAAACATAGGGACAGTATCCGATATGACCGAGTTTAGCCTGCATCCTGTCAAACACATCACTACTGGAGAAGGCGGTATAGTAACAACCAACAGCAAAGAGTACTATGAAAGACTATCATTATTCAGAACTCACGGTATTACCAGGAATCCTTCACTAATGACAAAGAACGAAGGTGCATGGTATTATGAGCAGCTTGAACTTGGAAACAACTATAGAATAACGGATATACAGTGCGTACTGGGATCAAGTCAGCTGAAAAGACTGGACAGCTTTATTGCAAGAAGAAAAGAAATAGTGAAGATGTATGATGCTGCTTTTGAAAGGCTTGACGGAGTTATCACTCCGCAACAGAGACCGGAGTGCAATTCAAGCTGGCATTTGTATGTGATACAGTTGGAGCTAGAAGAGCTAAAGGTTGGCAGAAAAGAGATATTTGATGCATTAAAGGCCGAGAATATAGGAGTTAATGTTCACTATATTCCTGTTCATTATCATCCATATTATCAAAAATTAGGTTATAAAAAAGGAATTTGTCCTAATGCAGAGAAATTATATGAGAGGATCATAACACTACCTCTATTCCCTAAAATGAATGATAAGGATGTTCAGGACGTCATAGAAGCAGTAAATAAGGTTATCAACTACTACAAGAAATAAGCGGAGATGATATTTATATGAGTAAAGTTGTTGCAATCATACAAGCCAGAATGGGCTCTACAAGATTACCTGCCAAAGTAATGATGAAGCTGTGCGGCAAAACAGTATTGGAGCACGTGATAAACAGGGTAAAAAAAGCCAATGAAATAGATGAGATCGTCATAGCTACGACCACACTCGAAATAGATAACGTTATTGTCGACGAAGCTGTCAGATGTGGCGCGAAATACTACAGAGGCAGTGAAGATGATGTGCTGAGCCGCTATTATGAAGCAGCCAAAGAGAATAATGCGGATATAGTAGTGAGAATAACCTCTGATTGTCCGTTGATTGATCCTGCTGTGGTGGATAACATTGTCAAGTATTATAAAAATTCCGATTATGATATTGTGACAAATGCAGGAATTGATTTAACACAGCGAACCTATCCTAGGGGTCTGGATACTGAGGTATTTTCATTTGACATGCTAAAAAAAGTGCATACCAAAGCAACTGATAAGCGTCAGAGGGAGCACGTTACACCATATATATATGAAAATAGTAGTAATATATATTATTATAAAAATGCTGTAGACTACTCAAAATTCAGATGGACATTGGACACCCCAGAGGATTTTGAACTTATAAGTAGTGTATATGATGAGCTATACTGTATAAACAATGTATTTCTATTCGAAGATATATTAGCATTTTTTCAAAGAAAGCCAGGGCTCTCCAAAATAAATGAACACATAGAACAAAAGAGTTATAAGTAAGAGGTGCCGTAGTATTGAACATAAAGTTAAGACCAATTAGAAAAGAAGACTGTGATTTATTATTTAAATGGGTAAATGATGATACTGTTAGAAAGAATTCCTTTAATAGTGAATTAGTTACATATATAGATCATAAGACTTGGTTTCAGAAAAGACTGGATAACAAAAACACAAAAATATATATTTGCATAGATGAAGACAGAGAAATCGGACAGATTAGGCTAGAAATAGAGAATAACGTTGGTATGATTGATTATAGTGTAGCTAGAGAGTATAGAGGGAAAGGGTATGGTATTAAAATCCTTAGCATTATAAAAGAAAAGGTAAAGGAAGATGAAATACCGGTTGATATACTAATTGGACAGGTGAAGCAGAATAATATTGCTTCACAAAAGGCTTTCATAAATAATGGTTTTATAGCTGTAAATAAAGGTAATTATATTGAGTATTCTTGGAAACTTATTCGTTAGGCAGTTCTGATGAATAGAGAATTTAGGGGTGAAGAATATGCAAAATGTTAAAATAGGTAAACATACAATAGGACCAGGAGAAAGGTGTTTTATTATTGCAGAAGCGGGAAGCAATCACAATAATAATTTTAGCATGGCTTTAAAATTAATAGATGCGGCTGCAGAAGCAGGTGTAGATGCAATAAAATTTCAGACCTTTAAAGCAGAAAATCATTACTCGAAGAAAACCCCAGATTTTACTTATTTAAAAGAAAATACATTTGAACTTATAAAAAAACTCGAGTTACCTAGAGTATGGCAAAAAGACTTAAAAGAGTATTGCGATAGCAAGAATATTATGTTTATGTCCTCCCCATGTGATGCAGAAGCGATTGATCAATTGGATGAGCTAGGGGTTGAAGCATTTAAAATATCATCTTTTGACATGGTAGATTTAAAATTGCTTGAGTACATGGGTAAAAAAAATAAGCCGGTATTGGTGTCTACCGGCTTGGCAGATTATGAAGAAATTCTAGATGTTACAAAAGTGATGGATAAGGTTGGTAATAATCAATTAATTTTCCTCCAATGTACTTCTTTATACCCAGCACCTCCGGAGCTATCAAATCTGAGAAGTATGGAGACAATAGAAAAGTCATTTGGATATCCATGCGGTTATTCGGATCATACTCTAGGATTACATATACCTTTTGCTGCTGTTGCTATGGGAGCTAAAGTCATAGAAAAGCACTTTACTCTTGATAGAAATGACATTGGACCAGATCATAAATTCGCAATAGAACCTCAAGAATTGGGGGAATTGGTAAGAGGAATCAGGGAAATAGAGACTGCAATCGGAGATGGTCGGAAGCTTGGACCAAGAGAACCTGAGAAAGAAATGCATACTAAAGCACGAAGGAGCATTATAGCAAAATCAAATATTAAAAAAGGAACGAAGCTAACACTTGGTATGTTAGTGATAAAAAGGCCTGGATATGGAATCAAGCCTAAGTATGTAGACTTAATAGTTGGAAAAGAGGTAAACTGCGATATTGAAGCTGAGTCTTGGATAACATGGGATATGATAAAATAACTTTGATATAATTTTATTGGAATTTATATCTCTTGTGAAAAAAATTATGGAATCTGAGATAGTAAATGGAGGCAAAGTAATAAAATGGATGGGAAGCTAAATTTGCTGATTAGTGGTGCAGGGGGTAGCAGTGCTATCAAAATAATTAAAGAGCTTAAAAAGGATCCACTTTATAATGTAACTGCGATAGATGCTGACCCCTATTCAGTAGGCTTATACATAAATGGAAATAGTTTTGTTGTTCCTTTAGTTAATGATCCTAGGTTTAAGGATACAATTAAAAAGATTATATCAGAGAAAAAAATTGATTTGTACATTCCGCTAATAGATGAAGAGATAAATGTAGCATATGAATTACAAAGAGAATTACCAAATTTGAAATTATTGGTTCCAACTTTGGAGTTTTGCCGTAATATGCTCAACAAATGGGAAATGTACAAGTTATTTAGAGCAAATGATTTGCCAGTTCCAGATTCTTATCTGTTTAATGATGTTGATATGGTTGATTTTAGTTCTATCAAAATAGTAAAACCGATTGTGGGGAGAGGAAGCAGAGGAGTTCAAACAATTGATAGTAAGCAAGAACTAGATGCATATTTAACATTATCACATTATAAAAAAGAGGAATTGCTTATACAAGAATATGTTAGAGGTATTGAATATACGGTTTCAGTAATTGTAAATAAAATGGGAGAGGTACTTAAAGTAGTGCCCAAAAGAATCATAAGGAAGAAAGGAATTACCCAAGTTGCTATAACAGAAAAAAATGAAATAATTAATAGTTTATGTGAAGACATTCAAAATAAATTAAAAGCTAATGGTCCTTTTAATGTTCAACTGGTGCTTTACAATAATAAACCATATGTATTTGAAATAAATCCTAGATTTTCGACAAGTGTGGTATTGACTATGGAAGCAGGTATAAATGAGGTAGATGTTCTAGTAAAGGATTCATTTGATATTAGTTATGATATAAATGATTTTAGAGAAGGGTTAATAATGTCCAGGTACTATGAACAATTTTATATTATGGGGAATAATGTTAAATGAAAGATGATATTAAAGTCTTAATATTAGGTAGCACAGGTTATATTGGCTCATATTTATTTAATTCATTGTATGAGGATGGAATAAACGTATATGGTAGCGGGAGAAAAGTAATTAATGATGAAAGATATATTTATCTAGACTTGCTATCAAAGGAGCATATAGCTAAGGTACTAGCAGATACTGAGATTGATATAATAATCAATGCTGTTGGATATGTAGATCTATCAAAAAGCGGAGATGGTGAAGTATATGATAAACTATATGAAGGAAACGTAAAAGTTGTAAAAAATATAGTAGAGGTGTTAGGCAATGGCAACTTTCCGAAAACAAAGCTTATTCATTTATCTACAATGTCGGTTTATGGAAAAGCGAAACATCTGCCTGTCGACGAAGAACATCCGGTAGACCCAATAAGTCTATATGGGATAACAAAACTTACTGGGGATTTGTTAATAAAATATTATTCAGAAACTCTTGGGGTTAATTCGCTTATACTTAGGTTGCCTGGTGTTTTCGGAGGGGATAGAAAAAGCGGAGCAATTTTTAATTTTATAAAAAATTGTCTGAAACAAGAGGAAGTAGTAATAAACACAATAGGTTTGAAAGGCTGGGATACAATTTATATAAAGACATTATCTAATATTATTCTTAAACTTATATTATCATATAATTGGGATACTGCATTTAAAATACTAAATATTTCTTATGGGAGTAATGTTGATATTATTGAAACTGCAAAACTAATCAAAAAAATTACAAATTCTCAATCCAATATTATGATAAAAGAACCTCTTGACTATAAACCGTTTTTTATGTCAGATGCCCAATTAAGGCGTATAATACTTAGTTCGTATGAGTTTGAAAAAGATGTTTTTCAATATGTAAATTATTTAAAGGGAAATTGCTTAATATGACATATGTAATAGGAGATATTCATGGAGAGTTAGATAAATTAGTCAATCTATTGAAAATTATTCAAGAGAACTATACCAGTAAGTTAATCTTTATTGGAGATTATATAGATAAGGGATATTATACAAAAGAGGTAATTGATTACTTATTAATGCTTAGTAAACAGGTAGAATGTGTTTTTCTAAGGGGAAATCATGAATACATGTTTGATAGGGCATTAAAAGGTAATCAGAAAGCTATGAATTTTTTTCAAAAATATGGTGGAGAAAGCACACTCAAGTCATACTTGAAGGATAAATACACAGGTAAATTTAGTCACGATTTTAGTGGCTTAGAGCAGGTTATCTCTCCTACACACCTGGCGTTTATACACAATACTATACCTTGCTATGAAACAGATAATTATTTGGTTGTGCACGCTGGAGTCAATCCCCAAGATTTCTGTCTGAATGAGAATAACGAGGATATTTATTTTATTAGATATGATTTTATAAACTATACAGACAAGATAATTGATAAGAGGATAATATATGGACATACAGCATCTATAGAGCCATATTTTGATAAATATAAGATTGGTATTGATACGGGAGCTGCATACCCTGAGTATGGACATTTATCAGCATATTGTTTAGAGGAAGGATTCACTATTAATGAATTAGCACAAATATATCGTGATCCGTTTTTTAAAAAGGAGAATAGTTAATGGCAAAAATATTAGTAGTTGCTGCACATCCTGATGATGAAATATTAGGCTTGGGCGGAACTATAAGAAAACGTGTGAATGATGGGGATACTGCAGATTGCCTGATACTTGGCGAAGGTGCAACCTCAAGGACAAGCAAGAGGGAAGATACGGACAAGCATATACTGGATGAACTGCAAAGTGATACAGAAGGCAGCGCAATAATTATTGGATATAAGAATGTCTATTTTTCCAGCTTGCCGGATAACAGGTTTGACTCAATGGACTTGCTTGATATCATAAAAGTTGTTGAGAAATATGTTGATGAACTTAAGCCGGACATTATATATACTCACCACTACGGGGATCTGAATGTAGATCATAAGATAACTTTTGAAGCAGTGATTACAGCATGTCGGCCAATCGGAGATTATACTGTCAAAGAAATATACTGCTTTGAAACCCCATCTTCAACAGAATGGAATTTTGAATACTCAGCGAGTATATTTAGACCAAATGTCTTTATAGATATAGAAAGTACTATAAAAGCTAAGCTGGATGCAATGGCATGCTACAGAACTGAACTAAGGGATTATCCACATCCAAGGTCACTGAAGGCGTTGGAAGTTATAGCGTCCCGGTGGGGTACAGTAGCAGGTAAACAATATGCTGAGGCATTTGAACTGATTAGAAAGGTAGATTAGATTGTTAAGAGTAGCATTCAGGGCAGACGGCGGCAGAAGTATCGGCATGGGACACATTATGCGTTGCATGTCATTGGCTAAGGAATTTAGAAATAATGGGCATAATGTGTATTTCATCAGCAAGTATGAATTAGGGATAGACAAGCTGCAGTCGGAAGGCTTCGAGGTTATACGCCTGAAAAACATTGCAGTTGATAGCCTTGCTGATGGAATCCATAACTATTCTGCAAGTGAGCTGAAAGCTGAATCCAGAGAGGTAATAGCAGCGATTGAACTGTATGATATAGACATACTGTTTATAGACTCCTACAATATAACCAAGGACTATTTTCTGACAATCAAGCCCCATATTAAAAAGCTGGCTTATATAGATGACCTGAACAAATTCGTATACCCTGTTGATATCCTGATAAATGGCAATATAACAGCCGAATATATGGATTACAAAAAATACAATGAAGACGAGATAATGTTGCTGGGGCCAAAGTATAATCTCATAAGGGATGAATTCAGGAATCTTCCTGAAAGGGTTATAAATGAGCAAGTAAAAGAGATTATGATAACAACAGGAGGCTCAGACCCCTATAATATGAGCTGCAAGATAGCAAAGATGCTATTGGAAGATGAGGAACTGAGCAAGCTCACAATAAACATTATTGTAGGAAGCGGTTTTACTAATAAGGATGAGCTTAGGGAACTAAGTAAGAAGCATAATAATATAGTATTACATGAAAATGTGAAGCGAATGTCCGATATAATGTTAAGGTCAGATATCGCGATTTCATCCGGTGGCAGTACCCTTTACGAACTCTGTGCCTGTGGTACTCCAATATTAGCTTTTATTATGGCAGATAACCAGGAAGCAGTTGTCAGAAAGATGGATGAACTGGGGTATGTGAGAAGTTTGGGATGGATGTTTCAGAACGGTGACATAGTGAAACAAGTGAAATATTTGAGAGATGAAAATAGTATTTACTATTCTATGAGTAAAAATGGGCAGTTATTAGTTGATGGTAAAGGAAGTTCAGCGATAGTTAGAATATTAACGGACCATGATGTTTAAACTGCTATAAATACAATGAAGGGAATGTAACATCCTATGAATAAATATCAAATTAAGAACAAAATAGATGAAATGCTATTCTATTTTCCATATAATATATATTCATATACTACATGGAAGATTAAAAGAATTATAAATAGCCAATTGAGGCTAGAATTGGCTAAGAATAAAGGACTGAAAGATAAGTACATAGGGAAAAGATGTTTTATAATAGGAAATGGACCTTCATTAAAAACCCAAGATCTTACATTATTAAGAAATGAATATACGTTTGTTACTAATAATTTTATTTTGCATGAACAGATAGAAAAAATAAATCCTGATTTTTACTGCATAGTTGACCCTAATATGTATAACGGTAATTTTCCAATTGAACGGTTGAAAATGATTGAAAAAATTCTTCCTGAGGTACATATGTTTTTTAGGATAGATAGTAAAAATTATGTTAATGAAAATGGGTTATTTAAGAATCGGCTTATATCATATTTATATTCAAAAGCATATTTACAATACAATTATCCTTTTAGTATTGATTTAGATAAAAACATACCTGCAGCAATAAATGTTGTACATACTTGCATTATGATAGCTGCGTATATGGGGTTTAAAGAGATATATTTAGTTGGATGTGATGCTACTTTATTTATTCCACAACCAGACCATTTTTATAAATTAACTGAAGAGGAAAAGTTGGCAAAAGTTGATCTTGAAGAAAAACTTCAGTTAACTTCGTATATGTTTAGGTCCTATAAAATTCTAAAAGAAATCTATAATAGTAAAGATGTAAATATCTATAATGCCACAAATGGAGGCGTTTTAGAAATATACCCTAGAGTAAAATACGAAAGTCTATTTAAGTAATTTATAAATTTTACAGGTATTTCAAATGATAGGTGATAAAAATGAAGATTAAGATCATGGATTATTTCTATACTGTAAATTATTTATTAATAGCTTTACTATATATTTTATCTGCATATAAGTTTGATGAGAATCCAGCCCCCTTATATTATTTGAAATATTTAGCATGGTTATTAATAGCTTTTTATAGTATAACTATATTATTAAAAAAAAAGTTAAGAATTAACAAAAATGTAGTGATTGCAGTCATTTTAGTTCAATCTTTACATCTTATTATTTTTCTTAATCAAAAGTACAAGTGCTTTGATAGTCTTTTTAATATTAGTGCAATTGTAATATTGTTTTTTATTTTACTACCAGACTATAAAAGATATGATGATTTGGTATATAGGATGGTTGTGTTTTCCTTTTTTATTAATATTATAGTTGCTATGTCTTTTAAAGTAGATGACATTAATTTTCAGATTAATAGATTTACAAATGGTTTAAGGCCAAGGTTACGCTTCAGTTTCAATCATCCTAATTATTTGGCTCAATTGTGTTTTGTTATACTAGTTGCTATATTTATTTTATTAAGTCAAAAAAAAGTTAACAATAAAAAAGTTTATTATTTTATCTCTGCTGTTACATTAACCACTCTTGTATTAACAGGTTCAAGAACAGCTTTATTTTTATTATTTCTATTCATAAGTTCATTTTATTATCTAGAATATATAAGAAAGCTGTCGAATAGGTATGTTATTATATTACTATCATTAGTTCTTTTGTTTTTCTTCGTTGTTATGTTCATTTTAGGGATTAGTAATTTATTCGATGTAGGTAGTATGAAAATAAGATTAAATAACTGGATGTCTATAATTGATAGCATGCATAATAAAAGCGTGCTATTATATGGAATTGGGTACATCAAAACAACAGAAATAGATCCGGCATTGGTGGCCGTTTATAATATACCTAGTAACATAGATAATAGTTATGTACTAATGATAATGCAATCAGGAATAGTAGGATTTATTGCAAATTTAGTATTAATATATTATTTATATTCGTGTAACAAATTAATAGCAAATAAAAGGATAAGGAATCTATATAAATCATTATTTTTAAGTTTTGTAGCATATGGATTTACTGAGAATCACCTATTTACCATAGGTAATGTATTCACAGTACAAATTTGGTTTTTATTAGGCAGACTTTTAAACGAAGGTAAAAAACGGTTTGAAACGAGGCAATTGTCATGAATATACTAATAATTCACAATGAATATAGTATATATGGTGGAGAAAATAAAAGTGTAGAATCGCAGAGAAAGTTATTATGTGAAGCGGGTCACGATATCTACTATTATTCAAAAAAAAATAAAAAATATAAATATAATGGGATTCTATCAAAATTATTAGTGTTTCTTAATATGATATATTCTATCAAAAGCAAAAGGGAAATTAGTGAAATAATTGCTAAGAATAATATAGACATAGCATTGGTGCATAATCTATATCCCTTAATCTCCCCGTCTGTGCTTAAGGTTATTGGAGAAAAAAACATACCAATTATAATGGTATTACATAACTATAGATTGAGGTGCCCAAACGGTTTCTTCATGACAAAGGGTAGAATATGTGAAAAATGTGCCGGAG
This sequence comes from uncultured Clostridiaceae bacterium, assembly GCA_964619815.1. GTDB lineage: Bacteria > Bacillota > Clostridia > Lutisporales > Lutisporaceae > BRH-c25. The sequence continues at coordinate 9,889 of CAZUGK010000010.1, read as the reverse complement.
GTAATAGTATTTATTGCATAATTAACAACTGCAAAGAAAGCTATGCGCTGAGTACATCATATGCTTTTGCTTTATTTATTCATAGAAAACTTGGAATGATCGAAGAACATGTGGATCTGTATATATCACCAAGTGAATACTTAAAAAAACAATTAAGCAAACATAATCTTACTGAAAATAAGATAAAAGTAATACCACACTTTTTGTACGACTTTAATGACAGCAGTATCAAAGTGGGAGAATATGCTTTATATGTTGGACGCTTGTCTAAAGAAAAAGGTATATATACTCTAATTAAGGCATTTGAGAAAGATAAGAGTAGAATTTTAAAAGTTGTAGGAGATGGCGAAGAATATAATAATATAAAAAAGTATATTGATGATAATAAGTTAACTAATGTTGAATTAATTGGGTTTAAGAGTGGAAACGATTTGGAGCGGCTTTATAAAGAAGCAAGACTTATAATAATCCCCTCAGAATGCTACGAGGCATTTGGTCTTACTGCAATTGAAGCTTTTTGTTATAAAAAGCCAGTTTTGGCCAGCAGTATAGGGGCAATACCGGAAATAGTAAAGGATAATCATACAGGTTGGTTATTTGAATATGGCAATGTAGATAGTCTATCTGCGAAACTCAATGAGATATGGAATGATAGTGATAGAATTAAACGATTTGGCGAAAACTGTTATGAATATGCTAATGAGAACTTTTCAAAGGAGCAGTTTTTGGAGAAGTTTAATACAATAGTAAAAGAAATAAGAGGTGAGGTTGGCAAATGAAAAAAGCATTAATAACAGGAATAACTGGACAAGACGGCTCATATCTTACTGAGCTGTTACTGGAAAAAGGGTATGAGGTTCACGGAATAATAAGAAAATCTAGTAGTTTTAACACCAAAAGGATAGATCATTTATATAAAGATCCTCATTTAGAAACCAAATTGCATTTGCATTATGGGGATTTGACTGATTCAAGCAACCTGAACAGGCTGATTGAAAAGATAGAACCAGATGAAATATACAATCTTGGTGCAATGAGTCATGTCAAGGTATCCTTTGAGGTGCCAGAATATGTTGCAAATGTGGACGGGCTTGGTACTCTAAGGATAATTGATGCGATAAAGGATACAGGTATTAAGACAAAGTTTTACCAGGCATCTACCAGTGAGCTTTTCGGCGGTATTCCTGAGACTGTTCCTCAGAGTGAGAAGACTCCTTTTCATCCTAGAAGTCCGTATGCTGCTGCCAAGCTGTATTCATATTGGATCGCGGTGAATTACAGGGAAGCATATAATATTTTCGCCTCAAATGGGATACTGTTTAACCATGAATCCCCAAGAAGAGGAGAAACTTTTGTTACCAGAAAAATTACAATGGCTGTTGCAAATATTGTTAAAGGTAAACAGGACAAGCTGTATCTTGGCAATATGGACTCAAAAAGGGACTGGGGATATGCAAAAGACTACGTTGAAGGCATGTGGCTGGTACTTCAGGCTGACAAGCCGGATGATTATGTGCTTGCAACGGGAGAAAGCCACACAGTTAGAGAGTTTGCTACTTTGGCGTTTAAACATGCGGGTATTGATATTGAATGGAAGGGTTCAGGGGTGGAAGAGAAGGGCATAGACAGTAAAAAAGGAAAGGTGCTTATAGAGATTGACCCTCGATATTTCAGGCCTACCGAGGTGGATTTTCTTCTGGGTGATCCGACAAAAGCAAGGACGGAACTAGGCTGGAGGCCAAGAGTCACTTTTGAAGAGTTGGTTAAGATTATGGTTGAAAGTGATATGAAGGAATCATAGTTAAGAGGATACTTCTTGGATATACATGATATGATGCATATAAAGGCTTTATGATATATAATAAGTATATCAAAGCCTTTATATTTTGTATCAGGACAAATAAATAACAGTTTTGAGGTGCAGTATGGATAGGAAAGATACTACAAAAGCTGCTTTTTTTGTGATAATGGCTACGTTCTTCAGTAAGGTACTTGGCTTTTTAAGGGAGATATTGCTGGGAAGCCAATTCGGAGCAACCAGCATAACAGATGCTTACCTTATTGCCATTACAATACCTAATATTATTTTTGCAAGCTTGGTAGGAGCGTTAGCCACTACTTACATACCGGTATATTCAAAAGTGAAGCTGGATAAGGGTGAAGAAGGAAGTATCAGGTTTACTAACAATGTGCTCAATACATTTGTTCTTGGGTCCGTTATTTTACTTGCATTTGGAATGATATTTACACGTCCTGTTGTAAGCTTTATAGCAATGGGCTTCGATTCAGATACTTTGGATTTGTCTGTTAGATTTACACGCATTATATTTCCTATGATATTGTTTATTGGAGCAGCATATATTTTTACCGGGTTCCTGCAGTCTAACAATGAATTTACAATACCTGCGCTTATAAACGTACCCAATAATCTTTTAATTGTAATTGTGTTAGCGTTCAGCAGCTTTTTTGGTATATTGGGGTTACTCTATGCTACGCTTATAGGAGCATTGTTCCAGGTTATTCTGCAGCTGCCATTTGCATTTAAGAAGGGATTTAGATATAAATTCGTAGTAGATTTGAATGACAGTGACATGCGGCAGGTAGGTATACTGGCTTTACCGGTACTGGCGGGAACTTCTGTGCAGCAGGTAAATGCACTTGTAGACAGGATGCTGGCTTCCGGGCTTGCGGAAGGGAGCATATCTGCTCTGAACTTTGCAAATAAACTGAATGGGTTTGTATTCGGATTGTTTTCCTTATCGATATCTACCGTAATATATCCGCTGCTTTCCCATCTCAATGCGAAAAATGACATAAAAGAATTTAAGAATACTTTTATCTCGGCAATAAATGTTATTACACTTGTTACACTTCCTATTACCGTTGGGGCGGTAGTTCTAAGGACTCCTATTGTATCCGTTCTGTTTCAGAGGGGAGAATTTGATCAAAGAGCCACTATGCTCACTGCAACTGCGCTTCTATACTATTCTCTCGGTATGATCTTTTATGGCTATAGGGATATACTGAACAGAGTGTTTTATTCACTGCATGATACCAAGACTCCTATGATTAATGGCGTTATTGCGCTGATATGCAATATTGTACTCAACTTGATATTAGTCAGATATATGCAGCTTGGAGGTCTGGCTTTAGCCACAAGTATAGCTGCAGCAATCACGACTGTTTTGTTATTTATTAGCTTGAGGAAAAAGCTTGGAAGCATTGGGCTTCGGAGAATATCAGTGGTTGCTGCAAAATCAAGTACAGCAGCTTTATTGATGGGAATAGCATTATATTATATGAATCAGCATATTTTTGATATAATGAAGTCGGGTTTGGTTGGGTTTGCTTCACTGTTACTCATGATACTGGCAGGCGCACTGATTTATTTTATAATTATTTACCTGTTGAAGGTTGAAGAAATTAACTGGATGTTTAGACTAATAAAATCTAAAAGGAAAAATTAATAGATTATAAATATGATAGGAGGATTCTTATGGATATTGGTTCAAAGATATATGTAGCTGGGCATAATGGGCTTGTCGGTTCAGCAATATTGAGAAATCTCAAATCAAAAGGGTACGGCAACTTTATTCTGAAATCCCACAAGGAGCTGGATTTGATGCGCCAGGAGGCTGTGGAAGCTTTTTTTGATGCTGAGAAGCCTGAATATGTTTTTCTTGCAGCTGCAAAGGTTGGGGGTATAAATGCCAATAATACATATCCTGCACAATTCATATATGAGAATCTTATGATGCAGAACAATGTAATTCATTCGGCTCATAAGGCAGGTGTCAAAAAGCTTTTGTTTCTTGGGAGTTCATGCATATATCCGAAGCTGGCACCGCAGCCGATAAAAGAAGAGTATCTGCTTTCCGGATATTTGGAGCCTACTAACGAGGCTTATGCTATTGCAAAGATAGCGGGATTAAAGATGTGTAACTATTATAACAGTCAATATGGGACGAATTTTATCAGCGTTATGCCTACAAACCTGTATGGCTCACAGGATAACTTTGATCTTCAGAATTCACACGTGCTGCCTGCGCTTATAAGAAAGCTTCATGAAGGCAAGATAGAAAGCAAACAGCAAGTCGAGATATGGGGTACCGGCAAACCTTTAAGAGAATTTCTTCATGTGGATGATATGGCAGATGCATGTGTTTACCTTATGCAAAATTATGACGGAGATGAATTTGTAAATATTGGTACAGGCGAAGAAGTCAGTATCAAGGAGCTTGCTGAAACAATCAAAAAAATAGTAGGGTTTGAGGGTGAGCTGGTATTCGATGAGTCCAAGCCGGATGGTACTCCAAGAAAGCTTCTTGATGTATCAAAGCTGGAAAGCCTGGGTTGGAAATACAGAATCAGACTGGAAGACGGAATAAAGGAAACATATGATTGGTTTATAAAAAACTATGATAAGGTAAGAGAGAAATAGAGGGGTTAAATATGAGTGAAAAGAAAAAATTGCTGATGCTGGCCAACTATTTTCACCCTGAATATGCATCTACAGGACAGCTGATGACTGAACTATGCGAATATTTGGCAAAAGACTTTGATATAACGGTAATAGCTAATATCCCAAGCTACAATGAAGGCAGTGGAAGTGAAGCATATAAAGAAAAAAAGTTTTACTATGAGACCTATAAAGGTATAAATATAATCAGGGTGCCGGTGCCAAAGGTTGATAAGAAGAGTAAGGCAAGCAGGATAAAATACATTTTAGTATACGCGTTAAACGCTTTCAGGGCGATATTCAAAGCAGAGAAGCCTGATATTATATATACAATATCTCAGCCCCCTATTCTTGGAGGGTTTCTTGGATTATTGGGAAAAGTCTTCAGAGGTTCAAAGCTGGTCTACAATATACAGGACTTTAATCCTGAGCAGGCTGAGGCTATCAGCTACAACAAGAGCAAAGCAGTGAATAACATTTCACGATGGGTGGATAACAGGACATGCAAGACAGCAGATGCAGTTATAGTTGTGGGAAGGGATATGTTGGACAGGCTTCACAATAGGTGCAAGAGTATAGATAAAAACAATACCTATGTCATAAATAACTGGATTAATGAAAAAGAAGTCCATCCTCTGGAAAAGGAGCATGAAGAGGTTAATAAGTTTATTGCTGATAATGGATTAAAAGATAAATTCGTAGTAATGTATTCAGGAAATATTGGCTTATATTATGATCTGGAAAACATTATAAAAGTAATAGGCGAATTTAAAGAATATAATGATATGAGATTTGTCTTCATAGGTGAGGGGGCACAGAAGGAGAATATAGCTACCTACTGCAGGGATAATGCTGTTAATAATGTCATATTCTTGCCATACCAGCCTAAAGAAAGAATTATATATTCATTGAATTCTGCTAATGTGCATTTTGTTACCAATCAAAAGGGCATAAAGGGAGTATCGGTGCCAAGTAAGATATACGGCGTCATGGCTGTGGGCAAACCTGTTCTGGGGGTATTGGAAAATGGAAGTGAAGCGCAGCTGCTCATAGAAAACAGTGGATGCGGGTTAAGTGTTGAACCGAAGGACTATGATGGAATAAGAAGTCTGATAAGATGGTTTTACGATAGTAGAGAAAAGGCAGAGCGTATGGGAGCTAAAGGAAGAAGCTATCTTGAAGCAAATCTGAGAATGTGTGATTCTCTCGAAAAATATAGAAGCATACTGTCAAGATTATAAAACACGAGTTAAGGAAGGTATGTGCCGATGAGTACTTTGAAAAAGCGGCTGTTAATTATAATTATTTTTTTGATTCCGGTAATGAGTATCATTTCAGTATCCGATTCAATGAAATTCAATTTTTCTGTTGCCGATATTTTTGCCATGCTGTTCGGGTTGGTCTATATTGCCGATTATAAGACAATCAGATTAAAAGAGGAATTTAAAATAAACATATACTTTTTAGTGTTTATTCTTTCAATTATATTGTCCAATTTAATAAATCATGTGGAAACCGGTACTACCATAAGTGAATTAATAAAAGTTGTCATACTTGCAGTATATTTATTTATTGGATATCTTATACCACGATATGGTTTCAAATTAAGAGATATTCTTAGGGTTTGGCTGATAGGAACATGGGCTAATATAGTAATCGGGTTGATTATTCAGTTCAGTGCCTTCTTCGGAAAACAAATAAATATAAATACGGTGCTTTCACCCAGAACCAGGTTCATGGGCTTGCTTACCGACGCAAATCTTGCCGCTGCATATCTGACAGTTTCCCTCTTTCTGGCACTGATTTACCGTCAGCTTAATGAGGATAGAAAAAACAAGATTTTTGCTGTCTTTACTGCAATTATGTGCGGAGTTTGTATTTTGCTTACACAGTCCCGTGGAGGGTTGGTTGGTCTGGCTGTTGGATTGTTACTCTATATAATTATAAACTACCGGAAAATTGATATTAAGGTATTATATGCAATTCCAATTTTTATTGTAATATATCTTGGAATTTTGGATATTGACCATACATATTTCGATAATGCATTGACAAGCAGCATTGCAAATAGGATAGAATCAGCAGCTCAAGGGCAGGAGCAGTTCATAATCCGGAAAAACCTTTCGCTTGCATCTATTCAGATGGGTTTGGATCATCCTATCATAGGGGTGGGGCGGGGAAATTTCGTCAATAATTCCAGACCTTATATAGATAAGTTGTATAGTGTAAGAGATGATGTAGTATATAGAGAAAGTATAAGGCATATACCTCACAATATGTTTGCAGGGATTTTTGCCGAACTTGGAATAATTGGTTTCTTAAGTTTTGCATCGATTTTCTTTGTATTGCTTAGGAGATGGGTAAGAAGCTTAAATTCAATCAAAAGTACAGTAATTATTATGTATATCGCTTTCTTTGTTCAGTCCCTGGTGTTGTCATTAGAGAACTTTAGGGGATTATGGGTATTGACGGGGATACTCCTTACCTATGCTAGTGCTGATATGCCGATATATGAGGAGAGTTACAAGGCTATTAATAGGAAGGCTGTGGCGGTCTATTTCATAATTGGGGTATTGCTTGTAGGATTGCTTTATGTAGATCTTGGCAGGAAGGTTCAGTATGATGTAAGTTTAACTAGGAAACCTTATACAGTTATCATAGACAATAGAAAGCATGAAGCACTTAAACTCAAGTATTATCTTGAAGCATCATCAGACAGAGTTGACAATATATCAACAGCAATAAACATTTATGAAATCAGTGAAAGTGAGGAAAAGCATTTAAGGACTGTTGATTACTGGAGAGCACTGGGATTGGGAGAAATCAAACTTGATAAGGATATTTCCAAGTACAAGGTGGAGTTCATAGGGACAGAAAATCCCAACACCAAAGCAAAAGTAACTGATATAAGGTATGAAAATGAACAGGGTACTGAAGTTGCTTTAAATAATTATAAATACCTGCCTGATAACGTTGTTGGATTTATGAGCAGCAGAGGATTATTGGGCTTTAGGGCACCTAAATATAAATATGCAGATATAAAAAAGGGCAGCAATATTATACTTGGTAATAAGATTGAATACATAGATAGTTCTATTGAAGAAGATAAAGGAACTGTAAATATAAGATTGAAATTTAAAGCTCTCGAAGAGATAGACTATGATTATGTGTTGAATATTATTGCGAGAAACCCAAATATAAACAACGCACAATATATTGAGGGTGGATATAACAGCTTTACGGTTCCACGTATGATTGAACCTAAGACAAGTACCTGGGAACCGGGGAAGGATTATGAGGTGGTATTTCCCTTCGAAGGTGAAGATACCAAATATGACTTGAGCTTCTATTTGAGTGCAACGGACGATAAGGATATATCAAAGACTAAGATTGCATTGGGAGAGGTCAAAACTGATGGCTTTAAGCTGGCTGCATATTTGAGCAGCATAAAGGATAATCAAATTGCTATACTTTCAATTAAAGATGAAGGAAGCAGAACTATAGACGCAGATACAATGGATGCTATTAGAAAACTGGGATTAAAGAGAGATTTAAGAGGGAAGCTTCGCTACAGCTATGCTGCAATTGGGGGAAGAATAGAAGGCCTAAGCGCTTTTGAGGATCTACAACCGGATAAAATTAATAAGACATATAAGAGGGGTGATATGTTGGGAGATTTTGCCCTTCCTTTCAACTTGGAACTGTCAAGTGTAGGATATTTGAAGGGTAATATATCAAGCATCAAAATTGATGGTGTTGAGTATTCAAAGAATAGAAGAGGATTAAATATTGTGGTATACGATTTAAATAATAATGAAGTGGTTGACAGCATAAATGTAGATACTTACATGTCTATATATATACCGGCATTGGATTAATAGACGATTCAATATAAGATTCTACCAATTATTTAACTTTCATCAAATATATGCTAAAATTAGTTATGACTAGATAGAGTATTGGGGGGCAGACAAATGCACAGTCGGATAAATGAGGTAAGACAGAGTATTATAGGTTTTTTTGATGTGTTTCTTACAGTCGTTGCATATTTAAGTGCCTATCACATAAGAGATAATTATTTTATTGGAAAGTTTGGAAATCTGCAGCCTATAAACAAGTATATATGGCTGTTATGGCTTATAATTCCGCTGTTCCCGATGCTTTTTAAGGTTCTTGGAGTATATGATCTGCGCAGGACCATACTTGGCCTTGTATTGCGAACCTCCTTGTCTGTTTTTATGGGAATTATGTTTATTGTGGGTACCTTTTATTTTATGGGCGATAACTCTTTCAGTAGATTATTTTACGGCGTTTTCGCAATTATTGAATTTTTACTTGTATTTGGCTCCAGGCTAGCACTGAAGCTGAGGTATAAAATCAGGTCAAAGACGAAGAAAGCATATAGAAGGGTTGTTGTTGCAGGCAACGAGCATCTGGCCGACAAGTTCACCCAGTATATAAAGACGCATCCTGAACTGCCTATTGAGATTATAGGGTATATCCAGGTTGACAATGACCATAAGCTTAAGTATGGAAAGGTACTTGGTAGAATAGACAGCCTAGTTGATATAATCAAAGAAAATTACATAGATGAAGTAGTTTTTGCACTGCCGAAAGACTATATTGGTGAAGTAGAAAGGTATGTGCTGGAATGTGAAGAAATGGGTATAACTGCAAGTATGCTTCTGGATTTATACGACTTGAAGCTGGCAAAAACTACGGTAAGTCAGATAGGGACTTTGCCGGTGCTGAGCTTTTATACCGTAGCTTTAAGCGATGTTCAAATATTTATAAAGCGAATAATGGATATTCTTGGTGCACTTGTAGGTCTGCTTATTACTGGTATTGCATTAATATTTATCGGTCCTGCTATATGGTTAGAAGATAAAGGGCCTATCTTTTTTGGACAGGACAGGGTAGGCAGGAACGGAAGAATATTTAAATGCTACAAATTCAGATCCATGTACACTGATGCGGAAGAGCGGAAAAAAGAGCTTATGAGATACAATGAGATGAAGGGTCATTTATTTAAGATGAAGGATGACCCGAGAATAACAAAAATAGGTAAGTTTATAAGATCTACCAGTATAGATGAACTCCCGCAGTTCTGGAATGTGCTTAAAGGAGATATGAGTTTGGTTGGGACAAGGCCTCCTACTGTAGATGAAGTGAGAGGCTATGAAAACTACCATAGGCGTAGAATAAGTATAAAGCCGGGAATCACGGGAATGTGGCAGGTAAATGGCAGAAATGCGCTGGAGGATTTCGAAGAGATTGTAAGGCTGGATACGAGTTATATTGATAATTGGTCAATATGGTTGGATATAAAGATATTGTTAAAAACCGTATGGGTTGTATTTGCCAAAACGGGAGCAAGGTAATATCCTGAGCAGCATTACTCAGGATATTAAGCTATTTATGGAAGTGATT